>JAKPVM010000165.1 GCA_029572555.1 Verrucomicrobiota bacterium | reverse complement strand
ATATTTTATGGATGACACATCACGTATTAATCTTCACAATTTAGTATATTATTCCAATATCTATGCTAATGATTCAGGTATCTTATAAAATATTCTGTCCATCCGTGTTAAATAAAACCTAAAAGTCAGGTTGATTATTCGCTGACACGGACACGGTAGAATTTTTTGCTATCCGCAGCATTTGTTTCGATGAAATTGCATATACCGGCTTTGCCAGTGAGGTTTGACGCAATAATCGTCCAGTTAGTTGAGAACAGCGAAGGTGCGGATTCCACAATATATTTTTTGCCGAACGTAGCGTTCCAGCTCAATTTTAAATTGCGATTAGTGTTCAACTTCTCGGAAAGTAGCTGGAATTTAGATTGAACATCAACAGGATTTGTCCCTGCTTTATATTCAAGAATGTTCGGGACTCCGTCGCCATCGGCATCGGCATTGGCTTGAGACAGCAGGTTGCTGATTGTTCCGAAATATCGCAAACGCCAGATATCCGGGATGCCGTCATTGAATATAGATGTGGAGCGAGGAGTTGTGGTTACGACGCCGATGTTTTGCCCGCGAAGGTTAAAACCGCCTGCTGAAATCTTCATAAAGTTAACAGCATAAGCTGCGTTCTGGTTTGCGCTTGTGGGGATAGTAAAACGAAGAGTTCCGACAACCCCGTTGCTCGGGATTCCAGAAATATTAGGATTAAACCAGGCGGCGGAATAATTTCCTATCCACTTTGATATAGTCATACTTGGGTCCCCAATTTGAGCGGATGGGATAAATTGAATTTCCTGTTCAACTTGTGGAGAACCGTCAAGCGGTTCCACACTTAAATTCAGCAAGAACACTTTTAGCGGCAAATCGCCGTTGATTTCCACTCTAATTGGGACGTCAACTGTTTGTCCGCTAACACCGACAACATCATCGGCAGAAAAGCAAATATCCTGAAGCTCTGCAGGGGCGAAAGATTTTGGTTTTTCGCTAACTTTCAGGCTATTCCGTGAAATATTAGGAACCCCTGTGGTTGTCCACGTTCTTCCTGTTGAAGTGTAGTATCGTTTAAACCAGGTCAAATTTGGATCGATGGATCTTCTGTAAGTTACAATAATATCATAAATATCAAGCGAGCCGTCACCCATTGCGACAGTGTTAATAGTAGTATCACTGCCATTGAATAAAACAACAGATGGGATATTAGCGCCGTTAGTTGCCACGCAACAGGAATCCAGAGCATCATACATATCGCTATTTTTAGGAGGAGAATTCAACCCATAAGCCGCTGCCTGGAAGACTTCCATAACGTCATTGTTAAGCAAATAACCATCGCCAAAATCGCCGCCGTTAAACCACCTGAACGGCGCAACATCGCCGACAAGATAACTGACCTCACCGATTGTAATTTCTTTTACAGAGTTAATTGCTCCTGCTGTAAAAGAACCGTTTATTGGCGTCTCAATGAATAAATCTTGGCTAATGCCGTCAGAAGTTGCCGATGGTCTTATGATTTGAATTTGGTATGTTGAATCCACAGGAACTCCCGGAGGAATATTAAGAATGAGACTACCAGTGATGACCTTTCTGTCAGCGCTTAAAAACAGGGTGTTATGCGCCATTGAATAGGTTACTAAATCCTGTTGTTTTGTATTGTATAAATTGGTCTCTGAATACCTTTCCATCCATAAGACGCCAAGGAAAAATTGACCCCACATATTGCTTGTTATTACCGTATTTGTGATATCTCCCGAATAATAAAAAGCTGGCGGGATTGTTAAATATACTCCTTGTTCTCCTTCCTTTGGCTTTTTTAATAAAGAGACAAAGTCCAGAGAAGGTAGTGGCGCAAAAGGCGAGTTAGTTATTGTAATTCCATATTGCAACGAATAAATAGTCGGCAACGGCGATGGCGATGGAACAAGGCTTAATGTAATAGGGATATTAAAGGCTTGACCCGGCGCCGCAATGAATTTGCAGGAGGCTTCTTCGCCTAACGTGGCGTCAAAACCAAAGCTGATTTTATTGGCAATGCTGTTTGTAATGGAAAATGTTTTGGAAACTACATCGCTTGGTAAAAAACCAGTGGCAAAGGCGCGGGCTTTTAACACTGTATCAGAACTAATTTTTAGGGATATATATCCATAATTTTGGGCAACAAATACATTTGTTGCGTCAAGTTCAGGGTCAGTTCCATCGGTAGTATAACGAATGATGGCTTTATCCGTGATTGTGTAAATTCTGAATCCAGCCGCGTTATCTCCATCAATCACGGGGCGTCCTGTCTTAAAAATAATTCTTGCCTGCGCGACTGGACTTGATTTGCGTCCTTTTGCAGCGCTAATGGCTTTTATAGTGAGGTCCGGATAGCCACCGGTTATTAAAGGTATCGGCAATGAGCCGGCTCCATCCTCGTAAAATGGCGCAAGCAATGCTGACGGCGATTTCGGGTCAGGATCCGGGATTGAATTAGTGTCAAACTGGTTTGCAGGTGTAGGACCATAAGTATAATAAGTCTCAACACCTGCCTCAGCTTTTATAGCAAGAACGATGTTGTTGTTAAATGTTAAGCCGTTTACCGGTTCAGATGCAGTTACATTGCCAAAATCAGCTGTTACCATATAGACTCTACAAATTTGTGGAGTTGATATTGGCGATGGTGGTGGAAAGAGTTGGACGCTTCTTAATGCGCCCGGCGCTGTTTCATAGCCTTTTGAATCTATTACATAAAAGCCGCCATTTTCTTCGTCAAATGTCATTCCTATCGGGGTGTTAAATGTTGCAACGGTATCGGCGCCATCTGTCCTTCCAGCAACACCCGCAATCCCGATAAACGTCTCAACTGAATATCCACCAATTGCCGAATTAAAATAAAGCCTTCGTATGATATGGTTTTCAGAATCCGCAATAAGTAAACCTGTTGCGCCGCCAAGGAACAGCAAACCCTGCGGGTTATTAAATAACGTATTGGTAGCAATTAAATCGTTTAAAAATCCTGACTGCTCTTTAATGCCCGCAATATCGGTTATGACGCCGGTAGAAATGTTCACCGTTCTAATCTGATGATTCAGTTTATCGGCAACCCAGAGACTATTTGTGCCATCAAAAGCCAGCGCAGCAGGATAGTTGAAACCAGTAGCAAGTGTAGAAACCACATTGTTTGTATCAAGAACTCGGATTGCGTTATTTTTTGAATCCGCGATATAAATATTATCTGAATTATCAACAGCCAATCCAATAGGAAATCTAAATTTTGCGCCAACACCGGCGCCGTCCTGTAATCCGGGTATCGTTGGAATACCCGCAAGAGTTGATACAACACCGTTATAATTAATAAAACGAATTGTATGATTATATGTATCAGAAATAACTAATCCGCCTCTTGCCGGGATAATCGCCGCAGGTCCATTAAATCTTGCTTGCAGCCCTGTGCCGTCGTTTGTTCCGTTAATTCCTGTTAAGCCAGCAAAAACCGAGACCTGAGCGCTTGACGGAGAGTATTTTAAAATCCTGTGATTGCCTGTATCTGCTATATAAACTGCTCTATCTGAACCGACGGCGACAGAACGGGGTTCAAAAAGCCCATTTGTTATCACCGTTTCAATAACAATACCGGAAGCACTGGCAACAAGCGCCAGAACAAACACAGCGCCAAGAAATATTTTTGTTCTCATATATCTATAAAAATGGACCCGTATAGTTTTATCGGGTTATTTTGTTTTTACCCTGAAAAACCTGAACAAGCCCGGTTCATCGGTTAAATTAAATTCAAGAACATCCCCACTGCCAGAGAGGTTCTCTATCTCGTTCCAGTTGTTTAAATTGTCTGACCACTCAACCGTATATCGCAAACCGCTTTTTCCGAACCATCGCAAGCTATGTTTTCCGTTGTTCTGCAACATCCCTTTCCTAATTAACACATATAATTTGGTTGGATTTGTTCCTCTAATAAATTCCTGCCAGTTCGGCACACCATCACCATCAGGGTCTTCATTATCATTTGCCCAGCGGTTCGTTATACTGCCAAAGAAATTTGTTCGCCACTCGTCGGAAACCATTGCATCGGGCGATTTCGGGTCGGACAAAACCCAGACATTTGCAGGAAAGCTTTCTAAATTGAACTGTCTATTTCCGGAACCGGAATCCGGCCGGGCGAATCTGACTGTGTAGCAATCGCCTGATTTTGCCGTTGTGGGGATAACAAACCTAACATAACCGAGCAAATTGCTACCTGAAATATCTGTAGCATCACCAAATCCATAGCCACCCCAGACACAGGCTAACTGATTGTTTCCGATTTTTGCGATGTATGGGTTTGCTGTGATAGCCTTGACGAAGTCTGGCGACTGTTCAATCGGAGGTGCATCGCCTATCGGGATCACAATTGCCCTAAATTGTAAGCCGTTTAGCACTATCCCGTCAGCGGTCTTGCAATAGATGGGGACATTTACAGTTGCGCCCGGCTGAACATTTGCAACGGTTAGTGCGCCTATCCGAGCATCTTTTTCCCAGACAATACTGGCGGTTTGACTATTTTGAATAATAGGCGAATTTGCAATTTGAACGCCGGCGACATTGTTTGTCTTTACGCCACCAGTTGTCCAATAACGCGCCCAATTTGTTCCTGCTGGCGTGTTGGTCAACAGACCTAATGAGCGGAATAAAATCCGTTGCCAGTCAAGATATCTAATATCACCATCACCGCCGAGCATACCCGGTTCATCGTCCGGGAAGGCGTCCATAGCATCAAAGATGTCGGTAAATGAAGGTGGAGTTTTAATCCCGAGAGAGGCATAAAATGCATTCAGGACATCGTTGTTTAACAATTTGCCGTCGCCAAAAGCGCCCGCTTCATACCAGCCTGCGGAGGCTGTGTCTCCAACGGTGTAAGCAACATTTGTGATACAAATTAAACGCTGTGGAAGCGGAGTTAAGATTACACTATTCGTGGGAGAAGATGACAGTCCATCAGAGGTTCCGGAAGCTGTTGTTATTTGGATTGTGTAAGAATCGCCAATATTTGCCGTTGCAGGTACAGGGACAACAAGCATAGCAACCACCGAATATGAAGAGACTTCAAAATTTGAGTTTGTTCCAATCGCAGTAATTATTAGAGAACGCGAATTGTTAATTAAAAGGCTGCTAGAACTTAACGCAACAGGTTTAGAAGGTTCTAATGCCGGTACAGCAACCTGTATGTAATCATTTGTCGTGACATCAAGCAACCTGAACTGGTCTGAAATGACAGGGGCAGCGCCATTTGGAGTAATTTGCGCGATAAATTGCACTGATTTAATCTGTTCGCCGGGGCGCATAGAAGCAACTACTGGAACAAGTATCGTTGAACCGGGTCCGGCTTGTCTGTCGCGCGGAATTCCAATTATACTCGTGGTAGGAGGGCTTCCGCTTACTGTTATGCTTGAGTTAGTTCCAGAAAACGCCTTTATTCGCAATAATGAAATATCTTTTCCGTTTTCCATCCAGTTAATCGTTCCGGTGTTGCCAATTATCTGAACTTTAAGGCTGTTAGTCGTCGGTTCGCTGCCATCGGTGGTGTAATAAACATCAGGAAGAGAACTTGAAACAGTGATTGTTATCCCGTCAGGGTAATACCCGGAATCAGGCGATATTGTCGGAGCAGGGATTGCAGGTCCATTTGTCCCGCCCTGGACGCTAAGGTTTATTCCGCTAACTACTCTGATGATATGGTAATAAACTTCCGTTGTGTAAATTTTCATACCATCGGCGGAGATAGCAATACCCATCGGCTCTCTTGCTGCGGGGTCAAGCGGGGTTTGATTTACAGTTCCATCGGACCAGCCTTCAAAAACCGAAGGAGTGCAGGTCGGACAATCCTCCCACAAAGATTTGTCTATTCCATAAATCGTAGTTGTATAACCATTGGTTTGAACCAAACGAACGCGGTGATTATATCTGTCTGCGACAACAAGCGCGCCGTTCGGAGCCTTTGCAATGGTTGTAGGTGTGTTAAATTTTACAACCGATGGAACGCCGTTGCTAAAGCCTGCGCTGATTCCGACGAAGTTTGTTACCGATGATGTTGTTGGGTTAACGACTTTTATAGAATGATTTCCGGTATCGCTAACAGCAATCATACCGTTATCAAGCATAACAACGCCTTGAGGATTGTTAAATCCGCTCGCAACAACTACCGGAACCCCGTTTGATGAATGAACCCGAAGCAAATTGCCACCTGACTCGGCTACATAAAAATTCTTGCTGCTATCAATTGTAAAGGCAGTTGGCGAAGAAAAGGCTGTTAGGTTTACCGTTCCAAGATGATTGTAATTTGTGTCAAATTTATGAATAAATCCATCACCGGAGGTCAGGGTGTACATAGTACCATCGTTGTCGAATATAATTCCGACCGGGGCGTTCAAATTTTGTATAACCGTGATTGTGCTGTTTGCTGATAAATCCAGTCTTCGTATTGCGTTATTATTCTTATCGGCAACGTAAAGTCTGGCATCAAATCCAATTGCAATGGCGGTTGGAAAATTGAATTGCGACTCCTGTAAACTATCCCCGTCCACAAACCCATAGTCAGGGCCGTATGGCGTAATCCGTCCACCGGCGATTGTAGTGACGGTTTGAGAAGCAGCTGGCAGCGCAATTAAGATTGTAAAGATGCCCGTAAGCGCTTTTAACCCGGGCAATTTGAATTTTAAAATCAGTTTCATAAGACATAGAACTTTTATTTAGTTAAATATTGTTAGAACAATGAGCGTGTTTTATCTTTTGGCGCTCCTGAATCCCATGCCGGGTCCTCAATATCAGGCTTATCTAATGGTTTTGTCTTCAAGAAATTGATAGTGGAAGCTGGCGGTTGTTGATAATCTTCTTCGGATACAATCGTTGGGGTAACAAATATTATCAAGTTTCGTTTATTTCCTTCTTTTGTATCTCTTCTAAACAGGTAGCCGAGGATAGGAATGTCGCCAAGCAGTGGAACTTTACTATAAGTCTTGGTGGTAGAATTATTAATCAAACCGCCAAGCACAAGTGTATGCTGGTCTGGCACCGTTGCTAACGTTGTGATAGTTCTGTGTGTAAAGATAGGGGATTCATTTATTTTGCCGCCAAGTGTTAGCCTTTCAGGGATCGGCTCTTTTACGGAAATATTTGGTTCAAGTTGTAATTGAATTGAATTTGTTCCTACGACGCGAGGAGTAACAATTAACGTAACACCGACTTTATTTAGGGGTGTTTGATTTTCTCCAACAGTCAAGTTATAATTTGGTTTTACAGTTGGTGGTTGAGCTCCGCCGGCAACAAGAGCGCCTTGTTCCTCCTCGAACACAGGGATATATTGCACAACTGAGAGTTCAACTTTATTTCCTTCAAGCGTTACGGCTCGCGGCGTGGCAATGGATTCGATATCATTTTCGGTATTCAGGAAGCTCAACACCGCTTTTACGCCATCTGCGTTTAAAAATGCCGTATGTGGGAACCAACCGCGTGAAGTATCTACGCTAATGCCTCCTGCGCCAAGAACGGTCGATAGAGCCGTTTGCGAAACGTATCCGGGGGTCAATGTTGAGGTTGTAGATCTGCCGCTCGGTAGTGTGCTTGTAGAAGTTTCTGGAGTTCCAGGAATTTGGGTATCAGTTTGTCCAGTAGTAATTCCGTTGCCAAAGGTAAAGTTCTGCCCACCTAAAGTCCCTGCCCAGTCAATACCTTTTAAGCTTTTAGGATTTTTTGATGTTTCTATGAATCGGGCTTCTATCAAAATTTGAGTTAATGGGGTATCAAGTTCCGCAATAAGATTTGTAATTTGCGTAAGTTCGCTCTGCGTTGCCATAACAATCAGTTGGCTTGTTCTGATATCCGGTATAATTCGGCTACGTTGTCCGATAACGGTTTTTATTGCCTCAACGATATTTGTGGGATTAGCGTATTTAAGGGAAATTGTTTTAACTTCCAATGGTTCAAGCGCCGTTATGTCTTTCATAGTTACCTTTGTAACGCCGGTTTCCTGGTCAAAAGTCGCTACAAGTCCATAATTGTTTATCAGCGCTTTGAAAGCGTTCGTCGGTGTTATACTATTCCAACGTAAAGTTACAAAATTCGTATGTGCGTGGCCATCCGCACCAATAACCGGGTTATGGATCTTTTGGTCTATATAGACGTTAACACCCGCCATTTCAGCGATGGTTTGAATCGCTACATCCAGCGGGGTGTCTTCAAGTTTAATATCTGTTGGCTCATTTACAGGTGCTGCCCCGGCAGCAATGTTATAAATGACCGCAAAGATTCCAACCGCAACCGCAAACGATGTTATCGTTTTCATTTTATCAATATTTTTGTTTTAATATTAAATTTTTAATTATGCCTATTTTTTAGCCTTCAATGAAAGCTCGCGATTCTCAGTAGTACCGTCGTTGTAAATGATTGTTATATAAGCAATCCCATCTTCAATTTTGTTGCATTTTACTTTGATTCTACCACTTGAATAAGGGATTATTTCTTCATCACCTATTGAAATCTGTTTGCCATTTATTATGCACCTTATATTGCCTATAATTCCTTGCAATTTAAGATCTACTACAGGTTTTTGTGGTTGTAGCTGCTGGATTGTTTTGGTTGTTGTGATAGACTTTTGTTCATTTGTTTTTACAGAATCGGGTTCTATCGGAAAGAATGGGTCTCTGCCATAACCTACCTCTTTTGGATTCCATATAAAAACAGATTTGGGGATTTCAACCACTATCGGCTGAGGTGGCGGAGCATTAGTTTTGACTGCTGAACCGGTCTGCGGTTTAGTTTGAGCAGCAAGCAAATCATATCCCGCGACGGTTGTTAAAAACAGTGCAATCATTATCCATCTATCCAGACAGTTCTCTGTCTTAATTTTTTTGCATAATTTCATGGTGCATTTGTTTTTATAAGCGTAACAATGTCCATATCAAATTCCAGTTTTCGGGATTGTACTCCACCTTCCGCAGGGGGTGCTGGAGATAAAATAATCTTTTGAACTCGAAAATATTGAAATTTGTTTTCAAGGTCTGATAAAAAACGACCATATTGATGATATGATGCATTACCACGCACGGAGAAGGTTGCGGCTTTATATGGAAAGGATGGGAACATACCGACATCGCCGATGACCTCACGGCTTCTGTATGGAATGCTAATTTGATTCTGGTAAGGGACTAAAAATTTGCGCAGTGTGTCAACAAACCAGGAATATTTATCTCCCGCAGGAGGCATATTGTTAGTTTCAATATCTAAAATAACGTTCTTCAATTGTTCGACTTCTTGCTGGATTGAGTTTGCTTTGCTGATAGCTTTTCTTGCTTTATCCACATTCGCCGATGCATCGGCAATCTGTTTATCAAGAGCGGCGATTTTATCAAACTGGTTTGCCATCACGGTAAAATAAACTGCAACAACTACAAAAATTGTCCCTAACGCTATCAGCGCAAGATACTGTTGTTTTTGCTTTGTTAGTTTCATTGTTCAACGGGTTTTATCTGGAAACTCGCACTCAATTGTAAAAACCACATAGGAACGTTCAGGGTTTTCAGGATCGTTTATTCTCGGCGACAAACTTTCCAGTCTTACCCCGCGCGCCCTGTCAAGTCGTTCTTTAAAAAATGGAAACTCGGCGATTGCCTCACGCAAACGCACCACATTGTCTTCCTCTTCTTTTCCGTAGTCTTTTGCCTCTATAAGAAATTTAATCTTTTCGACGCTTAAACCCGGCACAACAATTTTCTTTCCTTCTTTTACCTCAAGAGAGGGCTGTGTAACTTGAAAACTGTGGTCGGTTCTAAAACGGGTGAATTGGACATTTTTTGAAACATTTGTTATGCACTGTTGGAGTGCATTTAACACATTTGCCCATAAAAAGCGGTTCGTAACATAATTTGTAAGCTGATTTAATTGCTGATGCAAATCGTTGAGGTATGCAAGGTTTGACTGTATCAAATTATATTGTGGCTTCATCCGTTCCCAGCTTGAATTAAGTCCACTAAGCTCTTTATTTTTGCCAGAAATAAACATCTGGTTCATACATACCCAGAGTAACACAACCAAAATCACACCAGCAGAACAATAAATGGCATAACGAAGAGGGTCTTTCCGCCGTATTTCTTCGGCAGATTGAACCTCTGCAAGAAGATTTAATTTTATTGGCATATTAACTAATTTTTAAAATGAACAAGCAGCCGCCCCAATAGCCACAGTAAGTTGCGGTGCAACTTGTTCAACCTCTCCCATTAACTGTGGTGGCAGTTTGTATTCCATAAAAGCCGTAGGATTCCATCTATGGCAAGGAACTGCCAATTCGTTTTGCAAACACTTTAATAAAAAATCAGAACGCGCTGAACCACCGGAGACAAAAACCTGCCCAATGATCACATTAGATTGATGTTCACAAAAATCAATTGAAGCCCTTAATTCTCTTCCGAGCATTGCTATTATAGATTCAAGGTTTGCTTGTACTTCATCAGGCATACCAATTTTGATTCCTTCGGCTTCGGCATAGGTTATGCCAAGCGATTCAGCAAGTGCACCTGTCAATTTATCTCCGCCAATATTTACAACCCGATTTAAAACAAGTTCACCCTGAATCAATACCGATACTGAACACCCTTTAAAGCCGACGTCCACAAGCGCCATAGATTCGTTTTTAAAAGTGTCCGGTTGTGCATACTCAAAGGCGTTCACAGGACAAATCAGTTCCGGAATTAGATTGTCAATTGTTATTCCTGCTATTTTTGAGGCTTTTTGTATTTCTTCTACAAGTTGTTGTTTTGCCCCCCCGACAACGACCCTATATTTTTGCGCAGTTGTTTTCTTTTCTTCCACGCCCTGTTTTGGCGCAACTTTGCCCGGCGGCAAAATAAAACAATCAAAAACATAATCTGTTAATTCTTGCTGAAGATAAACCTTACTGCTGTGTTTTAACATTAACCTCATATTGGCAACAGCCATAGCGGGCAAATCAACAATTCTCACTACTGAATCAGTTGCACCAACCGTCATGTTTATTCTTTTTACTTTGGTATCAAGTTTTTTAATTACAGATTTTAGATGTTCGGATAAAATCTCTGCGGTTAAATTCTTCTCATAAATTGGTGCATCAATTATAGCATAATTTGAAAACTCGAAAGATCCACCTCTGCGCTTTATACTGATAGCTTTTGTAGTTCTCCCACCAAGATCGACACTAATGATTTGGTCATATTTTTTTGAGCTACGGTTGCCAATGCTGATTGACATACAATTGTTCACTAACAAATTTTTAAAATCATTGCAACAATTTTTTATTACTATTTTATGCTACCTGAATCATTAGCACAGATATCGGATTAATACACAATAACAAAATATTTATACTCCAGATTATGACAATTAATATTGTGAAAAACATTTTGTCCATAAAATATCAACCAGCCGAAGGCTGGCATTTTAAAACTCCGCAAGGAGTGGCAGGATTATAGCATAGACATTAACACAGAGGAAAACCCCGTTAGGGGTGTCAGAGCGCTAATTTAAATAATGACTCTGTCACCGCTTTGGGCGGTTTATGATGTTTTTGTATTGCTTTTGCTATAATCCTGTCACCTGCTTTCGCAGGTTGTTGAATCTGTTTAATATTATTATTGCAACACTAATAAATATTCACTCAAATACGCAATTTTTACAGAAATGCTAACGGTTGAGGTAGATTTATATTAATTATAGTCAGAGTATTCTTGATGCTGAATAACATATCCTATTTTCCTGAGTTAAATATGGATAAATAGCGTAATTACAGGCAGTTAGAGCAATTTCGAATTTCACAAAAAATTACTACATCGCTCATACCTTAACATTCAACAAATTCAAGAATGATATAATACGATGGCATATTGATTTCGAGAAAAAATACGATAAAAGCATTTCACGAATCCTTTGCATTCTGGCAAAAGAGCTTTCGTAAAAAGATTTGCTGTGATAAAGTTTAATTAACTCAGACGAGGACACCTTCCACAACTACCATCTCTGCGTGGACCGGTGCCGTCTTGTGGGCCACCACGGAATCCTTTCCTCCACATCCCCCAACCACAACGGTTTTGTTGTCCTTGTCCCTGATTTTTACGGTTGAATTGAGGACTATTGTCGTCACCTTTTTTACAATATAAACCCTGAAAGGATTGACCTGTAGAATTTGGCGCAGTCTGTTGAGCCAGAGTTATTATTGTTGCCCCTACGACTGCCATGCCAACGATGAGTGCTAATGTTTTTTTCATATTATTTCACTGTTTATTATTGCAGCCGTTTGACTAAGTCCCAATTTGATTCCGGTTTGCTTTCTCTAACTGCAATATAATATTAGATTTTCTCATTGTAAATTTCTATTTCAGCGGTTTGCTTGTTAAAAGCCCGATTCCGCGTCCTTTTTTACCAACTGCGCAATAGTACATATAAAAGGTGTCGTTATTGGGATTATAAACAAGCGAGATTTTATGGGCATGTTCTTTGTCCAGACCATCAGGATGTGCACCAGCCTTATATAGCGGTTCTGGGTGAGAACTCCAATGAACAATGTCTCTTGAAAAAGCCACCATTATATGAGCGCCGCCTTTTCCAAGTCCAAAATAAAACATTGTCCAGTGGTCGCCATCTTTAAATACCTTTGGGTCGGAAGCCATACCTTCATCGAATCCGCCTTTTCGGTTGTGAATCAGCGGGTTAGCAGGATAACGCATCCAGTTTAGCAAGTCGGTTGAAAAAGCCAGACCGGATTGTTCGGTCCCGCCATTAGCGGCGTTGTAGAAATTAAAATACCTGGTTTTAAATTCCACAAGCCAGGGTTGATAGATGCAGTCCTTTTCCCATACACCGCAATCGGCATCATAGATGGAAAGGATTGGCGAATTTTTGGCGCGACTCCATTTAATTCCATCCTCGCTGCAAGCGACGCCTTCGTATCCGGGACGCAACTCGTATCCGCCCTGTCGGGGATAACAGCCATAGAGCGTCCAATATTTTCCATTCTGTTTTTTCAACATTCTTGGCGCTTTTATATCGTAGGAATCGTATAAAAACGCGCCTATTACGCAACCGCCATTATCAAACTCTCCTTGTGGCCCAAATCCCATAGCCAGTCGTGGATTACCCCAGTGTAAAAGGTCATCGCTTTCAACAACAAACGAGTTATATCCTTTGCCATTGAACGCTATAAAACTCATATACCACTTGTTCGTTTGACCCGGGATTTGATAAACGCAAGGGACATCGGAGTTCTTAAACTCTTCATAGCCCGGAATTTGTGGATTTGAAGATATTATATGGTCATTCCAGTAATGCCAGCCACGATACGGCGTGCTCCAGCGGTCAATCGTTTCCTTATCCAGAGAATATTCCTGACATAGAGTTGTGGAACCTTGATTGTTAAATAAATATATCAGGAGACTTAAAATTAAAATTTTAAAGGAAATTTTCATATCTGAAAAATGAGATTAATTTGATTAAATAAGAAGGTCAATTTATAAAATGCGAAATTCAAATTATATTTTAAAAGTTTTTGGAAAAGATAAATAATACAGAAATGGATTTAAATTAATGCGGATTTAAATTAATTAGATTTTATGAATCCCGATTTCAAATATTTAAAGGCTGATATTTTAGTGCGTTTGACAATATTGCTGGAATTAAGTTTTGTGATGTTTACTGCTTTATTTACAGCCAGCGCCGAGGAAGAACATTTTCTTAAACTAACACCGCAAATGCTTACGAGCAGTTCGCCGCTTGCCGATTTTTCAGGTCTTATTGATGAACAGGAAAAATTGCCTCCCACAGGCAAGCCGGAAAAAGGATGGAAAATTAATTCGCAATACTGGAAGCGATTCCCTTTTAGCGCCACAATAGATTTGGGAGAATCGAAGCCGTTAAACGCATTCTGGATATTTGATACTTTTGGGACAGGGGAAGTTGTAATAGAGGTTTTTTCAACAGAAAGTAATGAATGGACGACAATCACAAATTATGGTTGCGATAAGTTTATGGCATGGACGCGGGTTCCTATTGAACGTATGTCAAGTAAGGTGCGAATTACTCTTAAATCACCGGGCGCCGGAATTGCGGAGGTTGCACTATCACAATTTACACCGAACGAATGGGAAAAAGTTAAAAAGCAACAGGAAGAAAAAAACCTCGCAGCAAAAGAACGAGAGATGGCATTACAAAAGGCAAGAGAAGAACTCTCTGCAAGACCGTGGATTGAAATTCCGCCTTTTGGACTCGCGCGGTTAGTTGATGAGGTGAATTGCGGCGAGGAAAATCCTGAACATCTTTTCACGGAAAGTCCATCTGCCGTTTCAGAATTGCAGATTATTCTTGGGCGAAAATGTCGGGTTTTGAAAAAGACCGCTGATGAATGCGCATTTATGGCATTTCGGATGGGCAAGTTTAAACTTCTAACGCCGGGCAAAGATTATGTTCTTGTAGTTGAGTATCCTGAGGATAATCCGCGCGCATATATCGTGATGAATGGCGGAAACGAAACCTCTCGGGGATTCCATACTGGCGCAACAACCGGTGATGCGCTTCATCCAAAATATGTGAACAACAATTGCGAATCGCTCCGCCTTCCGCTGTCAGGAAAATATGAAAGATGGACGCTTTATTTTAATCTTCACGACAGGTTTCCTGAACTCGGATTTATTCGCGGGGCAGGTGAAAGAAAGTTGACGGCTGATGATGGTTTCCCAGTTATAATAGCTCAATTTTCAGAACGAAACGACCCAGTATCCCGAGGAGCAGCTGTCTCACGAATTCTACTTTACGAAGTCAAAGATAAATCCGCTCTTATTCAGCCTTTGAAATTGCCACCACAAAATCTGCCGCACCGTCGTATATTCTGGCGAGAAGAGATGGCTGATGGTGTCATTGATTCCGCTCGTGAAAATGAACGCGCCGTAAAAGAACCGCTTGATTGGTATAAGTTTAAGGTTAATCAAATGCAGTTTCTTGGCATTAATACATTTTGCAAAGATCTGCTTGAATTCGGCGCCTGCCAGCACTGGGACCCTACGGCTTATGGTGGAAATAACTGGGTATTTTTTGCGGAGCGACATAAAAATCTGTGGGGACAAATTGTGGAATTGATGTCAAAAAATAAATTTGACCTCTTGCCATATTATGAATATTCAGGCAGCAAAGGTTATAAGGGATTGGGAAACCAACGTAGATGTAAACCGCTTGGACGAAACGACGCTTATACCCATATTAGCTGGATTGAAAGCGCAAATGCGGATATCACAGATCCGGATACTTACGAGGATTTCAAAAAGATATTAGACCTGACAGTATTAAAATTTAATTCAAAAGCAAACTTTGCCGGAATATGGTTACGCCCAAGATCTCAACTGCCAATAAGTTTTTCAGATGCCGCCCTTACTCGGTTTGCTAAAGAGACTAATCGTGAAAAAATACCGACTCGCGTCAATTTAATCGCTGATAAAAAACTCTACGAAGATTATAAGGACTGGTGGTTTGGGAAGAGACAACAATTCATAATCTCAATGCGAGATTATCTCAGAACAAACAGAATCACAAATGCGTTTGCGTTGTTCACTACCGAGGCAAGCGAACCCGGTCCATCATTTCCAGATTGGGATAAAAAGATTGTCACTGATGATGTCCCGACCTGGCAAAAAATATTATCTCAACCGCAACATATTATAGATGGTCGCAAAATTACACCCGTCTCAACTGAATATGTTCTTGAACAAAAATTGTATGAAAAGGCGTTAACATCTGCGCCACTTCCCTGGGGGAATTGGGAACCGCATCACGCAAGCCCGCCAGCGGATCCGTTGCGATACAACAATGTTGATGGGGCAATGCTCACTTATGGATTTAACAGGCTTTATACGGTTGCATCAAGCGATGCTCTTGACCTGTTCAGAACGGCTTCAGGACTTGCGATTGTGCGACATTATCCGCTCAATGAAGATATGATGTTTGATAAAAATGGTAGACCCAAACTTGGCTATTTCATTGCTGATGTTGAACGCTCCGGTCCTTTTTGTATGATGGCAGAGGCAATGGCTGTAGCAAAAGCCGACCCATCAATGGTAGGCTATTTAATGGGTGGTAATTACGGGCGTGGATTTCCCGATTATGTGAGAAATTTTAACGCCAACTTTTTAGCCTTGCCTGCATTGCCATCTAAACTATTGCAGAATTTATGCGATGATTCTGAAATTGTCGTCCGTGAAATTACCACCCAGTCCAACGGAGTATGGTTAGCCATTGTAAATACAGGATGGTATGAAAAAAAAGATGTTAAGATTAATTTGAAAGGCTATGGGGTCGCTCACGATGCAATTGCCGACGAGATTTTAACTTCAAAAAGTAATTCTATCACTTTAAATCTCTACCCTTTTCAATTAAAAACCATCAAAATAGAAAGATAAAATAACAACCCTTATGGTCAAATATGTCCTGTTGATTTATCTGCGGATTTTTTGTCAATGTGATTTATTGCAGAGAAAAAATGTTAGGATTTTATGATTGACCTTTTTGTAAGTATGAAATAAAGTTTTGAAAAATACACCAGAGGATATATGAAGCCGATATTATTTAATGATATAACCCGACGGGACTTTATCAAAACCACTGCGGTTGCGGCAGCCGGCGTTGCTGTGAGCAAATTAGGCGCGGCAGAATCAAAAGCCCTAAATTTTAACCCTGATATGGAGTATCGGAGGCTTGGTAAAACAGGTTTAATGGTCTCCGCAGTTTGCCTTGGTGGACATTGGAAACGTGTGGATACTGTAGTTTCCGGTAGCGGTGGTATTGATAACCCCGATTTTATAAAGAATAGGACTGACGTTGTCAGCCGTTGCATTGAGCGCGGAATGAACTATATAGATGCTTGCACAAGTCAGGAGGTTTTAACTTATAGTAAGGCGCTTAAAGGCAGACGAGATAAAATGTATCTTGGCTTTTCTTGGTTTGAAAAAGAGATGCGTAATCCAGAATATCGGACGGCAGAGAAACTTCTTGATACACTCGAGAAAGGGATGAAACAAGCAGAACTTGATTATGTTGATTTATGGCGAATCACAATGCACGAACAAAGTTCGAAGCATACAGAAGGTGAAGTGGAAGAAATGATGAAGGCACTGGAAAAAGCAAAACAACAAGGAAAGGCAAGGTTTACCGGGTTTTCATCGCACGACCGCAATCATATTAAATGGATGATAGAAAAATATAGCAAAGTTATCGAAGCAATATGCACGCCATACACGGCGAAAAGCAAGATTTTGCCCGAGGGAAGTATTTTTGACGCTGTAAAACAGTATGATGTTGGAGTGTTTGGGATAAAACCGTTTGCCAGCAACTCGCTGTTTAAAGGCAATAGCGCCATTGATAACCCGGAGGCTGAAGAAGATGATAAACGCGCCAGATTAGCTATTCGTTATATTCTCTGCAACCCAGCCATTACGGCGCCGATTCCGGGCCTTATCAATATTCATCAGGTTGATAATGTCGCCAAAGCGGTGCAGGAACGACGCGAATTGGATAAAAATGAACGCGCCGAACTTAACCACGCTGCCGATGAAATGTGGGCACGCTTACCAGATGATTATCAATGGCTCAAGAATTGGGAATATGTTTAATGCCCCAGTAGAATCAGATTAGGCTGGATTTTCTTTATATTCTGATGAAATCTTTGAAGATAGTTGTCGCGGTGTTTTTGTATATTGCGTTGGTTAGTTTAATATCGCAAAATAATATTGCGGCAGATAACGAAAAAGAAAATTCAGTTTCAAACCAAGAACAGAAAAAACCAAAGACTAAATATCCCGGGCCGCCAGCAGATAATAGCCGATGTCTGGTTTGTCATGCAAATTTCGAGGATGAAAAACTGACCGATTCTCATTTAAAGGCGAATGTCGGTTGTATTGTTTGTCATTTAGAGTGTGATTCCCACTGTGTAGATGAAGATAACTTGACGCCTCCGGATAGAATGTTTGCAAACAAGGGACGTGTTCGTTTCCTATGCCTTACCTGTCATAACTGGAAAGAACTTATTGAGACTGATAAAACAAAGGCAGACCTTAAAGACCCTCCTGAACATAGTTCGGTTTTAGCAGGGACAAATAAAGATGGCAAATTTTGTATGGATTGCCACAGTGAACATAAATTGAGCCATCGCACTCGTATCTGGGACAAACGAACAGGCAAACTTGTCTATAAGGATTCCACACCGATAATGTTAAAAAAACAAAATGAAGATAATTAAGAGAGATTACCAATATTGTTGATTCAATTTTGTTATTTTGAGAATGGCGATGGCGGAATTTTATCCGCAGCTGACTTTGCCTTCTTAAAATCGTTTGCTGGTTCGTTTAGTTGAATTAGAGACCATTTTTCTGGAAAATCATATTTTTCCCCCGCTTTTAAATTTTCTTGCGCAGAGACAGGACCAAATTCCACAATCCTATCGTCCATATAAGCAAATACATTATTGCCGCTGTCAGGATAATTTCCACCGCGTTCTACTGGAAAATATTTTACAAAAACTGTTGTGTTGAGGACATAGGCGATCCACCCTGCGTCTGTGTCGGCTCCAATTTTAAGTGGCACTCCCTCAGCCTTAGCGACAAGCAAACGACCGTATATTTTAACATTTGGCGCTGACGGATTTACGCCGTCATAAATATATTTATCCTGAATTTTATGGCGCATTGACCATCCTGCAGCTAATTTGCTTGAACGGGAGAGGGGAATTACAATAAAGCCGCCGCTTTTGCAGAATGTCCTATCCCAGTGTGAAGTGGTGATTTCTTTATTTGATATGTTGATAATCCGTTGGACAATACCTAATTCGCCTGTCTCCATATCAACAACTATTTCTTTTTCCATTTGAACGCCGACAGAGTTATCCGGCTGGCTTGCCAATATGACTGAATGTTCTTTAATGCCTTTAACGTCCCATTTTCCCAACCATAAAATTGGGCTTGCCGGGGTGTCGCGAATTTCAGGTCCTAAATCGCATTGATAACCTCCGACAAAGAATATTTGACCAACGTTTTCATAAGTCTGACCGGAGGCGTTGCGGTTTTCATATAATGGATTGTCGCCATAAAGTTCATAGCGCATAATTCTGCCGCCAATGGCTGGAACAATAGCCGCTTCTACTTCCGCCTCAGGAACTTCAATGATGACAGAATCTTTCCATCCGTTATAAACAGATAACTTAATATTTTTTGCCTCCCCTGAAATTAAATTCAAGGAACCAACCAGCAGCATCAAAACCGCAATATATTTACCTGTATTCAACATCGGATAACATCATAAAATATTTTTTAAAAATGAAAAATTAAAAATAAACTATATCTAAACACTACTGTTTATTTTCTTGAATTGTTTCTTCCAGTTGGTTTTTCACTGGTTGCACTGTTTTTTTATGCTGTTCAACAATTTCGTTTATCTTTGCGATAATCTCCGGATGTTTATCTGCGACATCAAAATTTTCAGATGGGTCCTGTCCTAATTCATAAAGCAGAGGTGGGTTGTGTGAAACAGGCGCGTTAGTCCCGTACGATGGTTGGGTAATGTAATGCGCCTTATATTGTCCAAATCGCGCTCCGTATAGTTTTGTTCCACGATAATAGATAAAAGATTCGCGTTTGCTTTTTCCATTTCCAAAAAGTGTTGGGCTCATATCCACGCCATCAATAATTCTGTCGTCCGGGATTTTAGCGCCTGCAAGCGTTAAGCAGGTATTGAATAAGTCCATATTGCAAGCCAACTCGTGAGTTACTATACCGGGTTTAATTTTTCCCGGAAACCACGCTATACCCGGTTCTCTCATACCGCCTTCATAAGTTGAGCCTTTGCCATCTTTCAGCAAGCCAGCAGAACCCCCTGCAAGTCCGTGCGTCAGCCAGGGTCCATTATCACTTGTAAAAAACACAAATGTATTTTTATCAAGTTTATTATCCCGCAAGGTTTGGAGTATTTGACCCACGCTCCAATCAAGTTCTTCTACAACATCGCCGTATAATCCACGCAGACTATCTTTTTTCGAAGAAAACAAAGGCACATGTGGAAATGTATGAGCAAAATAGATGAAAAATGGCTTTCCTTTATTTTGCTTAATAAATTTTATAGCCTCATCGGTGTATCGCCGCGTAAGTGTAGATTGGTTTGCAGGACACTCAATTTTTTCTCTGTTTCTATAAAGTGGCGCAGCCCACCATTGCGGGTCCTGGTCAAGCCTTCTTGTTGCGGCTTTTGGCGCTTTTTTAGTAGGGTTCATATCGTTAGAGTGTGGGAGCCCAAAGTAGTAATCAAAACCATAGTTTAATGGGTGGTATTCAGGGACGTTTTCATAATTTCCCAGATGCCATTTTCCGACCATACAGGTGGCATAACCGTGTTGTTTTAGCGCTTTTGCGATAGTGATTTCATCTTTTGATAAACCGCCAATTGAGGTGCGACGCAAGACTCTGTATTTGTCGTGGCACATTCCACTCCTTATTGGATATCTGCCAGTAAGAAGCGCAGCCCTGCTTGGAGTGCATACTTCGGCGGTTGCATAAAAATCAGTGAAACGCATTCCTTCCGCAGCCATTCGGTCAAGATTGGGGGTTTTAATGCTTGGATGTCCATAACACCCGAGATCTCCATAACCAAGGTCATCGGCGAGTATTATAATTATATTTGGTTGCGCGCTAAATATTGATTGTAGCGATAAAGCTATAAACAACATTAAAAGAATTTGCTTCTTCATATCTTTATTTTTAAAACAGATTTTAAATGATTAAAAGATGAATTTTCAACTATTGTTGGAAAGGTATCATTAATCCCTTGTTCAATAACGATATGAAATATATTATTTGTATTATGAAAGCTGCATTTATTAGAAAATTAGGACCGCCGGAGGTAATAGAATATGGAGAATTTCCGATAGATAATCCGAAGGGAAAACAGGCGCTTGTTAGAATAAAAGCGGTGTCTGTAAATCCGATTGATACTTATATCCGCGCTGGGCTTGTTCAGATGGGAATACCGCTGCCTTATATCATTGGTTGCGATCTTGCTGGTGTAGTTGAAGAGGTTGGTGAACAGGTAACAAAATTTAAAAAAGGAGACAGAGTTTGGGGAACAAATCAAGGATTGTTTGGACGTCAAGGAACATTTGCAGAGTTTGCCCTTGTTGAAGAAGAGTGGCTTTATCCAACGCCGATGGGTGTTTCCGATGAAAATATAGCAGCAATTGCGCTTGTTGGCATTACTTCGCATTTAGGACTTTTTCGCGAGGCTAAATTAAAATCAGGCGAAACAATTTTTGTGAATGGCGGTTCGGGAGGAATTGGAAGCACTGTGATACAGATGGCAAAGGCTATCGGCGCAACTGTATATGCAAGCGCGGGGAACGAAGAAAAAGTTAAATTATGCGAAAAACTCGGCGCAAAAGCAGCATTTAATTACAAAGAAAAAAGTATTGAAAGAGAGATTAAAAATGTTGAACCAAAAGGCGTAAATGTTTGGTGGGAGACTTCGCGAGAACCTGACTTTGATAAAATCATCTCATCGCTTGCAGTTCGCGGGCGTATTATAATTATGGCTGGCAGAGAGGCGCGTCCTCAATTTCCTGTCGGTCCATTTTATGTAAAAGATTGTAAGGTGTTCGGTTTTGCGATGTTTAATGCTACTTCTAATGAACAGACGCAATGTGCTAACGATATTAATAAATGGATGGTTCAGGGCAAATTAAAGCCGCTCATAGATCGCGTTCTGCCGCTCTCACAAGCCTCTCTTGCGCATAAATTACAGGAAGAAAATACAATCGGGAAAAGAGGAAATTTGTCAGGGAAAATTGTGTTAAAACCATAATCGAAATGTTTTTCAAGAATAAGCAAATCCAGAATCGATTTAGTTTAAAGAATTAATTTTACATATTAAACCTTGTTATCATATAATTTGAATATATGAAAAGTAAACTCACCAGACGGAATTTTATTAAATCGACATTATTGTATTCTGCAATTACAGGTATTGTTCCTCAAATTGTGAAGCCATCGGTTCTTGGCGCAGAAGGTACTGTTTCACCATCAAACAGGATTACGCTCGGTTTTATTGGCACTGGCGACCACGGTCTCAACAGGAACATCAATGGATTCATACGACATAAAGACGCAATGATAGTTGCCGTATGTGATGTTGATAAGGATAAGAGAGAACACGCAAAAAAATTTGTAGAAGAACGTTATTCCGAACAAATTAAAGACGGCGCATATAAAGGATGCAATGCTTACAACGATTTCAGGGATGTATTGGCAAGAAAAGATATTGACGCTGTTATGATTTCAACCCCTGACCACTGGCACGTTATTCCGGCAATTATGGCAGTAAAAGCAGGAAAGGATGTTATTTGCGAAAAACCACTTTCTTTAACTATGCGCGAGGGTAGAGTGTTAAGCGATGCCACGAAAAAATATAACCGCGTCTTCCAAACCTCTTCCGAAAATCGATCACAGGAAATAAAACATTATCATCGTATGTGTGAACTTGTAAGAAATGGAAGAATCGGAAAAATAAAACGAATCCTCGTTGAACTGCCCACAGGTTATTCAATAAGACCGGCGTCAAAAGAAATTACACAGCCGCCCGAAGGATTTGATTACGATATGTGGCTTGGTCAGGCGCCGTATGCCCCGTATTGCGAAGCCAGATGCCATTGGAACTTCCGATGGAATTTAGATTATTCGGGCGGAATGCTTACAGACTGGGGCGCTCATTTGATTGACATTGCACAATGGGGAAATGATACAGAACACACAGGACCTATAGAGGTAGAAGGAAAAGGGGATTTCCCACCAAAAACCGAACTGTTTAACGCAGCTAAGACTTTCAATGTTACCTGTAAATACGAAAATGGCGTGGTGTTGAATATCGTCTCAAATCGTCCTGGAATCCGGTTTGAAGGGACTGACGGATGGATAGGAAACGAAGGTTGGGCTGCTAAACCAAAGTCTGAACCGGCGTCAATACTTGAATCTAAAATAGGTGAAAACGAGATACATCTTTATACTGCCCCGGATGAACACCGCAACTTTCTTGATTGTGTAAAATCAAGAAAACAATGTTACGCCCCGGCTGAAATTGGTCACAGGACAATCACTATTGCCCATATCGGCAACATTGCGATGATGTTGGGACGCAAGTTAAGATGGAACCCCGCAAAAGAGCAGTTTATAAACGATGACACGGCAAACCAGATGCTTGATAGGGCAAGACGAAAGCCATGGCAATTGCCTGAAATTTAAGTTTTTATTGAAATATTAATCATCATTCTTTTAAAATATTGCGGAAATGAAAGCTATTAATCATTACGGATTGGTGTGTTTATTTGCCATATTATTGACTATAACAACTACTTATTCAGCCAGTATTGCTGAGGCTGAAAAAGTTATCACACGGGGACCTTATTTACAACTTGCAACTTCAAATTCAATCAGCATTGTTTGGAGGACAGATTGTAGACGGATTAAGCCGGTTGTAAAATTTGGGAGCGACATTAATAATCTTGAGTATTCTGTTGAACCAAAAAAGATTCTAATCAAATTTTCTCCCGGTGAAAGCAACCTCCAACCTGCGTCTGTTCTCTCTCTTTATAAGAAGGAGAATTTAAAATTGCCACGACTTCATAAGACGACGCCAGGTGGAACTTTTCAATATGAAGCGCAAGTTACCGGACTTCAACCAGATACAAAATATTACTATGCTATCTATGATGGAGAAACAAGATTAACACCATCAGAGAAAGATTATTCATTTAAAACAGCGCCGATTCCCGGCATTCCAGTGCCAATACGGTTTTGGGTGATTGGTGATTCAGGCACTGCAAGAAAGATGCAATATATGGTGTATCATTCAGCATTGAGACAGGCAGAAAAAGATGGAAGGATGTTTGATTTTATACTGCACGTCGGAGACATAGCCTATATGAACGGCAAGGATGTAGAGTTTCAAACGCGACATTTTAATATGTATCAAGATTCGTTAAGACACCGTGTTTGCTGGACAACGCTCGGTAATCACGAGGGTTATTCCTGCAAATCGGATAAAGGTATTGGACCATATTATGATGCGCACGTTTTGCCAACGAAAGCCGAAGCCGGTGGAATCCCATCAGGCACAGAATCTTACTATTCGTTTGATTGGGGACGCGTCCATTTTATCTGTCTGGATAGCTTTGATATGAGTAAAAAAACCGATGCGCCAATGGCGTTGTGGTTAAAAAAAGATTTAGAAAAAACTAAAAAAGATAGCAAGTCGGATTGGATAATCGCATTCTTCCATCACCCGGCATATACAATGGGTTCCCACAATGGAGTAACAGAAAAAGAAGTAATTGAAATGCGTAGGTTTATTATGCCAATTTTAGAGGCTGGTGGAGTTGACACAGTGTTTGCCGGTCATTCGCATACTTACGAACGCACTATGTTGATAAAAGGCGCTTATGATACCAATTATACTGTGTCGTATAAAATTGTTGATGATGGAGATGGCAACCCTGATGGTGATGGTGCTTATATAAAGAGCGCAGGTATTAATCGCGACGAAGGTCATATTCATATAGTAACAGGACACGCTGGAACCACTCTTGGCAGGAGAGGCACATTGCCGTATGCTAAACATACATACATTGGTTATGGTTCGGTCATAGTTGATATTATTGACAACAGATTAACTGTTACAATGGTTGATTCTTACGGAAGTTTGCGTGACCGTTTTTGTATTGAAAAAGATGGAAAAGCTACCATAGCTGGACGTCCTAATCCCTGGCAACCTGCGGAGTTCAAACGGTTTGCCGAACCTAATGAAGACGGTTTTCCGGTTATGCCACCTTTAAAATATACTGAGATTATATCTGAAAATTCCCAATGGCATTATCTTATGGATAAACATCCTAAAAATATTAAGTGGACATGGTTAGAATATCAACCTGTGGGATGGAGTGTTGGTGCGATGCCAATCGGGAGAGGATATCCCGGCGTTCACACCCAAATTCCAGCAAATAGCAAATCTACTGTCGTTTATCTGCGAAAAGAATTTTTTGTAGATAGACCAGACAAATTTACGGATGTTGCCCTTGTTGCCGATTGTGATGATGGATTTATTGTTTATTTGAATGGTATTGAAGTCGGAAGAAAAAACATTGACCGAGGTAGTGGAAAACATATTCAGGGTATAAAACAACATCATATTGGCGATCCATATTATGTTTCATTGCGGGATTTTGGTAAGAATTTAAAGCGAGGTTCTAATGTTATCGCTATTGAACTCCATAATTCAAGCGAGGCAAGCAACAGATTTTATATAAATCCATATCTTATTGCAGAAGAATAGGGTTTTTATTGTAGGCATTCAACAGGTGTTTTATTATGAATATTCATTGGACAAAAACGGGAAATAATATCTATGTAAAATTTAGTATTTTAATTTTCTTTGTATTAAATTTTACAGGTTACGGAGATGATAGTTTATCTGCTGACAAATATAGCCGTTATGTTAAAGGAACGGTGGAGATACTTGCAGATGGGCATCTGCAGGGTTCAGGTTGGTTTGCAAGTCAATATGGAGAAATAATCACCGCCGCCCATGTTATAAAATCAGCAGGCAAGTTAGAGGCAATTAATTCAGAGGGAAAAAGATTTTCTGTAAAACCCCTTGCAGCGGATATTGGCAACGATACTGCCTTGTTAAAGCCAGAAACAAATATGAATGTTAAGAATTATTTTATATGCGCCAATAAATTGCCTGCCCCCGGGGAAATGATTTGGCTGATAGGCGCGCCTTTATTTAGACATAACGTCATTGTGCCAGGATGGGTTGCCAGAGGCGGTTTAACGTACGAATTTTCACCTATATTTGGGGACTATGTTCGCGTGTATCATATCGCGGGAGGCACGCCAAAAGGATTTTCTGGCGGTTGTTGGATTGATAAATCGGGCAAAATTGTTGGCGTTCAATCGGGTATGATGACCCTGGGTGATGCACTTCAGGGGTTAGCTTTTGTTGCACCGCCAGATTCTATAAAAAGGCTTTTGACTTATAAAAAGTCCGCAAGCACAAGTTCAATACAGTGCGCGGTTGAAGAACTTTGGGAACAATCCGTAGATTTAATTAAGAAATTTCCGGAAAACTCTAAGGGCGTAGTTGTGGTAAAAATCACCAAAAACGGTGTTAGTGAAAAGGCTGGGTTGAAAAAAGACGATTTAATTATTTCCATCAATAACAAAGAAGTTCAAAAGCGAGACGAGTTCTATGCAATTTTGCGGTCAATTAAGAAAGGCGAGATGGCAACGCTCAATGTTATTTCCCCGGATAAACCGGAAAAAAAGACAATTACTGTTCAATTACAATCCCTTGAGGAGATTAATAAGATGGATTTTTTTTGAATAATTATTATTCAACAATCGCGCAACTAAACACTAAAAAATGTTTATAATATAGAAAGATTTAACTTAATAGAGTTACAATATATGGCTAAACAGGTGACATCAAGAGTCGCGACGGTTGGTACGGCAAAGCTAAGGATCCTTATTATTTTGCTTATCGGGTGTATTTTGGCTTTTGCTACTTATTGGCTGTCTTCAGCTTATTTGACACGCAAAAAGATAGAAGCTTATGCTATTTCTGAGACAAGGAAGGATATCGAACTGGTCGCATCAGCAATACAAACATACCTTGAAGACAAAGATAAATTGCCATTTAAACCGCTATCTGATGAAGAGTTCATTGTTAGCGCAAAGGCAATTTACCCGACCATTTTTAATAGTAAAATGTTAAAAGTTGAGATGGTTGAACCGCCTATTCACTGGAAGACAACAGAAAATATTGTTGATAGATGGAACAACGAGCTCAACATAGTTGTAAAAGCTAAGCAATTTCCAGAGGTTGGAGAATCTGTGACTTATTACTTTTTTAAAATATGGAGCAATGGTCCGAACCAGATAAATGACAATGGCGATAATGATGATATTATTGAAAATTTTATAATTCCTGTATGGGTAGAAATACCTCAAACAATCCGACCTGTAGTACCCCGTTTGCGCAAGTAATTATCCAACCTGTTCATTAACTAATAGTTGTTTTTTGCCCATTAGTGTATTCTATAGATTATTGTTTTAATTTTGAGAAATGGTATATTGATTTTTAATTCGAAGGCTGTTTGCTTTTTACAAAAATGAACATAGATGAACTTGTCAATGATTTAATGATATCCTACGATAAAGTCGGTGGGATTAATCATATTGATGGAACAAATTTACCATCAAAAACCGTAATTGCCGATATTACCTGTGGGTTGTTGCGGCTTTTATTTCCTGGCTTTTTCGATGATTGTGCGATTCACTCCTCCGAAATTAAGTCTCAAATCACAATGTTGCTATCATCTGTTGCTACACGATTAGAGGAAGAGGTATTCAAGAGCCTTGAGTATTACCCGCCAGAAGGATTAAACGAGAAAGATATTAAAGGTGAAGCACATAAGATTACATCTGAATTCTTAAAACAGATTCCAAGGATCCGCGAATTACTTCAGACCGATGCCGAAGCCGCTTATAATGGCGACCCCGCCGCATTAAGTAAGGAGGAAGTAATTGTGGCTTATCCATTTATTGAGGCTATTGCCGTCCAACGATTAGCCCATGAACTTTATTTGAGAAGTGTTGCGCTTATTCCGAGAATTATGACAGAATGGGCGCATAGCAGGTCAGGGTTAGACATACATCCGGGTGCAAAAATTGGTTCTCATTTCTTTGTTGACCATTGCACCGGAACCGTTATTGGCGAGACAAGTATAATTGGAAATTATGTAAAAATGTATCAGGGTGTTGGTCTTGTTGCCCGCTCTTTATCTGCTGGACAACTCCTCCGTGGCAAGAAGAGACACCCGACAATTGAAGACAACGTTACCTTATACGCAGGCGCTACAATTGTTGGTGGAGAGACAGTTGTTGGCGCTGGAAGCACAATCGGCGCTAATGTTTTTTTAACGCATAGTGTTCCTCCCAATTCTCTGGTTCTTTATAGCGATGTAAATCCAAAAATATTAAAAAAAGATAATATTAAAAATAAAAAGAAAGCCTGATTTATATCCATTCCCAGTCTTTATCTCTTTTTTGTTTTGGGATTATGATTGTGCTTAAAAACACACCAAACAAAAATCCGCCTATATGCGCCCACCAGGCTACTCCGGCAGCAATTTTTGTGTTTTCAGCAAGAGTTAATGTCCCATTAAAAAATTGCAATATGAACCACCAGCCAAGAAATAAAATCGCAGGAATTTTGAAGAACGGTCCGAGGAAAAATGGCGGTATCATCGTCATTACCTTTGCACTCGGGAAAAACCTGAAATAAGCCCCCATTACTGCTGCCACAGCGCCGCTTGCTCCAATTGTTGGGATCGGCGAGTCAGCATTTGTTAAGATATGCATAATTGCCGCAGCCACTCCGCCAATGATATAGAAAATGAGAAAACGAAACGATCCAAGTTTATCTTCCACATTGTCCCCAAAAACCCATAGCGTCCACATATTGCTAATTAGATGCATCCACCCGCCGTGTATAAACATTGAAAATAAAAAAGGCATCGCTTGTTCGTGCAGGGTAAATAAGTCTGAAATATCCGTAATTGTGTACCTTGCAGGTGTAATACCGTACATTAAAAATATATTTTCGACGCGACGACCAGCCATCAGTTCAATAACAAAAACCACGCAATTTAATGCGATGATTAGCATGGTAACAATCGGCAGTCGTCGCGCCGGTATGTCATCTTTTAGTGGAAACATAGATTATTCAATCTTTTTAATCCTGACGACATCGAATGATAATGCACCGTTTTTTAATTCAATCTTTATGAATGAATTATCCCGAATTTCTCCGACGATAAGTTTTCTTGCAAGCGGTGTTTCAATATTTCTTTGGATAAACCGCTTTAATGGTCTTGCGCCATAAACCGGGTCATATCCCTGTCGGGCAATGTATTCTTTTGCTGCATCCGTAAGTTCAATTTCAATTCTTTTATCTGCAAGTCTCTTTTTCAGATATTCAACCTGCAAATCAACAATCTTTGTTATCTCTTTTATAGTTAATGGTTTGAATATTACAATCTCATCAATTCTATTCAAGAATTCAGGTCTGAAATTAGTCCGTAATTCGCTCATTACCTGAGAGATAATCCTTTCCGGAATTGTACCGTCGCGAGAACCACTTTCAATCAAATGGTTACTGCCGATATTGCTGGTCATAATAAGTATCGTATTTTTGAAGTCAACTATATGACCTTGTGAATCTGTCAGCCGTCCATCATCAAGGATTTGCAACAAAACGTTAAACACATCGTGATGCGCCTTTTCTATTTCATCAAATAGAACGACTGCATAAGGACGTCTGCGAATTGCCTCAGTTAGTTGCCCGCCTTCTTCGTAACCGACATAGCCCGGCGGTGCTCCGATTAATCGGGAGACAGAATGTTTTTCCATATACTCGCTCATATCAATCCGCACCATATTTTCCTCGCTATCAAACAGGGCTTCTGCGAGCGCTCTTGCGAGTTCAGTTTTACCTACGCCGGTTGGCCCAAGGAATATGAAAGAGCCAATAGGTCGCCGCGGATCTTTAAGCCCTGAACGAGCGCGTATAACTGCGTTAGCAACAGATGATACTGCCTCATCCTGACCGATAACCCGACGATGAAGCACTTCATCAAGCCGTAGCAATTTCTCTTTTTCACCTTCCATTAATCTTGAAACCGGGATGCCAGTCCAGCGCGAGACAACCTCTGCAATCTCTTCGCTTGTAACTTCCTCCCGTAAAAGTCTCGGTTTGCCATCTGTGCCGGCGATTTTTGCCTCGAGTTCTTTCAATTGTTTTTCTAACGTCGGTATTTTTCCATATTTGTATTCTGCGACTAACCCAAGATCTCCGCGTCTTTGGGCTTTTTCCATCTCATTACGGGCGATTTCAATTGCCTCTCGTAATCTTTTTAAATCGGTAATTACGTTTTTTTCTGAATCCCATTGCGCTTTAAGTTCATCGCGTTGTTTTTTGAGATTCGCCAATTCTTTCTCAAGTGCTTTAAGTCGCTGAACTGACACTTCATCTTTTTCTTTTTTCAAAGCCTCCCGTTCAATCTCAAGTTGAGTAACGCGACGGGTAAGTTGTTCAAGTTCTTCTGGCATACTTTCCATTTCGGTTCGCAATTTAGCCGCCGCTTCATCTACAAGGTCTATTGCTTTATCTGGCAAAAATCTGTCCGAGATGTATCGGTGTGAGAGTTCGGCTGCGGCTACAAGGGCAGAGTCTTGAATTCTTACACCGTGATGAAGTTCATATCTTTCGCGCAAACCACGCAAGATAGAAATTGTATCTTCAACTGTTGGTTCATTAACAACAATTGGTTGAAACCTTCTCTCAAGAGCGGGGTCTTTTTCAATATATTTTCTGTATTCATCAAGAGTTGTTGCGCCGATGCAATGGAGTTCGCCTCTGGCAAGCATAGGTTTTAACATATTCCCCGCATCCATTGAGCCTTCTGCCTTACCTGTGCCGACAACTGTGTGCAATTCATCAATAAAAAGAATTATATTCCCAGCCGCTCGTGAAACTTCCTGCAGGACGGCTTTGAGCCGTTCCTCAAATTCTCCCCTAAACTTTGCGCCGGCAATCAATGCCCCCATATCAAGTGCAACGATTCGTTTATCTTTTAAGCTATCCGGCACATCGCCAGAGACAATACGTCTTGCAAGCCCCTCTACAATTGCTGTTTTTCCTACACCGGGGTCACCAATAAGCACTGGATTGTTCTTTGTCCTGCGAGAAAGGACTTGAACGCATCTGCGGATTTCGTTGTCCCTTCCAATTACCGGGTCAAGTTTGTTTTGCTGGGCAAGACGGGTTAAATCGCGACCATATTTTTCCAACGCCTCATAAGTTGCTTCTGGATTGGCGCTTGTTACACGTTGGTTTCCCCTGACTTCAGTAAGAACTTTTAAAAAGGCATCACGACTAAGTCCAATAGCCTTAAACACCCTCCCTACACCTGTTGTGGCAGGCTCAGCCAACATTGATAGGACAATATGTTCAACGCTAACGTATTCGTCCTTCAATTTTTTAGATTCATCAATTGCGCGAACCAGTATTTGTTTTAACCGTTGAGTTATGTAAACACCTTCAGCGCTGGGAGATGTTCCACTTACACGCGGAAGTTTATTCAGTTCGTCTTGAAGTCGGGCTTTCGCAACCTGAACAGACAGACCCGCCTTTTCAAACAAATCTGGAATAAGCCCGTTCTCTTGTTCAAGAAGCGCCAATAACAGATGCTCAGCATCCACTGCCTGATGCTCGTTTCGGACTGCGATGTTTTGAGCCTCCATTATCGCTTCTTGAGATTTTTCTGTAAATTTATTGAGATCCATATATTGCTCCAATTGATATTTTATGACCTTTAAAATTATTAGTCATTATTTTAAAAAAGGAGGCGGGGTAGACCCGCCTCTAATCTCCCGCTATGTAACCCCGGATTTACATTCTACCCACTTAGCTTTGTTATGATACCTTAACTTCAATTTGTTTAGGACGGGCTTTTTCGGATTTAGCAACGTGAATCGTCAAGATGCCATCTTTAAACTCAGCGTTAACCTTTTCAGCGTCAGCATCCTCCGGTAAGCTGAAACTGCGGGCAAAGTAGCCGTAAGCCCGTTCAATCCGATGATACTTCGTGCCTTTCTCCTCTTTTTCAAACTTTCTTTCACCCGTAATGTTCAGGACACCATTTTCAACGGTGACCTTGACTTCGTCTTTCTTAACTTCCGGTAATTCAGCCTTTATGAGATACTCCTTATCGTTTTCAGAGATATCCACAGCAGGAGTCCACTCAGCAACTGTGATGCTTTCCTTATCGCCACTGCTTTGTTGACGAGTTGGAAAAGCAAAATTAAATAAGCTGCTGAGCCGTTTTTCTAAATCATCCATTTCACGGAATGGATTCCAACGAGTTACGTTTGTCATTGCCATAGCCCAATCCTCCACGGCGGGGTTCCATCTTCCTAGCAAATCCTGCGCCGCCTTTCGCAGATTTGCCGTTGATTGATTCAGCGTCCAACACCCTTTGTGCTGGACGACCAATCACTTGTTTACTTATGCAAGAGTTATACCGAAATTATTATTAACTATAATATATTGATACACAATGAGTTATGAATTTTAAAAATAATATGCCATATTGGTAAAGTGTCAATATGACGCACTTTATATTAACAGCGATTAATATCTATGTGTCAATATGTCTCTTAAGTGGGGCAACGGTCTTTAATGCAATAATCTCGTTTAGTTTTTTACTTTGATATTGTATGAAAAAGGATAGTTTTGTAAAAGATTACAAAGCACCGAATTTATGAAAGATTTAGCTAACAGAGTTGAAATTGTTGAAGGAGATATAACAAAACAAAAGGTTGACGCCATAGTAAATGCGGCAAATAATTCATTGCTTGGTGGTGGCGGTGTAGATGGTGCGATTCATCGGGCAGCGGGTCCGGAGCTGATAAAAGAATGTAAGACGCTTGGCGGTTGCCCGACGGGTCAGGCAAAAATAACCCGAGGTTACAAATTACCAGCAAAGTTCATTATCCACGCGGTAGGACCGGTTTATAGAAATGGAAGATACAACGAGCCTGAACTTCTCGCCAATTGTTATCGGAATTGTTTGAGACTTGCTGTTGAGAATAATGTTAAGACGATTGCATTTCCTGCAATTAGCACTGGTGCTTACGGTTATCCGTTAGCTGAAGCCACAAGAATAGCAATGAAAGAGACAAAGGCATTTTTGGAAAAGGATAAAACGATTGAGAAAGTCGTTTTTGTCTGTTTTGGAAAACAGACGTATGAGACTTATAAGCGAATTTTTACAGAAATATTCGGAGATTAAAAACAAGATATGAAAAACAAACTACCGCCTATTTTGTACCCTATTATTTTTCTTTTATTTTTGACCAATTTTTTGTCGGGAATAGAGATTTCAGGGGAATTGAAACAATGGCATAAGATAACGTTAACAATTGATGGTCCATTTGCGCGTGAAACAGATACAGAGCCTAATCCATTTACAGATTACAGGATGGTTGTTGAATTCAAGCACGAATCAGGAAGTCCGATTTATAATATTCCTGGCTATTTTGCCGCCGATGGCAACGCCGCCAATACATCATTAGATTCAGGCAACAAGTGGCGCGCACATTTTAGTCCTGATAAGCAAGGTAAATGGTTTTATAAAGTTTCGTTTGTTAAAGGAAAATTAGTTGCGTTGGATAATGATTTGAGCGGCGAATCGTTTAAGGATTGCAATGGTTTAAATGGTTCTTTTGAAGTTAGTAAAACAGATAAAATCGGGCGCGATTTGCGTGGAAAAGGCAGACTTAATTATGTTGGGAAACGTTATCTTCAATTTGCTGAAACTGGTGAATATTTCTTGAAAGCAGGCGCCGATGCGCCTGAAAATTTTCTTGCCTACTATGAATTTGACAATACTTATTCGCGCAAAAAAGCCAATGAACAGGCTCGCCCGGGTGAGGCAACATCATTAGGACTGCACAAATATGAACCACATAAGGACGACTGGAAGCCCGGCAATCCCGTATGGAAAAATGATAAAGGGAAAAATATTATTGGTGCCATTAACTACCTTTCTTCAAAAGGATGTAACGTGTTTTCGTTTTTAACCTATAATGTTGGTGGAGATGGAGACGATGTGTGGCCCTTTACAAATCCAACGAACAAACTTCATTACGATTGTTCAAAACTTGACCAGTGGCAGATAGTTTTTGATTATGCTCAGGCTCTCGGCTTTTATCTTCATTTTAAAATGCAGGAAACAGAAAACGATGATAACCGACATAATAAGGCGACAGTTGTCCCTGCTTCACTCGATGGCGGAGCGCTTGGTGTTGAAAGGAAACTTTATTGCAGAGAACTTATCGCCCGTTTTTCTCACTTGCTTGCGCTAAACTGGAATCTTGGCGAGGAGAACACACAATCACCAGAAGAACAACGAGCAATGGCAGATTATATTTATCAGACCGATTCATATCACCATCACATTGTTGTTCATACATATCCAGATTGGCAAGATAGGGTATATTCAAAACTTATAGGTGAGCAATCCGTGTTGACAGGTTGTTCGCTTCAGAATGGTTATGATGTTGCTCACCTTCGAGTGTTAAAATGGGTAAAAGAGAGTGCAAGAGTCGGCAAACAATGGGTTGTTGCCTGTGATGAACAAAATCCTGCTGAATATGGAGTGCCCCCTGATTCTGGTTATAAAGGCTCTGATGGGATTGGAAAAAGCGGAAATAAAAATTATTCCATTGATGATATAAGAAAATATACCCTGTGGGGTACGTTGATGGCTGGTGGCACAGGGATTGAATATTATTTCGGTTACAGGTTTCCTGATAATGATTTAAACTGTGATAATTGGCGTTCACGAGATAAATCGTGGGATTATTGCAGAATTGCCCTTGAGTTTTTTTCAACTATCCCATTTTGGGAAATGGAAAACGGGGATGGACTTATTGGAAATTTAAAAAACGATAACACCCGATACTGTTTTTACAAGAAGGGAGAACTTTATTTAGTATATCTTCCCAATGGAGGAAATAGCGAGATTGATTTAAGCAAAGAAAATGGGAAATTTGATATTTTCTGGTTTAATCCACGGTCTGGCAAAACTTATAGAACAACAAAACAATTGATTGCTGGGAATAAGGTGAACATCGGTGAACCTCCATCTGATTCATCTTTTGATTGGCTTGTTGTTATCAAGAAAACGACAATGTAATTAAAACATTAACGAATTTATTGTCCTCCAATAGTTGATGTATTGCCATAATGTTTCTTTAATTAATTTCCTCAACTTTTATAAATGAACTAAATTTTTTGTTTTAAACTTAAAAACTAATCAAATAAAATGAACACAAGTTTTAAAACATTTGTCTATTTTTCAAAGAATGAAAACTGACGTTGTAGAAATAAATAATGAAGTTTCGAGGGTAGGGGCTTTTGTAAAGCCATTGTTTAATGAAATTAGCAAAGTCATCATTGGACAAACCTACTTAATCGAACGGTTAGTAATTGGACTGCTTGCAAATGGACATATCTTGCTCGAAGGCGTACCCGGTCTCGCAAAGACTTTATCGGTAAAAACACTTGCTTCTTGCATAAATGCAAAATTTTCGCGAATCCAATTCACACCGGATATGTTGCCTGCTGATGTGATTGGGACGCAGGTCTATAACCCGCACTCGGGTCAATTCAGCACGCGAAAAGGTCCAATCTTTGCAAATTTTGTCCTTGCCGATGAAATTAATCGCGCACCTGCAAAGGTTCAAAGCGCATTGCTCGAGGCTATGCAGGAAAAGCAAGTTACTATCGGTGAAAATTCTTTTAAACTCGAAGAGCCTTTCCTTGTTCTTGCCACGCAAAATCCGATTGAACAAGAGGGAACTTATCCGCTACCGGAGGCGCAGGTTGATCGGTTTATGCTAAAATTAAAGATTACCTATCCGCAACGAGAAGAGGAAAGGCAAATTTTGGAATTAATGGCAAAGACATCGCAGCCGCCTGTTGCCTCGCCGGTGATTGAATCAAAGCAAATTTTAGAGGCAAGAAAACTGATAAACGAGATTTACATTGATGACAAGGTTAAAGACTACATTGTTGATATTGTTTGCGCTACACGCGAACCGGATAAATATAAGATTCAGTTGCAGGGGATGATTCAACTTGGCGCTTCACCTCGCGCCACAATAGGCTTGACGCTTGCCGCAAAAGCCCACGCATTTATTAAAGGCAGGGGATATGTAACACCGCAAGATGTAAAGAGTATTGGTATGGATGTTTTAAGACATAGGGTAACTGTTACTTATGAAGCCGAAGCCGAAGAGAAGACGAGCGAAACTATAATTCAGAAAATTTTTGACGAATTACCTGTCCCATAATCCTCCTTTTTATGGAAAAAGCCATACCCCCAGAGATTTTAAAAAAGATTAGACGAATAGAACTCAGAACGAACCGATTGGTTAATGAGACTTTATCCGGGCAATACCATAGTGTTTTTAAAGGACTGGGGATGAATTTTGACGAGGTGCGCGAATATCAACCCGGCGATGATGTGCGGTTGATTGATTGGAATGTAACCGCACGAATGAACCACCCTTTTATAAAAAAATTTGTTGAGGAACGCGAACTTACGTTGATGTTGATTGTGGATTTAAGCGCGTCCGGGATTTTTGGTTCAACAATTCAAAGCAAACGCGAACTTGCTGGTGAGATTGCTTGTGTCCTTGCATTTTCGGCAATCCGAAATAATGACAGGGTCGGTTTAATCTTATTCACGGAAGATGTTGAAAAATATATTGCTCCAAGAAAAGGTGAACGACATGTATTGCGGGTCATAAGGGAAATATTATATTTTGAACCACAGCAAAGAGGAACAAACCTTAATGCTGCCGCCGAATTTCTGCTCCGCATAACAACTCGCAGGGCAATAGTAGTGGTAATCAGCGATTTTTTGACGGAGTTCGACAGTTCAGTTCTACGACAGGTAAATAAAAAACACGACCTTGTTACTATCCAGATTGTTGACCCTAATGAGATGCAACTTCCGGATGTTGGCAGAATTGCGCTTGAGGATGCCGAGACAGGAGAAATTATGGAAATTAACACCAGCGACGTTGGAATTCGTAGCGCATTTGCCAGACGAAGGGAATATTGGCAGGATGAATTGAAGAAAAATTTAAGGATGCTCGGGATTGACTTAATCAAGATTACCAATGGTCAGCCGTATGCCGGTGAACTTGAAAGATTTTTTAAACAACGTGAGAAACGACGGTTTCGCGGTTAGTCTAATTTATTTTGTTTCTGTATGCCGTTAGCCAAAAATACAAATGTTGTTGTGGTTCCTGCAAAAAGCCAATTGCAGGAGACAAACGACATTAAGCCAATTAACACTTCTCTGGAGACCTCAAATAACTACACAATGTTAATCTTGCTGGTTGGTTTGCTTGCGGTACTTGCTGGTTATTTTCTTTATAGAAAGTTTAGTAAGAAAGATAAACAACTGCCCGTAATTATTATACCACCGCATTTGCGCGCTAAACAAAGGATAGAACAGGCAAAAAGATTAATTGGCGACCCGCGTCAATTTTGTTTTGAAATTTCTGATGCGTTAAGGATTTATCTTGAAGAACGGTTTTCACTTCGCGCACCAGAACGGACAACCGATGAATTTCTTCTGGATTTGCAAAAAACCTCGCATTTATCTCCTGAACAAAAAATTTTGTTGGCTGATTTTTTGACACGATGCGACCTTGTAAAATTTGCCCGGTATGAACCAACAGAAGAAGATTTGATATCGTTGCTTGACTCGGCTTTAAAGTTGATAGACGAAACCGCCCAATATGGAGAAAACGTTGCATCAACGAAGGTAGCGGTATGAAGGAAATCTTGAACATAGCTGGATTTAGCCGGGTGCCATCATTTGAATTTGGACATCCATTGGCTCTGCTCCTGTTGTTGCTCATACCCATTCTTGCATATTTGAAAGGGCGTACCGGCGGTTCTGCTGCTGTCTTATATTCATCTATAAAGTTAATACAACCGTGGTACCGTAGAATCAGTTCAAAAACAGGGGCGTTAGTAAGTAGTTTGAGATGGTTCACACTGGCGCTTGCGTTTTTAGCCCTTGCTCAACCGAGATTGACCGAAACTGAAACTTCAATAAGCGCAAGCGGTATAGATATTGTTATTGCACTTGATATGTCAGGCAGTATGGAGGCAATGGATTTTAACCTCCGCGGCAACGATGTCAGCAGGTTTGATATGGCAAAAGAGGTATTAAAACAATTTATCTCAAAACGACCAAGCGACAGAATTGGACTTGTCGCATTTGGCGGACTGGCTTATATGGTTTCACCACTCACACTTGACCACGATTATCTGCTTCAAAATATTGAGAGGTTAGAACTTGGAGTGGTTAAAGAGCAAAACACAGCCATCGGTTCGGCTATTATGTCAGCTCTGGCAAGATTAAAAGATGTAGAGGCAAAAAGTAAGATAATCATCCTTATGACAGATGGACAAAATAACGCAGGAAAGGTTTTGCCATTAACAGCAGCAGAAGCCGCTAAAACACTCGGAGTAAAAATTTATACGGTTGGAATTGGAAAACACGGAGAATCTTATGTTCTAAGACGAGATTTCTTTGGGAGGATTGTTAAAGTTCCACAAGCAGTAGATATTGACGAAGATACTCTGAAAAAAATCGCCGCTATGACTGGCGGAAAGTATTACCGGGCTGATGATACAGCACGATTTCGCTCAATCTATGACGAGATTGATAAGATGGAAAAAACTGAGGTCAAAACCAAAAAGTTTGTTCGTCATTACGAACTTTTTAACTGGTTCATAATGGCGTCTATCTGTTCGCTTTTGACCGAAGTGGTTTTAAAACAGACAGTATTTAGAAGGATCCCATAAATGCAATTTGGTTCGCCATCAGTTTTATGGTTGCTGCTGATTGTCCCAGCAGTTATATGGTTTTACTTTATTGCATGGAAAAAAAATAGGGAACTTATTACAAAGTTTGTCCACCCGAATCTAATGGATACCCTTACAGGTGAAGTATCATTTAAGATTAAAAAATGGAAAATGGCATTGGTTATTTGCTCTTTTATTTTTTTAATCCTTGCGGCGGCGCGTCCGCAATGGGGTTTCAAGTGGGAGGAAGTCAAGCAACGCGGCCTTGATATAATCGTGGCAATCGATACATCCCGCAGTATGCTTGCCGAAGATATTAAACCGAATCGGCTTACTCGGGCTAAACTCGCTGCGCTTGATTTAATTTCAATAGCAAAAAGCGACAGGCTCGGTCTTGTAACCTTTGCGGGTATAGCATTTTTGCAATGTCCATTTACGCTTGATGACGAAGCCTTCAGGCAAAGCGTAAATGTTCTTGACGTCGATATTATGCCACAGGGCGGAACAGCAATAGGTGAGGCAATAAAAATTGCAGCAGATGCATTCAAAGAGGGAACAGAAAATCACAGAATCATTGTTATATTTACCGATGGCGAAGACCTTGAAGGAAACGCAATTGATGCCGCAGGAGAAGCCGCAAAAAAAGGAATTAAAATATTTACAGTCGGCGTCGGAACACCGGAGGGCGAAACTTTGCGTGTGATGGGAAAAAATGGAAAGATGGAAACTGTCCTTGACGAAAATAGAAGACCAGTGGTTTCGCGTCTTAACCAGAATTTGCTACAAGAAATTGCAGCAAAAACCGGCGGCTTTTATCTGCAACTCACAGGCGCAAAGACCATTGAAACTTTATATGAACGCGGCATTGCTCCTTTGCCAAAAGGCGAGCAGTCAGCAAGATGGGTAAAGAAATTTAATGAAAGATTTTACATACTGCTATTGATTGCAATATTATTATTAATAGTAGAAATGTTTTTACCGGAAAGAAAAACATCGTTCAAGATTGGCAAAATTGCAGGAAATATTGGCGTATTTCTTTTTGTGATATGTATAATTAATTTTAATTCTGCCAATGCCTCATTGAGTTCTGCAATAAAGAACTTTAATGAAAAAAAATACAAAACAGCCCTGCACGAGTTTGAGGATTTACTGAAAAAGAAACCGGATGACCCTAAACTCTCGTTCAACGTAGGTGCAGCCGCTTATATGATAGATAGATATGAGGTTGCTTCAAATTATTTTGCGCTTGCGTTAAATGCGCCAAAAAATCCTGAACTTCAACAAAAGGCTTTATACAATATGGGAAATACACTTTATCGGATTGGCGAAAAAGAACAGGATTTATCCAAAAGATATGAACAATGGAAACTTTCCACAAATTATTATGCCGCCGCCTTAAAATTTAACCCGAAAGACAAAAATGCACAGTTTAACTATGAATTTGTAAAAAAGAAGATTGAGGAATTGGAGAAACAACTTCCAAAACAAAATCAGCAGCAAAAGGATAACAATAAGGAAGATAAACAACAGAAGGAAAACGAGAAAAATCAGAAAGATAAAAACGAACAGCAGCAGAAAAATAATCAGCAACAGAAAGACCAACAGCAGAAGGAACAAGAAGAACAACAGAAACAGCAGCAAGCCCAACAGAAACAACAAGGCAAACAAGACAATCAGCAACAAGCCCAGCAGAATAAACAAGGCGAAACAAACTCACAAGGTATGGCTGAAACAAAGGCTGTATATATGACCCCAGAACAGGTTCAAAAACTTTTAGAGGCTCAAAAATCGGAGGAGAAACCATTGATATTCATTCCCCCCGAAAGCGATAAACAAAAAAATACCAGTCGTAATTTTAAGAACTGGTAGTTTACCTCAATCATTAGCAAACCAATAACAATTGCATTTTGGGACGCATATTTGATGAAGTTGCAAAATAGTATAAACCCAACCTGCGAAAGCGGGTGACAGGATTATAGCAAAGGAAATACACAAAATCATAAACCGCTGAAAGCGGTGACAGAGCCATTATTAGGATTCTGAATTATCGCTCTGTCACCGCTGCCGTGGTTTTTCTCTGTGTTAATGTCTATGCTATAATCCTGCCACTCCTGACGGAGTTAAAAATGCCAGCCTACAGCTGGTGTATATATTTTTGGTTATTGTGTATTAATCCGATATCTGTGCTAATAATTCAGATAATTTAACATTATTAGATTCTTTACTTGCTGGACTTTGGGTTGTTTGAAATAATTAATTTTCCATCTTTGATACCAATCTTTCCACTCTGCAAAAGGATTTGGATTAATAGGTTATTAAAATATTTTGCGTTAAATTCCTTTGATGAGATGTTATTGACGATATAATTTTTGATGTCCACATTGAGTTCTTGCATGATTACAGGTGTTGTGAGATATGTCCATCTTACTGTTCCGATTGAGACGTTCAATGTCTTAATAAATATATAAATGTCAGATGAGAATAGGCTATTGGTCTTTCCTATGTTTTGAAAGATGGTTTCAGTGTTAAATTGATTTGAATTATCATAAACATAATTAATAAAAGAACAATTAACTCTCAAAAGATCAATAAAAAGATTCTGCTTTAAAGCCTGATGAAAATTGTATTCAACATAGGCGTCTGGTATCTCTATGAACTTTGAACCGCCAAACCGCGCCGGGTTATAAATCACAAGATTTTCTATCCTTATACTCGGTGACGTAAGCGAGACATCAATATTACCAATTGATACTTCTGTGTTTAATGATTTGCTTAAAAATGATTCGGAAAGTTCTTTGGCGATGGTATCTATTAGCAGAACAAACGCTATCGCTAACGTTATTAACAAAAACAAAATTCTGACTAACCATTTAATCATTATTAGTTGTTTAACAAAACTTCAAACAAAATTCCAACATATTCGCCCAGTTTTTGCTACAAATCAGGCGATTATAATTCGCCATATTTACGATTAAGCATGTAAGACTTTTTGAGTTGGCGCTTCAATATCGCAAGAGAATTCATTATAATAAGAATATCATATTCGTGTTTGAAAAAAGAAGAATATCCTTGTTTGCAAATACAAAAAGAAATCCAAATTATTTTGATAAATCGAATTTTAAGATGTAAAAGTGATTTATGAAATTGAAATCGACATTAACCACTGTTTTTGTAGTTTCCAGTATGACTATGCTGTTTGCTATCGATAAGGTTCCCGCCTTTTTAAATAAAAGCGATCAGAGATTAGAAAAGGAATTAATTGCAAAATATGGTGAAAAATGTTCATCAAGGATTAAGCAAGGGATTAAACAGGTAGCAATGTTCTGGCAAAAAGAGGATGGTGATGCCAAAGAATTTGAGTTGTTTGTAAAAGAAAATTTTTATGCAGATGAAAATAAGATTGCCCTATTGCTCGGTAGATTTGGGAAAAAATTTGAAGCTATAGACGGGTATTTTGCGGAAATGGGTTATGAACTTCGCAAAGAGATGGATTTAGATTGCGGAGAACTTTTGCCTGTTGATGCCCTGTTTGGAGGATATGACCCTGCGGCTCATTTGAACGACGATTTTTTTAAAAATAAAATTGCATTTATTGTGCTTTTAAACTTTCCGATTAAATCACTTGACGAGAAAAACCGTGAAGGTTCGTTATGGAGCCGAAGACAATGGGCTGAGGTGAGGCTTGCGCAACGGTTTTCAAAAAGAATCCCCGGTGAAGTAGTGAGTAGAATTGGGAGGGTTTTAAGCGCCGGCGAATTATACACATCAGACTATAAAATATGGATGCACAATTGCCTTGATGAAAATGGAAATAGGCTTTTTCCTGAGGGGCTTGTTTTGATTTCACACTGGAATTTACGTGATGAAATTAAAGCGCAGTATTCTGAACCGGATGGATTGGTGCGACAACGGATGATTCAAAAAATAATGGAAAGAATTATAACACAGACAATTCCTCGTATCGTGATTAATAACCCAAAGACAGATTGGAAGCCTTATTCTAACGTGGTTATATCTAAGGAGACACAGGATAGAACAGACTCAAATCTTGATAATTTATCAAAGCCAGAACCAAACACTCGTTATAAAGTATTGCTGGATATTTTTAAGGCGATTAAGGCATCTGATAAGTATTGTCCTTTTTCGCCTACATATCTTGATAGAAAATTTAATGAGGAACGGCAAATCTCAAAAGATGATGTTGAACGAATGCTTGATGAATTATTGTCTTCGCCATTGCTTGGAAAAACGGCAAATTTAATAGAAAAACGGCTTGGTCGTCCACTTGAGCCTTTTGATATTTGGTACAACGGATTTCGCCCTAATTTAATTACTAATGAATCTATGATAAACTCTATGATTTCAAAGAAATACCCCGATGCCGATTCTTTTCATAAAGATATGACTAACATTTTGGAACGAATTGGTTTTTCAAAAGAACGGGCTGAATTTTTGCAAAAGAATATTCAGGTGGAGGCTTCACGCGGGACAGGGCACGCAATGGGGCACGCAAAGAGAGGATATCCTGCCAGATTGCGGACGCACATCGGGACAAATGGGATGGATTATAAGGGTTTTAATATCGCAATGCATGAAATGGGGCATAATGTAGAACAAACGTTTTCATTGAATATGGTTGATTATACATTGCTCTATAGCGTCCCCAATAACGCTTGCACTGAGGCAATCGCTTATGTGTTTCAGGATAGGGATTTGAAAGCATTGGCTATATCACGCCAAAATCCGCAATCTCAAGATTACAACGCCCTTGATACCTACTGGATGAGTTGCGAGATAGCAGCAGTCGCACTTGTTGAAATAAAAATATGGGAATGGCTCTATAAAAATCCTAACGCTACGCCTGAAATGTTAAAAGAAATGACAATTAAAATTTCGAAAGATGTCTGGAACAGGTATTACGCAAATGTCTTTAAAAAGAGAGACGAAATTATTTTAGGAGTTTATTCTCATATGTTTTTTACCCCTTTATACCTTGCGGATTATCCAATCGGACACCTTGTTAGTTTTCAAATTGAGGAGAAAATCAGGAACTCAGAAAATTTGGGTGCAGAAATTGAACGGATTGCTTCTTACGGAAACCTGACACCGGACCTCTGGATGATAAATGCAACAGGTTCTCCGCTATCCACTAAACCGCTATTAAAAGCAACCGAAAGAGCCATCGAAAATATTTCAAAGTAAATGATGATTAAATTTTTTTGGTCGTCGGAATTGTGAAATAAAATATAGAGCCTTTTCCAAACTGACTTTCAACCCACGCTTTTCCACTGTGAGCCTGAACTATATGCTTTACGATTGAAAGCCCTAATCCTGTTCCCCCTTGTTCTCGTGAACGCGCTTTGTCAATTCTGTAAAACCGTTCAAAAATTCGGTCGCGAGCCTCGGGTGGAATACCCGGTCCATCATCTTTTACGCCGACTTTTAAAACCGATTCGTTTTTTTGACACTCAATCCAGACGTTTCCGCTGTTTTTGCCATATTTAATTGCATTATCAATCAGGTTATAAAAGACCTGTTTAATTCGCTCGGGATCGACAAAGGCATCAATCGTATCGTCTAATTGATTGTGGATAATTGTGTTATTTTCTTCAGCCCTAACCTTCAAATCGTTTATCACATCATTAACAATTTCTCTTAATTTATGGGTTTGAAAATTAAGCTTTACCTCTCCTGATTCAAGGGTTGAAATCGTTAGCAGGTCATCGATTAGAAAATTTAGCCTATCAGAATGTTTCTTAATTGTTTCGAGAAAGCGAACCGAGGTTTGTGGTTCATCTTTTGCACCATCAAGCAGAGTTTCAACATAGCCTTTTATTAATGTAAGAGGTGTTCGTAGTTCGTGGCTGACATTAGCGACGAATTCTTGACGCGTCTTTTCAAGTGTCATCAAACGAGTTTGGTCTCGGACAATAAATACTATTCCATATATGCCACCACTTTCTTGTTTAATTACTGAACGTTCAATGTGGAGGTTGCAATTGGTCGGATTTCTAAATTCAATATCGGTTTCTGCATCTGGATTTTCACTGCGCAGTAGTTTTGTAAAAGTATCCAAAAAAGGTGTTGTAAGGATATTCAATATGTTTTTCCCTGCAATAGATTCGGGAAAATTGAACCACTTTTTAACCGTGACATTTGCGTGAAGAATGATTCCATTTTCATCAACAATCAAAACTCCATCTTTTATGCTATCAAAGATTAAGTCTAATTGGTGTTTGAATTTTAGTTTTTCTGTTTCAATCGCGTTGTTCAATTCATCGGACTTTTGGAGAATATCCTTAAGTTCTTTATTCATTTTATTAAACCAGAAGAATATCAACAAAACCGCCAAAATAATAATTGCTGCGATTGTTAATAAGAGCCAATTTGGGATGTCAGTTATCGCAATCATTGTTTTTCTGAAAATTTGTAACCAAAGCCACGGATAGTTTCAATATAGTCAGCAGCCTGGCCAAGTTTTTCTCTCAATCGTCGTATATGTGTGTCAACTGTACGAGTATCAACCGATGGATTGTATTCCCAGACCTCCTGCAATAATTGTTCACGAGTTTGCACGCGTCCGGGGCGACTTGCTAAAGTTAATAATAATTTGAACTCTGTTGCAGTAAGTTCAATCTTTTTTCCTTTTACCGTAACTTCAAATCTGGCTGTGTCTATTCGCAGGGCTCCGGATTGAATTATTGTTGATAGTTCATCATTGCCTTTAATCCTTTTGAGGAGCGTTTTCACCCTTAAGACGAGTTCGCGAGGACTGAATGGTTTGGTTATATAATCATCAGCGCCAAGTTCAAATCCAACAATCTTATCAACCTCAGCGGCTTTAGCAGTTAACATAATTATCGGAATTGCAGATGTGTCCGGATTTCTCTTTAAAATTTTGCAAATTTCAAAACCGTCAATATTGGGGAGCATTATATCCAATAATATTAAGTCGGGATTTTCATTTTGAATCTTTTTTAGAGCCTCATTGCCATCGGCGCTTTTAATTACATCAAACCCGGCATTTTTTAAGTTATATTCAACCAACTCAACCACATCCGGCTCATCATCAACAATAAGGATTTTATACCTCATAAAATTTTAATATCAGACATCAAACTATTTATATAGTATAACTAATAATAACAAAGAGATTGTCTTTTGACAAATTTGAATATTAATGCATTTTGACCTATCTAATGATAAAAAGAAATATTGATATGAAAGCAAATAGTTCAAATGCAAAAGGTATGAACCGTCGTAATTTTATTGCATCTTCGGGTGGAGCAATGTTGATACTTGCCGCTGGCACATCGCCGTCTATATTAAAAGGCGCAGAGATTCTTACAATACCATCTCTGCCTTATCCGGAAAATGCGTTGGAACCAATCATATCAGCTAAAACTGTGAGTGTTCATTATGGAAAACATCACAAAGGTTATTTAGATAATCTGAACAAATTAATTTCTGGGACGGAATTTGCTGATATGACCCTTGAACTCATTATCCAGAAGACATCAGGGCAGACGGATAAGGCAGCCATCTTTAACAATGCAGCCCAGACATGGAACCATACATTTTATTGGAGAAGTATGAACCCGAACGGTGGCGGTGAACCTCCGAAGAGCTTGCTGGAAAAAATTGAATCTTCCTTTGGCAGTTTTGATGAATGTAAAAAACAAATTGTATCAGCCGCAACGACACTATTTGGTAGCGGATGGGTATGGCTTGTGGTTGATGGTAAAGTCTTAAAGGTCGTAAAAACAAGCAATGCGGAAGTTCCTTTCGTAAGTGGAATGAAACCATTGCTTACGATGGATGTATGGGAACACGCTTACTATCTTGATTATCAAAATCGCAGAGCAGATTTTATTGCTGCAACATTAGATAAGTTAATCAACTGGAATTTTGCGGTAAAAAATTTTGAAGCTACTATGTAGACCACATTGCATACCAAAACCAACATAATTTTATGAACAATGGATGTGAATGAACAACCGAAAGATCCTAATATCTTGATGAATTTAGGACTTGAACTCTGTCGTTCTGGTAAGATTGACGAAGGGTTAACCAATTACGCAAAGGCTTTTGATATATTGAGTAAAATGCCAGGCGAATCAGTTACGGCTGAAATGCGCGAAACATTGCTCACTCAGTACAGTGCCATTTTATTTTCAAAACAGAAATATAGTGAAATTACTTGTGTATTAACATCGAAGTTTGCCAATAAATATGGTGGATTGAATGCGTCTCAACATTACTTGTTGGGTATTTCATATTATAAACTTAAAAAGATAAATGAATCTGTAGTTGAGTTGAAACTATGTATTAATAAACTTAAAGAACAGACCAACTCACATCCTTTGCAAGAAATTTATCAGGGCGAACCGCATTACTTACTTGCCGTATCTTATGCCGTGCTTAATAGGGTGAAAGAGGCGGAACGCGAATTCAACAAAGCCATCAAAGAAAATCCGGATTCTTATAAATTTAATTACGACTATGCAAGATTTCTTGCGGGACAGTGCAATCTTGTTAAGGCTTTGGAATTCTTGAATAAGATTATCCCTCAAAATCCTTCAAATCCTGCTGTTTGGCAACTTGGTGCAAGGATAGCACTGAATAATCGTAAATTAACAGAGTTCGCACTTGACTGGACGCAGGAGGCTTTAAAGTTTTGTCCTGATAATCCAGAATTAATTGAATATCGGGCTGATGCCTTGTTGTTAAACGGGCACGTTGAAGAGGCAATAGAATGTTTTGAACGGTTACCTGAAAGTGCGCGTCGACAGGCATCAATAATTTTTTGCGAGATTATTAGTGGCGTGTGTAACAAATCTTATGACAAGGTAGACGAACGTGTAGTAAGTTATGAATTAATTCGTCTTTATCACCAGTGTTTAAATGCTAAAACAGTCTCTTTGATTAATTGTTTTCATAAAAATTTTGGTTGTTTGCAACCAGTATTGCCAACAGCATTTACGATTTTGAAACAGGCGATTAACTAAACGAACATTCACAAGTACCAATACAATCTTTTGATAGAATAATTCTTATTAATAAATATACATCAGTCGGATAGCGATTCTAATTATTGGAGGTTGATTTAAGATATTTATATAGTCAATATTAAATATATTAATATATAACTAAATTTGACTTATCTAAAAAATGGTGTTTCTTATATGTGCTGGTGGTAATTTGGTCCCTTGCATTGGGCGAGGAAACGTAGCCAGGTTCCCAGCATTAATAAAGAACAGAAATAAGGAAAGATAGAAACTATGTGCTGCGAAGATAAAGTTGTAACGGTCGGCAGTGAGGTGCCGAATTTTGAGTTAGACATTTATAATCCACAAGAACGGAAGTTTGGAAAAATCTCTCTTGAGGAACTTAAAAAACAGGGTAAATGGACGATCCTTTTCTTTTATCCGGCGGATTTCTCATTTGTTTGCCCAACAGAACTCGCAGACCTTGCTGAGAAATACGAACAGTTGAAGAAGATGGGTGTAGAGGTTATTTCGGTTTCGACTGATACTAATTATTCTCATCTTGCGTGGCGAGACTCGGAGAAGTTGCTTGAAAAGGTGAACTTTCCTATGGGCGCAGACACGACCGGAAAGGTTAGTATGTTGTTTGGCGTTTATGATTGTTGCAGCGGTCTTGCACTCAGGGGGACTTTTGTAATCAATCCGCAAGGTAAGTTGGTTTCTTCGGAAGTGAATTTTTATAACGTTGGTCGCAATGCGGATGAACTTTTGCGCAAGATGGAAGCGAATGTTTATCTTGCGGGTCATCCTGATGAAGTTTGCCCGGCAAAATGGAAAAAAGGCGCAAAGACAATTAAACCGAGCGAGGCGGTAGTAGGCAAAGTTTATGAAGCCTTGAAAGGTTAAAAGCCTGTTTCAATATAAGGCGACCGGGAAAATCCCGGTCGTTTTATTTTTATACTAATTTTTAAATTGTTACAGAATTTGTAATCAATAATGTAATAACGTTTATTGTGTGGTTTGAAAAAGTAATCAATTATGTATTGATTTATTTAAGAAAAATAAGTAGGGTAGTTCAAAATTAGGCAATTAGGAACTTATTATGAAAATCATAAAAAAAATATTGTGTGTCGTAGCTGCGGGTTTAGTTTGCTGCACATTTATAGGAAACGCCGCAGAAGCTAAGAAGATTAAGGTTCTTATAGTAACTGGCGATGATGTGGCAGTACATCCTTGGAGAGAGGTTTCTACTGTTACTCGCGATATTCTCACCGAGAGTGGCAAGTTTGATGTGCGAGTTAGCGAAGACCCGTGTATACTTGAATCGGCAAATGCTTTAAAGGCTTATGATGTCATTTACCTTGCAATGTATAATGCAACCTTGCCGACATTAAGCGACATTGCCAAAAATAATCTTGTTGCCTATATTCGCGGAGGGAAAGGTTTTGTTGTAAGCCACCTTTCCAGCGCATCATTTAAGGAATGGGATGAATTTAAAAAGATTTGTGGCAGATACTGGGTAATGGGAAAATCTGGACACGGTCCAAGAAGCGTATTTAAGGCGAAAATTGCAAATAAAGAGCACCCCATAACAAAAGGATTAGATGATTTTGAACAAGACGATGAACTTTATGCCAAGTTAGAGGGAAATGATCCAATTACAATTCTTGTTACAGCTGATTCAGACTGGAGCAAGAAGACCGAACCACTTGCTTTCATTTTACAATATGGAAACGGCAAGGTGTTCCATCATACATTTGGACATGATGGAAAGGCATTGAGTAACGCCACTGTAAGAAAATTGATTGTGCGCGGGACTGAATGGGCGGCTCGCGGTACGGTTGATTAATCTAAATAGAAAAATTTCGTAGTAAATTAGCCTGAACAAAAACGTTCGGGCTAATTTTTTTATCGCTTTCTTTTGGTTTGTATTAATTGGCTACAAACTTTATATTAAACGTATGCAGAATAGAAGGCTGATAACCTTTTTGTGTTCATTGAACATTGCGATTTTAGCAATGGCTGGTTATCTATGGCATTTATACAAGAACGAAAAAGAGAACAAAGAAGGTGAGGTTCTTACAAAATATATAACCAATACCGTTAAACGCGTCGTAATTAGAAATCCAGAAATTCCGACCAATCTGTTCTCGCTTTTTCGTCGCTGGCAGGATATTGAAGCAACCGAGTACCCGAAATATATATCAAATTTGCGGGCATTTGGATGTCCAGAGAGCGTCATTAGAGATATAATAATAACGGATGTTGCGCGCCTTTATAAAACAAAAGTAGAGGCTATACTCGCTGCCAATCCTCCTAAATATTGGAAAAAGGGATATGACCGCAGTGTGATGGAGCAGATTGACAGATTAGAACTTGAAAAGAAGGCATTGGTGAAGGATTTGCTCGGCGTCGATTATGATGCAGAAGTGGAGAAATTGGTGTCAAAGGAAATCCCAGAGCCGGATGTGTATCTTGATTTTCTATCTTTAGAAAAACAAAAACAGGTAAAACAGATTATTGAAGATTATAGAAGTAAAAATATCGCATTTGTTCAACGGTGCAAAGGGATTTACACTCGTAAAGACGAACAAGAATTAAAACAGATTGAGGAGGATAAAAACAAGGCTTTGGCTGCTATTTTATCACCCGACGAGTTGAATGAATTTAATATAAGAAATTCGGATAAGGCGAGGGAATTGCGGGGTTCTTTTGGAATATTGGATATAACAGAATCTGATTTTAGGCAAATTTATCAAGCAAGTGTTGCCTTTGACGAAAAGATCGATAATTTAGAAAATGATTCCGATATAGAGGTAGCATTTTACGAATATGAAGAACAACTAAAAAGGATACTCGGCGATGAACGTTATAAAAAATATGAAATGAGCCAATCATTGGATTATGAATATTTAATCTCGTTTAAAGAACGTTTTAATATGCCGGATGAGACAATACAAAAGGTCTATGATTACAAACAGGCTTTGAAAACCGAACTCAATGGAATTGGACTGGACGATTCTTTAAGTTATCAGCAACGAAGTAATATTGTTGTTGCATTAATGACGGAAACAGAAAAAACCTTACGAAATTTGATGGGCAACGATGTTTATGATGCTTATGTTCAATACGATATAGATTATGTGAATATGTTTGAACGGCTATTAACACCGTCGGAACCGAAAGAACAACCACAAGAACAAACTACAAATACGGTCTCCACTCCGACGTTTCCCTTTTTTCCACCTCCTCCACCGCCGATGCCATTTCATACTCCACCACCAGGACAAAGGTGATTTAATTTATTCAAACCGGTTTACACAACCGACAGTATCTTAGCTCTGAAAGTATTCGTTTTTGCTTCTGAAGGTTAGGAGTATCGTGGATTAATTATCTGTTAAAATCCCATATACAAATTGAGCCATCGATTCCAATTGTTAAAAATTGTGAACTCTTTGTAAGCCAGCATCCATCTGTTATCCTATTGCTATGAATATTCAAATTTGCCTTTTTTATAAGTTCAAGGGTAGATGCGTCAAAAAGATAGGCATAATTTGATGAAGTTACGATTGCGATGGTCTTTTTATCCGGACAAAGTTCCATGAGAGTGAATTTTTCTCTTAGTGGGGTTCTATGTTTAAATTGTTTCAATTCTTTCAAGCTGTTTACCTCCCAGACCTTTATTATATTTTCTGTGTCGGATGTAATCAGGCAGTTATTTTCGCTATTATGACAAATACCGATTATCCTGCCCCTATGTGCTTGTGTCATTTTTTCAATTTTGCCGGAAGGGATTGAATAAACACCGATGACCCCGGTTTCACTGCCGGTGATGAGTGTCGGGGTATGTGGTAAAAATAACAGGGAAACAATTGCGCCGTTTTTCGTTTTGATTTCAGTTAGAGACCTTCCAGAAAAGATATCCCACAGTTTTATCGTACCGTTTGAATCTGCGGTTGCTGCATAGCGCAACGGAGAAAAAGCAGCAGTAATGATTTCGGCTTTATGTCCCGATGAACCAATCAGTTTTTCTTTTCCACTAACATTCCATAATGTAACCGTTCCAGTGGAATCTCCCGTTAAAAACTGGCGTCCATTGATTGAGATAGCTAAAGCACCGACAGTTCCATTTACAATTTTTTCTTCCCATACTACATTTCCATTGCGTAAATCAATCATCCGCAACAATCCATTTGTATCCGCAACAAACGTCCATAATTCATCGGGGGTGCAAACAGCCGAGTTTAATCCCTTAGCGAATTGCCGTAAAAGTTTTCCGTTTGAATCGTTTATAGTTTCTGTTGAGTATTGTTTGGTTTGAGGCTTCTGGTCGATGGGTGCTATCAAGGATTTATTGGTTGCCACTGGTTTTGATTCCACTGTTTCTATTTTTGAAATTTCGTTAGATTTAATCATTGGTGAACCATTTAATTGCTGGTTGCGAGTTGTAACTTCTGAAATGGATTTAGGATGTGAAGTTTTATTTTTTAACGCCATAAAAATTATACCACTTGCAAAACCAATTAGCAGAAAGAAAATACCAAATTTTACTAAATCAGATGTTGTTATTCGTTTCTCTTCTTCAATAGGGACATTTTCTTGTGTTTGTTCTGTGGGTTCAGGAATTATAAAATTGTAAGTGATGTCAGGAGTTGATACTAATGATGGATTTTTTTCTTCTATTTTTGAAAATTCTTCATCTGCCCTGTCAAGGTATTGAAATATTTCTTTATAAACAAAAGGGCGGTTTTCAGGTTCTTTTACAAGGCATTTTTGTATAAAACTTTCGACCGATGGCGGGATTGGATTGTCTATGCCAAATTCAAGAAGCCGTTCAGATAAAAGCTGTGGTCTTGTGTTTTTAATCTGATATTCAATATCGCCTTTATAGAATGGTGGGGTTCCTGTTAGCAATTCATATAAGGTTGCGCCAATTGAATAAATGTCATCTGCATAAGTTGCTGACATTCCTTGCGCTTGCTGTGGACTAATGAAATCAAGCGTTCCACCACCAAATCCAACGCTGGGGTGGTTAGATTGTTTGTGCTGAACGATTCTTGCAATTCCAAAATCAGCGAGTTTTAGTCTTTTCTCATTATCTAAAAGTATGTTAGAAGGTTTTATGTCCCTGTGAATTACATTTTCACTATGAGCGTATTTAATTGCCGAAATAAGTTGTCGAACAAGCGGGCTTAAGAAGTTCCACTTTAACACGCTGTTTGGATGGATTAACCTTAATTGGTGCAGGTTTGCTCCGTTAACATATTCCATTGCAATGAATGGGATTTCATCTTCTTCCTCATAAAGGTCATAAATTCGAACAATATTTGGATGTGAAAGTTTTCTGCTACGGTGCGTTTCTATTCTTAATCTTGTGAAACCTTCAATATTGCCGGCTAAATGCGGAAGCAAAAATTTTAACGCAACGAATTCTTTTAGTCTGGTGTCATAAGCGAACCAGACTTCGCTCATTCCCCCTATGCCGATTAACTTCTTAAGCCTGAAACGATTCTTCCCAGCCCAGCCGTCTGGCTTCAATCCACATTGAGAGTTTTGATAGTTAGTTTTATTATTCTGGGATTCCATCTGTTTCTAATTAAAATTAACCGAAAATAGAAGGTATTACAAGGAGAGAGGGGAGACTTTATTTTTGCCCGGGTTTTTTAACAAATGCGCTGACATTTGTTATATTTACCGCTTTAGCAATGTCCATTACCTTAATAATTTGTTCAAATGGCGCTTGGGCATCGGCGCGAATTGCTAAACTTTGGGCAGAGCCAGATTCAACGCGCTTCTTTAATTCCTCTTCAAGCCGCTCTGATGCTAATGGGCCACCGCCAAAATAAAAGTAAGGCTTTTTTTTATCAATATCGATAATTAATATATTTGGATTTTTATCTGAAACTCCTTCCTTTGTTTGACGCGATTCAGGAAGAGATAATTGGACTGCTGGATTTTGTTTAAATGTTGTTGTTACAATTAAAAATATTAGAAGCACGATGAGGATATCAATTAGAGCAACTATGATGACCGTAGGCGCAGATTGTTTTCGTTTATGATAAAATTGCATAATTACGGTTGCTCAATGAGATTATATTGTCTGCGTAAAAATTCAGTGCATATTGTTTCCATTTCCACCACCATTGCTTGAACCTTATTGTTAAAATAATTCCACGCAATAAGGCAGGGTATTGCGATTAGCAAACCGAGCAAGGTTGAATTTAAAATTACAGCAATTCCGGTAGCAAGCGCTGATGGATCGGGGATACCTGTTTTTCCGAGATCGCTAAAAAGCGTCATCATACCAAAAATTGTTCCTACAAGCCCGAGCAACGGCGCTATGCCAACCACGATTTCAAGCACGACAAGACCACGTTCAAGTTTCACGATTTCTTGTCTGGCATGGGTTTGTAAAGCCTCCTCGTTTTCTTCTTTAGGCCATTTTAAATTTTCAATTGCTTTAATAATTAAACGGCTCAGGCTTGAAGGATTGCTCTCACAAACTCGTTCAAGCATGCCAATATCTTCATTGTTGCGACAGGCATTCACAGCCGAAACCACAGCAGGAGGCAAAACTTTATTCCATCTTAATGCGATTGAACGTTCAATTATAAACGCTATTCCAACAATGGATGTTATTATCAAAAATCCTATAAATAAAAGTTCCATAATTTAAAATCTCAAATATCAAAGAGAATAATACTCAATAAACCATTTTTCAAATTAATTGAAACCAAAAATCTAATTTTTGTTAAATATTTCTTGCAACAGTTTTGGAAAACGAATTATATTGTTTGCGCTGGCTGGGTAGCTCAGTCGGTAGAGCAGAGGACTGAAAATCCTTGTGTCGGCAGTTCAATTCTGCCCCCAGCCACCACTTTTTTTGAAGAAAAGGAGTAGGAAAAAATAAGTGTTACGCCAATTTTTATAATTTTCTATCAATTCAGGTTTTGCAATTTGGCATTATTGGTAAAAAGGATTTAGTATCAGCACTTCTTATAGCCATCTTTCTATTTATTTAAACAATTCCCAGCGTCGAAATGAAACCCAAGTTGGGGGGAAACATAAAGCCAGGGCGAAAATGAATAAAATAATGCCACCTATTGGAGAACCTGCAATTATGATTTCAAGCGCAATAATCAAAGTCAGTCCACCCACAAAGGTTAAGCCATAAATAGCTTTGCGCTCTCCGTTGCAAACACCTTTGCCCATCCGGTATAAAACGTATGTAAATACATATATTCCTACTCCGTATAATAATAAAGTAAAAAACATAGACATATCGTCAGTAATACTGAAAAGGATAGAAATAATAAAAGGGATTCCAGTAAGAATCATAATCTCGATGCTTATTGCGGCTATAATTGAACCATACACACGAACGAGCATTGGAATGCGAGGATCTCCCGGGATAAAATTTGATTTCTTTTTCTGTTGCTGCGGTGGTGGTATATCACTACTCGCTGATGAATCGGTTGATGCCGTCTCGTCCATACTGTTAGTTTTTATGTTATTTTGTGCGATATGTGATTTCTAAAAGAAACTCTATTATATTTTATAAAGTAATGCAATTGTTTGTTATTGTTAATGTACGCATTTAAGTTTGGCGCAATAAGGATGCTGATACCACATTTTCACACAGGCAGGAATGCCTGTGCTACTCTCATCTTAAATTTTATAAATTCTTCATTTAATTTATTTGCGCAAAGTCATCTAACAGAGTAGTAAAATAGGTTTAAGACAGGAGAATTATATGAATCGCAGAACATTTTTAAAGGTTGCGCCGGCGCTTGGCGTTGTGGCTGGTCTAAATAAGCCGTTGTCAGCAGAAACGGGTAACACAACTCAAAATGTGAAAACCTTACAGCCAATCGTCCTACCAAAGCCGGAGAACGATGGTGGCAAGACTTTGCTTGCGGCAGTGCAAGACCGTAAATCTTACCGAACGGTTAGTGATAAACCATTGCCGATGCAGACGCTTTCAAATTTGCTCTGGGCGGCGTTTGGTGTCAATCGCC
>JAKPVM010000159.1 GCA_029572555.1 Verrucomicrobiota bacterium | reverse complement strand
TAGCCATTGTTTCGCCGTCGTTATTTGTATAAGGTATAATGCAATAGACTTTTTCGATGAAACCGGGTGTTGGAGCGGGATAGGTGTCAAAATTATCAATTTCTTGCGCAGCGCATTCAGTTATAAACCACGGCGCAGCAAAGCAGGAATTTCAGTTATTATATCATATAAACTTTGGCTCGCCGCTTCTTGAAAAAGGCTCAAAGTTTTTAGCGCCAATTCAGACCATTACCCCGATAAATGAACGGGCTGCGCAAGAAATCGATAATTTTGACACCTATCCCGCTCCAACACCCGGTTTCATCGAAAAAGTCTATTGCATTATACCTTATACAAATAACGACGGCGAAACAATGGCTATGCTTAAAAATGCATCAAGTTCACGCGCTATATTGCTCCGTTATTCAACGGCTGAACTGCCCTGTCTGAGTTTATGGAAATGCACAAACAGTCCAGAAGAAGGTTATGTCACCGGCATTGAACCTGCAACCGGTTTCCCTCATAACAGAAGAATAGAACGCAAATTCGGGCGCGTCCCCATACTTGAACCACAACAGATGCGTAGTTTTACAATTGAATATGAGGCTTGCATTGATTCATCTTCAGTAAGTAAAGCCGAAAAAAACATAGAAAATATTCGGAACAATCGCCCAACCCAAATCAACAAAAAACCGCCAGTTATTGAATAATTTTCCGCATTGAATAATACATAGTTTATAGATTTCGGACATCTATTGTCTTAATGGCAACTTTATAGCATATTTTCTACAATGTCCGAATACTTGGAAAACTTGAGAAAGAAACTTCAGGACGTCCCACATAAGCCGGGCGTCTACCTGATGCGCGACCGCTTTGGCACAGTAATTTATGTCGGAAAAGCCCGCGACTTAAAGAGAAGATTGAGCCATTATTTTCAACCTTCTCGAAGAATATGGTCTGATCCTAAACTTACCGCCTTAATAGATGCTATTGCGGATTTTGATATCCACGTTGTCCATAGCGAGGCTGAGGCTCTCCTGCTTGAAGGTAGATTAATAAAAGAATTCCACCCACGCTACAATGTAAGTTTTCGCGATGATAAACGATTTTTGATGATTAAAGTAAACTTAAACGATGCAATACCAAAATTTACTTTGACACGCATCAAACAGGAAGATGGTTCTCGATATTTTGGACCTTTCCCGGATTCAGGCGCGGTTAGAAACATTCTTATGTTAATCCGACGCGAGTTCAATCTTCGCGGTTGCTCTGCCCTTAAACCATCTGAACAAGATTATAAACATTGTCTTTATGCGCACCTTCGATATTGCACCGCGCCCTGCATCGGCAACGTAAACCGAGAACAATATCTTCAACAAGTTCAGGCTGCCTGCGATTTTTTAGACGGCAAATGCGAGGAACTCGCCGATGAAATAGAAGAACAGATGCAAAAAGCAGCCGTAGCTCAACAATTTGAAAAGGCAGCGCTGTTGCGTGATTTATTATTTGATTTAAAGAAAACTTTGAGGCGGACACAAAAATTTGTGCGCCTCCCCTACTCTCTTCCTCCAACCATTAACCCCAATAAAGACCTTGCCGAAATTGCCAAAGTTCTGGACTTGCCCAAACCGCCATCGCACATTGAAGGCTTTGACATCTCTAACATTAGCGGGACATTCTCAGTTGCCTCTATGGTTTGTTTTAAAAATGCACGACCAGACCGTTCCAATTATAGGAGATACAAAATTAAAACTGTTACCGGTCAGGATGATTTTGCCTGTATGGCTGAAACCATAAGACGACGATATAGCCGCCTCTTGCGAGAATCAAAGGGTGAACCAGCCAAAACGGATGATTCCTCAAAAATAAAATTAACCGATAACGCCCCGCTGCCAGCCAATATGCCCGATTTAATTTTAATAGACGGCGGCAAAGGACAACTTAACGCTGCCCTGTTTGAACTCGAAATACTCGGACTTGGAAAAATCCCCGTCATCGGTCTGGCTAAAGAGTTTGAAGAAATTTACACCAAAACAAAACCAGAACCTATCCGGTTAAGCAAAGACTCTGGGGCGCTAAAACTTTTGCAAAGAATTCGCGACGAGTCCCACCGTTTTGCCAACACCTATAACGCCAAATTGCGATTGAAAAAAATCTCTGAAAGTATCCTTGACGAGTTTCCCGGTATGGGCGAAAAACGTAAAACCGAGTTATTAAAAAAATTCGGTTCCGTGCAAAGAATACGATTGGCTACGGTTGAACAAATCGCAGAATTACCCGGCATTGGATTAAAATTCGCCGAAAAATTAAAGGCATTTTTGATTGCTCGTTCACCCGTCCAACCTGACGAAAATAAACCACAAACCAGCGCCGAACAACCAACCGGCAATTAATAATACAATAAATAAGAGATTATTGAGCAAATACTAAACACAAATTTACAGGGATTTTTATTTAACACGGATAGACAGGATGAACAGGATATTTTATAAGATACAAGACACAAGGATGAACAAGATACAAGATACAATTTTTTATCCTGTAAATCCCTGTTAATAAAGTAGTAGGAGCATCCTTGCTCCCAAATACTGAAACTTGTCAGTATGGATGCTGTGACATCGCTTTAAAAACATACACAGAAATTCTGTGGTATTTACCAGAATAAATACATTTATCGCGGTGTTTGCATATCTTTTAACCACGATTCAACAAGGATAGGCCAGGTGGTTGCCACCCTTTTTCCGCTCCTCAAACCATAACCATGCCCGCCACTCGGAAAAATATGCAGTTCGGCTTTGACCCGAGCCTTTTTCAACGCAAGATAATAAAAAACGCTTGTCTCGGCTCGGATTGGGTCATCTTGAGTCTGAACCAAAAACGTCGGCGGTGTGTTCGATGAAACCGCAACCTCAGGCGCAATCTCATCGTTCTTTTCCTTAACAGTTAAATATGCAGGATAAACAAGCACCTGAAAATTTGGTTTGCAGTCAATTTTATCTATCTCATCGCTTATATCATAAGTCGGGGTTGAACTATTTGCGCACAAGACCGCGGCAAGATGCGCCCCTGCTGAAAATCCGAGCACACCAACTCGGTCTGGATTAATCCCCCATTTCTTCGCATTACCCCTTACGATACGCATTGCCCGTTGCGCATCCTGTAATGGCGCCTTATACCGCTCCTGTCCTTTCCGTGTCGGCACACGATACTTCACAACAACCGCATTTATCCCAATTGAATTTAGCCATTGCGCAACCTCCGTTCCTTCAAGATCCATCGCTAAAATATAATAACCGCCGCCGGGAAAAATAACCACAGTCGCGCCATTTGTATTCTTATCCGCAGGATAAAAAGTCAACGTCGGATTTGTAACATTGCCCAATCTTATCACTGGTTTGCCGCCAACAGTTGCATCGGTCGGTTTAGTTGTGTCCTTTTCTTCGCCTTCAATAGCAGGCTCACCAGGGGCGCCATTCTTCCACAACGGGATCGGTCCCACTGTTTCTGCGTTCATACCAATACACATAAACATCACACCTATGATACCAAAATATTTCAATGTATGCCTCATAACAACCCAATTCTTATTAAAATCCCCCCGCATTACCAATATTATTTTATAAATTGATTTGATAAGAAAAGTTAAACAAGATGATCGGCATTAGTAAACAAATAAGTTGAAAAAAACAAAACCATTGCTAATAATAAATAAATACTGGTCAGACAACAGCCAATGGTATGAGAAATAGACGGGCTAATTTATAAATTTTACGGATTGACAGAGGAAGAAGTAAAAATAATAGAATAAAATTAAGATTATGGACGAGGATTCAAAATTTGAGAAAAAATCTCTTTCAACCGTTTCAGGTAATAATTCGGATTTTAAAGAATTGGCTAAAGATTGCATTGGTTTTGCCAACTCTAAAGGAGGAACTATCGCCATTGGAATGGAAGATGATACATCAGAGCCACCTCCAAATCAAAAGATTGATGAAAATCTTGCAGAAATGGTTAGAAAAAGGATACCTGAATTAACAATTAATACAGGCTTTGATGTAAAAATTGAAAAACATTCTAACGGAGGTGAGTGGATAAAAATTACTGTTTTTCCTTCTCAAAGTTCTATAGCAGCTACAACAGATGGGCAATATTATATACGTGTTGCTGACCAATGCAAACCTGTTCTTCCTGACGAATTAACACGGTTATATACAGATAAACCCGCATTTATATGGGAATCTAAAGTGGTTCAAAAAGTTACTATTGAAAAATGCGATCAAACAGAATTAAAAAAATTCGTCAACGATATAAAAAACTCCAGCCGCGTAAGCCAATTTGTAAAACAAAAATCGATAGAAGAATTACTTTCACATTACCAGATATATAACGGGCAGTATCTAACTAATTTAGGCATCTTATGGATAGGAACAAGTCAACAAAGAGCAAACCTATTATATTCACCGATAGTACAATTTATCAAATATGATAAAAACAATAATAAAATCAAAAAAGAACTTTGGGATGATTTTACTCTTAATCCAAAAGAACTTATTCAAAGTATATGGAAAAAAATTCCCGAATGGAGAGAAGGAATAGAAATATCTGATGGAATTTTCGGTAGAAAAATGATTTATAATTACAACGAAAATGTTGTTAGAGAATTAGTTGCAAATGCATTAGTGCATAGACCTTATACTACTCGAGGAGATATCTTTATCAATTTATATCCTGATAGGTTGGAAATTCATAACCCAGGATTGTTACCTATTGGTGTAACACCTACCAATATCTTACATCAATCCATAAGACGAAATGAACATCTTTCAAAATTATTTTATGACTTAAATTTGATGGAAAGAGAAGGTAGTGGCTATGATAAAATATTCGAAACATTGCTGGAAGAGGCAAAACCATTACCGTTAGTAGAAGAAAAAGACGACAGAGTGCAGGTAACTATATACAACACAATTAAGAATTCCGATGTTATTTCTCTTATTGAAAAAATTAAGCAAAATTATCAGCTCAATCAAAAGGAAATAATCTGTTTAGGAATAATAGCACAAAATAAAAACATTATAGCCACTGAATTCGCACGACAAATTCAAAGCAGAGACGATAAGCAAATTAAAAATTGGCTGGGGAATCTATTAAATTATCAAATTGTATTAACAAAGGGTAAAACCAAAGGAATGAAATATTTTATTAACCCTAAAGTTCTAAAAGACACTGCGCTAGAAAAAACTGATTTATCTTGCATTGAAGAGTATCGTTTAAAAAATTTAGTATTAGAAGATTTGGAAAAATATCCCAACTCAACTATTCAAGAAATACATCAAAGAATTGGGAGAGAATTCCCATTAAGAAGACTAAGAACCTGCATCTACAATGCTGTTAAAACTGAAGAAATAAAATGCTCAGGCAGTAAAAAATTCAGAAAATATTTTATTGACAAAAATGAGGGGGAATAATCGGTCATTTTATTGACAAAATGTTAATAAAAACACTTATAAACTTTCATAAGTACTTGATTTTTAGATACTTTCTTTTTACGAAAATTAGGGGAAAATCAGTAAGCGGCTTATTGACATCTGTGAATAAAGAAATAATAAATTTGCAAAATATAAAAAGATTTTGACCTCCTTACAATGTTTCCGAAGCGCGTTAAATAAACAGGTTATTGGATCAATCGTATGATTTTACAGAGAAAGACATAGAGATTGGGTAAAGGCAGTGGTAAATGTGGTGGGAGCATTCCTGCTCCCAAATACCAAAACCTGTCAGCAAGGATGCTGACACCGCCTTTACAAACAGGGGGAGGGATGTCTCCTGACTATGTATTGTCAACCTTTGGCTGGACGATAATAATAAATAATTATAGATGGTCTATGAATTTCTTATACCGCAATCGTCAGAACTCGGGAAACCAAATCGGTTATTTTAGCTGCTAATTAGATTTATGTTTTCGCGGGTATTATCTAAACGCCATCAATCCAATCAGTGCTACAAATAGACCAAAGACAAGTTTTATTGTGCAAATCGTCTTAATTCGCGATGCTGTTTCCGTTGACCATTCAATTAAATTACGCATTTTATGCGGGGAAATTGTGAACCACATTCCCACAATTACCATTACGTAAGCCCAAGCTGAAAGCATAATCCTCCAGTTGGATTCTACCCATCTGAATGTATCAACAATTAATTTTGCAAGTAATAGAAGAACAACACCGTATCCGCGAACGGCAAGAAAATCTTTGACAAAAATACAGGAACCAATCCCAACAGCTACAAAAAGTGCATAAAGATAAACCTTTATATTTTCAAAGTCTGCAACCTTTTCCAGGCTCACATTGTAGATAAACCAAAATGTCCCTATAATCATCAATAAATAACCAATAGATAACGAACGCGGAAATTTCCTTGCCAATCTTTTGAAAGATTCAGGATTTCTTATACCGTAAATCTGTGGCAATCCATATATAAGCCCTAATAATACTGAAAACAACCATGGTTTCATATTCACTTAGAAATAAACGTAATTGAGGAAACCAAAATATTAATCACTTTTCAAGTTTCTTTTTATTTTTTAATGCCTGGGACGCCTTTTCCGCAGCCTCTGCTGCTCGTTTTTCCATCTCTTGTTTTGATGGCAAGGTCGAAAGAATTTCGGGCGGAATCAATTTCGTAAGTTCTCCAAGACATTTACATCGTTCTTTAAGGGCGGTTTCAGGGTTGCGCTCAGATGAGAACCTTTCTTTTACCTGACGATTTCGTTTTTTTAATGTCTCATATAAATTGCCACCCATAAGGAGCGAAATGTCCACCTTCTCTTTCTTTATTTTTTCCTGCCCTTCCGGAATTTCACCACCATTAATTGGCGCCGATGGATACTTCGGAAATATAATAGCCATCCCCGGACAAACCCGGGCGCACGCCGGACAATTTGGCTTGCATTTATCAGGCTCAACAACCCTTAACTTTCCTTCCTCATCACAACCATACACCCCGAACAAACAAAAACTCAAACACTGCATACAATTGGTGCATTTATCGTAATTAATTATAGGAAACCATGGATACCATTGTCCGCCAGAAATCTCAATATCGCTATTAAAAATTCTTTCTAATTCGCTAACAAAATTACCAAGATTATTTATATCCACCGTTTTATCAGAAAAAGAACCTACATTCTTTGCTGTATTTCGGTGAAAAGAGGTAGGGTATATTAGTACTTTGCTAAAACCTGAATTTGCATCACCAAAAACAACCGTATTAAAACCAGAATCTAAAAGTCTTTTTACGATTTTATATTTTTCTTCATTTTTTACATTTATAGAAATGCTGGATTGATTCTGAAAAGCAGAATTGTTTAAAACATTATGAGGTTCTTCATTCTGAATTTTCCGATTTTCACCGTTTGAGACCTGCGAAATTATATCTTCAGCCTTGCTACTGTGCATATTGAATGCAGTGAATTTTAAATCTTTCAATCCTGCAAAATCAAGAAGCCATCTAACAGCATTTTGATGACAGGAAATCACCTTTAAATCATTGTGATTTAAAATATTAGATGAAATAATCTGCTGTGCCTTTGCGCAAACACCACATAAATCCGCAACCGCCATAAAGCTAAAATTCTTTTCACATAATTGAGACAAAACCTTATCTTTTACGCTTTCTGGCATTATCTTTGCGTTAGCACAATGGCAATATAATATTCTAAAATCAAACATAACTTAATATAAGGATTTGTTATGACTTTACAAATTAAAAGGAAAAAAAACATCTAATATTTAGTGGACAAAATTCATTATGTTTTCTCAAGATAAAACAATTTTAGTAAACCGATGTTTGAAATGCGCCAAAACACTTCAAGAATTGGCTGATATTATTTCAAAAGAAATTTTGAAACTATCTCCCATAGTTTAGCGTCTAAATTTAATATGAAGTCGCGCTATTTTTCACAACAAACTCGGGCAATGAATTTTTTACGTTCAAACACAAATAGACGTCAGTTTATAAAACAATTCGCCGTTGCCAGTTCCACGCTCGCTCTTGCGCGAGTTTTTGCGTCAGAATCTACAAAAGAGTTACCAACCCGAATACTCGGCAGGACGAAGGCAAAAGTAACCATACTCGGTCTTGGCACAGCACCGATTGGCGAAGCTTTTGTTGAACCCAAAGAGGCAGAAAAAATCTTCGGAGAAGTAATGGACCGCGGCGTTAACTATATTGACACAGCAAGAATTTATGGGCATGCAGAAGAAATACTCGGTAGACTTGTTCCACAGCGGAGAGATAAACTTTTTCTTGTAACCAAAGTCTGGACTGAATCGGGTGCTGATGCTGAAAAGTTCTTCAACGAATCTTTAAAAAAACTCAAAGTTGATTATGTTGACCTTGTACATATCCATCACATTGGCGGAAAAAATATTGATAAAGTATTAGCCGATGATGGTGTCCTGCCATTTTTATTAAAGCAAAAAGAGGCTGGTAAATTGCGGTTTATTGGTGTATCGGGGCATGCAGGACCTTCAAGATTCTTAAAAATTCTTGAGACTGGAAAGATAGATGTCCTTATGTCTGTAATGAATTACGCAGACCGTAACATTTACAATTTTGAAGGCAGGGTTATTCCTGAATGTATCAAGCAAAATGTAGGCGTTGTTGCGATGAAAGTCTATGCTGGTATAAAAGGCGGTTTCCCATTTCATAAGAAGGGGTGGGTTGGTTGCGCCACTCCACCGGAAAGATTGCAACGAGCAATGTATTACGCTCTGGATTTGAAGGGCGTATCAGTTGCAAATGTTGGACCTTTTACGCTTGAACAGGCAATCCAGAACGTTGAATTCGCAAGGAATTATCATCCTTTGACAGATGAAGAAAGAACTGAACTGCTGGATTTTGGAAAAGAACTTGCTCAAAAACTTGGTCCACGCTACGGACCTACCACCTAATTATTTTGCATTAAGCAGCATATCTTCCATTAGAACCAACGCTGTTGCTTCCGCAACTTCATACACGTTCAAATATTGTACAGGACGTTGTGAACGGGAGACGATTTCAGCCGAAGCCGATTGCCCGAGAATTTTTGAATCGCTTAATCTTACAGCTGTTGCCTGGATATCCGGTACATTGTAAGTGATATCGCCTGTTAGCCCCGGCAGAGTAATCTGTTTTGATGATATTAAGACTTCAATCACTACATCGGCTATTTTTTTAACTGCTTCACGCTCTTTTGCGGCTACATCGCCTTCGGTTGAAATAAGAAAATTTTTAACAGGCTTTCCTTCCATCATTTGAAGGGCGATAGACTGGTCAATAAGTGTGGCGCCTGCTGCCCGAAGTGGTCTCCCGAAAAGTCGTTCAACATCTCTTATTGTTTGACGGTCTGCAAGGGTTAGTTCAGGTTTGTCTTTACTTTTTAATGTCTGATTGATTGTAACATTTTCATTTTGTTTTTTGTATTTACCCGGCGGCAAACTTCCCGCATTATTTACACCAAGAGCCGATGCAACAGCTGCTGGGTCTTTCACAGTTGAATCGATTTGAACAGTGGAACGTTCAGTATTTGCAGACGTAATTGTAGTCTTAATGCCTGAACGTGTGTCAATTAGTTCACGATTTATATAGATTAAAAACCGCGGATTACCCAGCTTTGGATAGGCTTCTTTAAATCTATCAATAACGCTCTTTGCTTGTTCAGGGGTCACAAGCATTGCTGGTTGTGCCATTGGCTTCTGGTCATATACATAGCCAGCGGTAATGTTAGTTTTAGATTTTTGTCTCGGCGCAATGTACATTGGCGGGGGCGGTTCCTTCTTTGACGGTGGTGCGGGTATTGGATCCGCCAACAGTGGCGTTGCAACGCCAACCAGTAAAAACAATTTTAAAATTTTCATATCTAAACCTTCGATAATATTTGACGAGTTATCGCAAAGTTAATTCATCTTGCCTGTCTAACGCGGATAGTGAATTTCTTTGCCTTATTGTTCATCGAGACAAATTTGACGCTTTCTTGGGCATTTTCATCAAGAATCAAATTAATCCAGGGTGTTTCATCACCGGTCGAAAAACCCTGCTCATCTTTAAAGACGCAGTTAATTTGCACTTGAATCCGTTTCTTAATTCTGTTGCGGACATTAGCGGTTACCTCAAGCCGTCCATCTTCAAGCGTTCGCTGTTGTATCCCCGTGCAAGTAACAGAGTTTTGTGTAGCCTTGTCGAGAAGAACAAATGGCTCACGATTTTCCAAATCAAACTCCTGTGTATTTTTAGGAGGATATGCCCCTGTCTCACAACCGGTTTGTAGCGCAAGGCTTAATCCAAGCGCGCTAATTATTGTAAGGATTTTATTTTTCATAGGCTCATTGGCGTTATTGATTGATCACTAACAAAAACTACTGTATCACGCGGCGGCGGATTAACACTAAATTCAATAGTTTTATTAAATCTTGAATCAGGCAACCCGACAGAGTTGCAAAACTCAACATTAACTTTATATTTTCCCGGTGGTAGTTTAATCGCAGCAAAACTTAAAAATTGTGGCAAATTATCCCACGCCCTTGTATCTGCCGCCGGTGTTGTTGCGGATGAAATTGCTTTGCTCAACAATCCTGCGCCAAGAACTGCAAAGCCGGCTTCTTTTGATTGCTCCCGTGATGCAAGAACTGTCCCGCTCATAATCGCTATATTACCCACATTATCCGTGGTTTCTTTAAAAACGGCTTTATTTGCAAGTATATAATCCATAACCCGACCGCCTCGTGTTGTTGCTTGATAATTCAAATCATCATACGGCATTAAGCGAAACGACTTGTCAATCACCTTTATAACAGCAGACTTTACCGGTGATTGGTAGATTCGAAATTTTAATTGTTCGCCGTATAGTCCGGTAGCATATTTAGTCGGTCCAGGACCAAATTCCACAAAAAACAATACATTTGCGGTTATATCATAATCTTGCAAAGTTATGTTTTTCGCTGATTGGCGAGCTCGCTTTAAGGCATCGGAACCGTCACCGCTTAATTTAGATGTAGCTAATCCATCAAGATAATCAAAAAGCACATAATCGTTTGCATAAGTTTTATTTTCCGTATCGCTATCCATTAATTGAGCACTTCTGAAACAGGCGCGGGCATTATCCGGCTCGCCATCCATCCAGTATAAAATACCGCGGTAATAATAAACCATCGCGCGTTCATAAGGTTCGCCGATAAAAATTTTTTTCTCTTCTTTACCGAATAACCCGCGTGCTTTTTTTGCGTTTTTGTCCGGACCCATCATAGCGTTGAGTGTCAAAATCGCATCATCAAGCAATTGTTTTGCTACATCAAACCTTCCATAACGCGTTGCCGTAAGCGATGTCTTGTACTGCCATAAAACTTTGTCTTTTAAGGGTGCCTTCTGCACCATTTCAAGTCCTAACGCAACAGGGTCAGAATTTGGCGCTGGATTATTAGCCGGTTGTTGTGAAACTGTCTTGGTGCTGGAAACACAACCGGTTAATAATAACGGCAAACACAACAGAAAATATAAAAAAACTTTAAGCACATTTAATTTAGCTAAATCTTTTAAACTAAATGAATTATCTATATGAAGCGTCTTCCAATCCCTGTTTTTTAATTTCAGCCGAGCCTTCCCAGATAATATCGCTTGTTCGGGGATCAATTAACTGGAACGTATATAAGATATAATCACTTGTGCCCTTCGACGTTCTGGTGGTAAGGCTTGAAAATTTTCCTGTCAGGAAAAAGTCTGCGCCTTTGAACTCAACAACATTGGGGTCGCTGTTTGATGTAACCTGTCCACTTTGCTTCAATTTTTGTTCCCGCTCCAATGCTGTCATTCTATCCCGTGCCAGAAATCGCACCTTGCCTGCTGCTTTTTCGTTCAACTGTGCCCTTATCCTTTCAAGGAAAATATCCTTATTTATTGGAAAACGTGTTTCGTTAATAATCGGTTCAAGGACAATCCGAGGAGTACCTTGAGCATTCATTATTTCTGGGCAAGATAAGATGCCTCTTGTCATCTTATCCGTGACAGCAACAATATCTTGCGATTCTATACCTGTGCCGGCAACAAAACCTTGCTCATCGGGTCTCATTACGGTAACAGACACGCCTGATGGATTTTTAACTGTACTGGCGCACCCCGCGCCAATTAACACAGCTACTACTATCCCCGCATTTAAAAGTCTTATAGAATTATTCATATATAAGAATATATATGTTTTTCATCTTCCGAACAAACTATTTGCTGCTGACATTGGGCTTTGTCTATTTTGCGGTTGAACCTGTTGAGGTTGTGAAACTGCTTGTTGCACAGCAGGTTGCTGAACCTGTTGTTCCTGTTGAACCGCTGGATAATAAACCGCTGTGGTGGGTTGTGTTACAACGACTGGTCTCTCTTTTAACCGAGCATTTTGTTCCAATAACGTTCCCAAGACAAGCCCGCTTGCTGCACCAATTGCAGCGCCTTCGGCACCCTGACGATGATGGTTATGCCCAATTACCGCTCCCGTAATTCCACCAAGGACTGCACCTCCAACTGCATAATTAGGACGCGGCGCATAAGTCGTTGTGTATGCGGGAGAATAAACAGGCGCCGCTGGTACAGGCACTTGGGCTGCCTGATAACGCGCTTTTTCTTTTTCATTATGTGCAATTGTGCCGAGCAATAACCCCGCCCCTGCGCCAATTGCTGCGCCTTCCCCACCTTGACGATGGTGATTATGCCCAATTATACCTCCGGCAATCCCCCCAAGAATTGCCCCGGTTAGCGATTCGTTTGAAAAAAGCTGCGCATTTACGGACATCGCCGTTGTCGCAATCAGCATTATATAAATTATCTTTTTCATAATCTCATACCCTTTCGCCTATCTAAAACAATTAGACGATGAAACTGGTACATAATTCAAACTTCAATATCTAAAAATGATACTCGTCCTTTTTAAATTTAGCATTTTCCCTGCCAATTATCCAATCATAAGTTCTTTCATCTGACGTTGTATAAACAATCATACAATATAAAATTAGACTTATTTTTTGAACAATTTTCATTAGAATTTCTATGGGGATGTTTTATAATTAAATCAAAATGAAGTATATAAGAATAATATTATTATTGGCAATATTTGCATTTCCTTGTCTTGCGCAAAATATTCAACAAAAGCCAAATATTCTGTTTTTGTTTGCCGATGACCAACGAGCAGACACAATCGCCGCTTATGGAAACAAATATATTAAAACCCCAAACATTGACAGGCTCGTTTCTTCGGGCTTCAGTTTTATGAATAATTATATATTCGGTGGAAATAGCGGGGCTGTTTGTTTGCCGAGTCGCGCAATGTTGATGAGCGGCAAGGTCTGGTTTCGTGTGGATAACAATCTAAATAATGCGCGAATGCTCCCCGAAATTTTACAGGAACACGGTTACACAACATTCGGCTGCGGAAAATGGCACAATGGAGAGAAATCATTTTTGCGGGCTTTTAAATTTGGCAAGGCGATTATGTTCGGTGGTATGGCAGACCACACAAAAGTGCCTGTTAAAGATATTGGCGCTGATGGAACACTAACGAAGACAAGGATTGGAGAAAAATTTTCAAGCGAACTGTTTGCTGATACGGCAATTGAGTTTCTAAAAAATTGCGATAAGTCTAAACCATTTTTTGCATACGTTGCATTTACAGCGCCACACGACCCGAGAAATCCTCCTCTCACATATAGAAAAATGTATTACAAACATCTCCCGCCATTACCACCTAATTTTCAGCCGCAAATTTCATTTACAAATGGTTTTATTAATGTAAGAGATGAGCATTTAGCCCCATGGCCAAGAACTGAACAAGTGATAAGAGACCAATTAGCAGAATATTTTGGACTAATTACGCATCTGGACGAACAAATCGGCAGAATCCTTGATACATTAAAAAAACTCGGATTAGATAAAAACACAATCATTATTTATGCTGCTGATAATGGGCTTGCAATAGGTAGCCACGGACTGCTTGGAAAACAAAATGTCTATGAACATAGTATGAAAGTTCCGCTGATTTTTTCCGGTCCAAACATTCCACGCGGTAAATCCACACAAACATTTACCTACCTTTTTGACATTTTTCCTACACTCTGCGATTTGATTGAAATTAAACCGCCGGATGACCTTGATGGATACAGCCTTCGTCCAATCTGGGAAGACAAGAAAGAATCTGTGAGAGACTCTGTGTTTCTACCGTTCCTTCAAATCCAGCGTGCCATAAGAGATGAAAGATGGAAGTTAATTTCTTACCCCAAAATTCAATATATGGAACTGTTTGATTTAAAGAATGACCCTTATGAACGAACGAATTTGATTTTTAACGTCGACGTTGAGGTTAATAAAAACCGTTTATTGAATATAATGAAACAATGGCAAGAAAAGTATGGCGACAAGGTCATTATCCCCGAAAAGGTAATCAAGCCAGAGAAACCTGACTTTTTAAAAGTAAAACGAGTACCAGACCAATGGCAACCTGACTGGATAATTAAAAAATATTTCAAATAATTCTTGCCTTTAACATAGTGTAACAATTAAAAATCCAGAAAAAATCAGACAAAAGTTATGAAAATAGAATCGTTACGAATAGGAATGAAGGTAAAACACCCTCAATATGGCATCGGTGTTGTTAAAACAATTTATGAAAAAAGCGCAGATATACTTTTTGATGTCGGGTTGAAAAATGTTGCCCCTGAAATTGCGGGAATTCAATCGGCTGAACCGGTTGCTTCTATTACCGGCATTGAAGTTCCGCTTGCACAATTTATTAAAGATGTTGTCTCTGAAGTAGCAAATAGGTTGAATATCCAGAAGCCCGATGATGTTATTCAAGAACTTGCCATCCGATGGCAAAATGGCACACTCATTATTAAACCCGCAGATTCTTCCTTGCAACCAAAAGAGGTTCCACTCGAAGTCTTTTTCCATAAAATTGTGATGATGAGAAATAATTTGCGGTGTTTAGAGCAAAAAGTAAATGCCTCAGAAAAATTAACGGATGCAGAAAAATTTGAAATGCAACAATATATAACCCGTTGCTATGGTTCAATGACCACATTTAATATTCTGTTTAAAAGAAAAGAAGATCAATTCAATACCTGATTAGAAAATTTTGATTATAAACTATTGAATTTCGAAATAAAAAGTGTTATTAATATAATAGACTTTGGCAAGTTTTTATCCCTACCAAAGTCTTTAATCATAATAACATATTGAAAATGAATTAATTATATGCACATGCATCATTCGCATCATATAAGTAAAAAACACTTTGCGCCAAAAAAGACGCTTAGGGCAGTAAATTTTATCTGCAACTCACCACAGGCAAAGTCTGTTGAACTTGTCGGTGATTTTAACAAATGGGATCCTACCGTTCATCCTATGCAACGTCGTCCAGATGGGGCGTGGTTCTTACAGGTTGAATTACCACACGGACATCATCATTATATGTTTCGCGTTGATGGTCAGTTGCAACTTGACCCCAATGCCAGTGGCATTGCGCGAAATCAAAATGGTGAGAGAGTTTCTATGATTGCTGTTAGCTAACGGTTTAAAAACATATCTTTTGTAAAGGTAAACACCCCGGTGCAGGGTGTTTTTTGTTTTATAGAAAAATAGTTTTGGCATCCTTTAATGATTAATTTTTCCTATATTCTATCCACAGATTTTTGATAAAATCAATTTCATCTTTTTATGAAGCCAATAATCAAACAAATCGTCTATCTTTAAAGAGACAAATCCATTATGAAAATTAGAAATTCTTCAATGTTGAAATGCGTGAATATTGTATTTGCGATATTTTTAACGCTAATATTAAAGCCTTCGATTAATCCACTTTTTGCGGCTGAAAAACCGACGGCGTATTTTATCGATTCCTTAACTCGAATATCTCCCGATGACACTCCTTTAACAAATACCACAATCTCAATTTACGCCGCTAAAAATGAATATGAGCCGTATCAGATTGTTATATCTGGTGGTTCAGGCGGACTAAAAAATATTACGATGAGCGCAAGCCCATTGAAGTCTAAAAACGGCGCAACAATTGACAGCAAATTCATCACATTATATCGTGAACACTATTTAGAAATTAAAACCAATAGTCCAAAATCTTCGTTAAAACCGGGATGGTATCCCGACGCATTAATACCGCTTATTAATCCATACACTGGTGAACCATTAAAAGGTGGGAGATTTTCCGCAATGCCTTTTGATGTTGAACCAATGAAAAACCAGCCTATCTGGGTTGAAGTTTATGTTCCACCTGACGCCAGTTCCGGTGTGTATGAAGGGGTTATTACGATTTCGCCACTGAACTTAAAATTGAATTATACTTTGACAGTATGGAATTTTAAGCTGCCTGACAAACCTTCTTTGCGCTCAAATTTTGGTTCGTTCGGTTCCAGAATTGCAAAGTCTCATAAAGCTGAACCAAACACAGATTTATATCGGCTTTTAGAATATCGCTACAGCGAGGCTTTGGCTCAACATAGGCTTTCACCATTAATCCCCTCTTATTTAATGCCACAGGTAAAATCAGATGGTTCAATTGCTATTGATGACAAAACAATTAATGAATTAAAAAAGTGGATGAATGAATTTCATATTACAGGATTTCCTTTAAGATTAATCGGTTCCGACCCCACAGGTAAAGATAGGGAACGTTCGACAAGATATTTGAGGCAAATGTATGATTTTCTAAAATCAAATGGATGGGAAAAACTGGCTTATATATATGTCCTTGATGAACCAAACGACGTAGAGGCTTACGAACAGGTGCGTAAGCGGGCAAAACTAATCCACGAGGCGCAACCGGGAATTAAAGTCCTGTGCACCGAACAACCAACACCACAAAAACCCGAGTGGGGGACATTAGTTGGCAGCGTAGATATCTGGGTTCCTCTCTGGCCATTATTTGAGGAAAAACCCATTGCTGAAAGACTCGCTGCTGGTGAAGAAGTGTGGTCGTACACTGCACTTTGTCAGGGTGAAAAAGGCAAAGATACTCCATTCTGGCAAATTGACTTTCCATTATTAAATTACCGAGTTCCCAGTTGGATAAGCTATCGTTATGGTCTACACGGGATTCTTTACTGGACAACTGTTTATTGGGAACAAGCCAAAGATGTCTGGACAATTCCGGCAACTTATAGGAATTACAATGGCGAAGGCAGTTTGTTTTATCCCGGTATAGAGGTTGGTCTTGATGGTCCAGTCGCTTCGATGCGGTTAAAACAAATTCGCGAAGGCATTGAGGATTTTGAATACCTCCAACTTCTTTCAGAAAGCGGCAATAGTTCAAAGGCTCAGCAATTAGTCAGAGAGGTTGCCCGAAGTTGGACTGATTGGGAAAAAGATGCAAAAAAGTTATATAATATCAGAATGCAAATCGGCAACCTCCTTTCAAAATGACGGCAACATTGTCGCAGTTAAACACTCAGATTTTGAATTGTATTTATCATAATATTTCGTTAATTAAACAAGAATAATTTGTAATGAACAACAAACGTAAACCGCCTGAGATATGTCCAAATTGTGGCGCAGAGATTCCTGACGATGCCCGTGCTTGTCCGGAGTGTGGTTCGGATTATGAAACTGGTTGGTCAGTCAGGGCTTACTCTCAACGATTAGATTTACCTGACGATGAATTTGATTATGACGAATTTATTAATGAGGAATTTGGCAATCAAAAGAAACCGCGTTTCAGAAAATACGGTCTCCTCTGGATAGTGGTTGCACTACTTCTTGTATTCCTTATGTTAGGCTGGTTTTTCGGGTTTATCCATTAATCATTCCACTGGTTTTAACAGGATATAATCAAGCCCGAACATATATGCCTTTATTGCCTTTTCGTTTGCGCCTACAATGGTTGCCGTGAATTCATTTTCACCCTGTTTAAGGTCAAACACACCAAGGTCTATTTCATTTGAGGGTTTAACATCCGGGTTATAAAAATCTATTGGTTCGCCTGCTTTCACACCATTGATTGAAATCTGATGAATTCCATAGTCTTTTGCCCGCAAGAACCGCGCTAACACACGATATTTTCCAGCCTTTGGCGCTTTAAATGCCAATGTCAAAGTATCGCCGGGTTTCATTCCTGCGTGCCACCACAAATGCCGTTCATTACTCAATCCGCTCCAATCCTGTGGTTCTACCGTTCCAGTAACTTTTACAATTTTCAATTCTTCTCCTTCAAGGGCGTCTTTTACTCGTGGCGGTTTATAAGCCATAATTGGTTTAACAACTACATCATCAGATTTTATTGGTTTAAAAGTATCTTTTGCCTCGCCTTTTGCATACCAGTAAGAGCATACAGCCATATTTACTTTGCAATTAGCATTCCAGTGCCACAGTTCCATATCAAACTTAAACTGGGTATTGAAAGGAATTCGGTCAATAATATGGAATCGGTTCACGCTCGTTCTTCCAAAATTACCCGGACCGTCACATCGGGGTTGTGAATGATAAGCATGGGTAAATGGGACAGGGTAGCACCACGCATAACCATAATAATCTTCTGTGCCAGTCCCGAAGTGGTTGGGGAATTTTTCGCCATCAACATAAATCTTTTCATCTCCTTCACCCCACCAATCCTTAACGGGATTATCAATGAAAAATGCAACGCCCCCAAACACTCCCTTCCCATAGACAGTCAAATAATTGTAATCAAACATTGGACGCGTTGGCACATCAAAATCAACCTTCCATTTGGAATAGAAATACATCGTGTTTTCCGTCCATTTATAAGGAATAGTTGTAAATTCTGCGTCAATTTCGGCATCTAATTCTCCGTAATTAGAAAAATCTAACTTTGCGTTTTTCTTAAATGGCATCACCCAGTTGCAATAAAGTGTTCCGTCTTTTAACATACCTAAGGGAAGAGATTCATAAGGATTTATTCCGGGTGCACTTCCGAAAAAATCGCCGAGCGGCGCTTCAATCGTCTGATTGTCATCAAAATAACCTTTTAGAACAATTCCTCTTAAGGCATCTTCAATATTTGTGGATTTAACCTTCATCACAATACCAACAATAGCTGATGGTCCATTAAATGAAGTTGATATTTCGGTTCGTCCACCGCCAGATGATTTTAAATTTCCACTGAAATGGTTGCTTTTTCCTCCGATAACACGAGGGCAATCCTTTGGTGATGATAGGCACTTTGCAAGATTTTCAACCTTGTCAGACAATTTTTTAAATAAATCAACGGTAAAAGTCTCTACCTTTGTATCTGGTGGATACGTCCTATAATTTACATGGTAATAAAAACCGCCTTTATCACTGGTTACCTTGCAACTTTTTTGATAGGTAATTGGAAAATATAAATTCCATCCCTTGCTATATTCTCCGGCAATTGGACGGGGCAAACCGGGGAATTTTCCACCAAGAATTACATCCATTGGCGATTCAATGACAGGTGTTTCTGAACCATCAAGATAAATCCGCAATGTGCCTGTGGGGTTAGCCGACCAAATCCTGACGATGGCGCCCGGTCCCTGCGCATCCATCATCACATACTCCTTTCTGCCTGCAACATCTTCAACCCGTAAAAATTGTCCGGAGTCTCCATTTGCAAACCAATTTTTATCATCAGGGGAAACGGATTTGCGGTCATAAGACGAAAACTGTTTACAAGTGAATGGCGGGTCTGGAAATTCAGCCATTGTTTTGAGATCTGTCATCTCATTTATAAGCCGTTCCACAGTAATAACCTGTCCTTGAACCGAAAAGCAAACCAAAGATAGAAAAAGCGTCGGTATAATTATTTTTTTCATATACTTAAATTGTTTCATAAATCTTGTTCTTTTTTCAAGAGAATAATCAAAGTTTTGCTATATCCAAAATCATTCAGCATAGATAATGGAATAAAATAGAAGACTTATTGACCAATTTTTTTCTCAATCATTAACATATACAGCAAAAAAACACTATCATCCCATAACTGATAAAAACCAAATTCAACCTCCTGATTTTTCAGGGATTTTTTAATGCATTTTTAAAAATCACTTTTGGAAATTTTTACCCTCTTTTCACATCCTCCCGGTAAATTTATCGTTATCAGTCGAAGATTGGCATTACATTAATGAACGAAAATGGAACGCTGATTACACAGATTAAACAGA
>JAKPVM010000151.1 GCA_029572555.1 Verrucomicrobiota bacterium | reverse complement strand
TTTTTGGTTTTATTACAATCTTAATCGGTTTCTTGCTCTATATGATTTTTTCAAAGAATAAATTTAAAACCAGGGAAGAAATTGAATCCCAAGATATTTAAAAACGGTTACATTAAAACAACATTAAGCCCAACAACGGTTCACATTTACATATTTTTTCTTATATTTTCTAAGATTTGATACGAATATTTCTCATCGCCAAAGGTTCCAACTCTAATTCCCACTTCAGTCGTTTTATCCGTTACAAGGCTAACCTTAATAGTGATTTTCTTATCCCCGGCGCCTCTGGCTTCAACCACACCGGCTAATGCATCGCGCGATTTTGACACAACGAAAAAACCCATATCTTTGACAGTTTTTTCTACGGCGCTCCACGTTTTATCCAGTGAAGCTTGTTCAACGCTTTTCATCTCTCCTTTTACATAAGCGTAAGTTCCAACCCCCGCTCCAGCTCCGACCACCGCTGCGATGCAACCACTAAAAAATACAGCGATAGTGACCGATGCCATCAATGAGGCAAATATTATAAATATCTTTTTCATACACTAATTAATACAAACACTATTAGATAATTCAAGAAATAAAATTAAACCAATCTCTTGCATTTAAAAGCCTTAAATCACTATAATTAATGCGCCCTAACTAAGTTTCTCTCTTATTGTTTTTAATATTTGATAAGAGAATTCCTCACTACCAAAAAATCCAACTCTGATTTTCACTTCGGTCGTCTTTTCGGTTAAGAAACTAAGTTTAATGGTTATTTTCTTGTCTCCTGCGCCTCTGGCTTCAATCACACTTACTAATGCATCGTGAGATTGCGATTCAACAACAAATCCCATTTCCTTAACTGTTTTTTCTACCGCGTTCCACACTTTATCCATTGTGGCATTCTCAACGCTTTTCATATCTCCGTTTGAATAGGAATAATTACCAGCGCCGGCTCCTGTCCTGGCTGTCCCTGTTGAGCAACCGCTAAAAGTTATTGCAATAAAAACAGACGCTACTAAACAAACGAACGCAACCATAATTTTATTTATCATAGATTTACCCATATAAAAAATTCCCAAATAATGCAATATATAAAAAATTTAAATAGTTTATTTAACCGATAAAATATTCTTTCTCAGTGTCTTTAATATTTTATATGAATACTTTTCGTCGCCGACTGAACCTACCTTAATTTTTATTTCAACAGTATTATCAGTTACTTTCTCAAGAGCGATATTAATCTTTGTTCCTTTTGAGTCTTTTGCTTCAATCACACTGTTTGATGCATCGCGAGATTGTGATTCAATTGTGAATTTCATATCTTTAGCAGTTTTCTCTAATGCTATCAATGCTTTATCCATTGTAGTTGATTCAACCCTTTTCATTTCACCATCTGAAAAAGTGTAAGGGATTTCGCTATTCTTTGAACTAATCGCTCCTGCACCAACTGCAACCAATGCTACAACGCAACCGCTTGAAAACATTACAACTAACGTAGCTGCAATCAATAGTATAATTACCCTGTAAATTCTCTTCATATCAGAAAACACGTTTTCGAGAATATTATTGTGCCTAAAAAAGCACTCCTTTCCTATTGTATTTAACAATAAGAAAAAGGTTAAATCGTTGACAATAATTTAACCGATAAAGGCGTTATGAACAGTTCGGGTAGCCTTTTCAGCCGCAGCAATATCAATAACAACAGATATTTTGATTTCACTGGTTGAAATCATATTGATATTAACGCCTTCTTTGGCGAGCGAATCAAACATCTTTGCAGCGACTCCTGAATGACTCCGCATACCTACACCGACGACTGATAATTTAGCAATGTTCTCGTCTGTGATAATATCTTTAAAACCAATCGTTTCTTTAAGTCCGTCAATAACTTTTTTTGCCTTAAGCAAATCGGCTTTATCCACTGTAAACGAGACGTCTGTTGTCCTGATGCCATTGCCGTGGCTAACGTTCTGAACAATCATATCCACATTAATTGTGGCATCCGCAAGGGCTTTGAAAATTTGCGCTGCAATTCCGGGTTTGTCCGGCACAGCAACAACTGTTACCTTTGCCTGGTTCTTGTCTAATGCTACGCCGCGAATCACGACGTCTTCCATACTTTTGGTTTCTTCTTTCACAATAGTTCCTGGATTATTGTTCATACTCGATTTTACTTCAAACACTACTTTGAACTTTTTAGCGAATTCCACAGACCTTGATTGCATCACCTTTGCCCCGGCGCTTGCAAGTTCAAGAAGTTCATCGTAAGAAATTTCTTCCATCTTTCTCGCGTTCGGTACAATTCTCGGGTCAGCAGTATAAACGCCGTCGACATCAGTGTAAATCTGGCATAAATCCGCTTTCAGAGCCGATGCAAGCGCAATTGCAGTCAAATCAGAACCGCCTCGTCCTAATGTAGTGATTTGTCCGTCGGGTGTTTCCCCCTGAAATCCTGCTACAATCACGACATTACCTTCATCAAGCAATGAATGGATTTTTTTAGGCGTAATATTTCTAATCTTTGCCTTGGTATGGACGCCATCGGTTACAATTCCTGCCTGCGCCCCTGTGAGTGAAACCGCAGGGATGTTCATTGAGTTTAATGCCATCGCTGCCAGTGCTATCGTTGTCTGCTCGCCTGTGGCTAATAACATATCAAGTTCGCGCTCATTCGGTATCGGCATCAATTCTTTAGCCATTTTTATTAAACCATCTGTAACACCAGCCATTGCCGATACAACAACGACAACTTTATGCCCTTTTGAGCGATAATCGGCTATCCTCGATGCAACATTTTTTATCCTTTCAATGTTTCCAACCGAGCTTCCGCCATATTTTTGGACAATTAACATTATTACTATTTATTAAAATTAGTGATGACCTATATCAAATTCAGAACTTGATTTCAATTTAAATTGAAGTTGAACCCTAATAAAAAATAAAAATAATTTTATTTAGATCTTATTGCAATTAGGATTAATTAATTCTCCTTTGCGTTATAACGGCGCTTATATTCATCAAGTATTTGAGCGGTTGCTGTGGCGCCTATCCTTGATACTCCAAGTTCCCGCATACGAATTAAAGTATCCAAATCTCGAATGCCGCCAGCCGCTTTAATCAAAACTTTTGGAGAACAAGCCTTTCTCATCAACTCAACATCATATTCGGTTGCGCCTTTGTAGCTATATTTACCGCTGTCGTCTTTAACAAAACCAAATCCTGTTGAAGTTTTTACAAAGTCGGCGCCGACCTCTTCGCAAATATTACACAAATGCCTTTTGACATTTTTGTTCGTGATATAGTCGGTTTCAATAATTACTTTGGTAATTGCCCCGTATCTATGCGCCACAGTTACAACAGCCTTAATATCGTAAGTTACATATTTCCATTCATTTGAAAGCGCCTTACCAATGTTAATAACCATATCAACTTCGGTTGCGCCAAGCTTACATACCGCTTCTGTCTCATATCGTTTAACATCAGTTAAGGTGCTACCGTGTGGAAATCCAATAACCGTGCCAACAGCCACATCTGTACCCAGCAGAACTGCTTTTGCTATCTCAATACCGCTCGGTTTAATGCAGACTGATGCTACATTGTATTTTTTTGCAATTTTACATCCAGCTACAATTTCCTTATCGGTCAATGCAGGGTGTAAAAGCGAATGGTCAATCATCTTTGCTAACTCAGAATAAGAATATTTTGCTTCCATAAGTAATGCTGGTAAATAATTTTATTCAGGAATAAGCGGACTTAAAACATTGTAAGCCACCTTCAAAGCCAGTTTTCTTCCATCCAACGTCTTCCCAAAGGTATCATCTTCCACCTCAACGCATACTGGTCCCCGATAGTCAACCTCGCGCAAAACACCAACGAACTTATGCCAATCAATCTCTCCAAAACCCGGAATCCTTGGCAGATGATATTTGAGCGGTGTGGCAAGGATACCACAATCTTTCAACACAGTCCTATTCAATAAAACATCCTTTGCGTGTATATGGAAAATTCTGTCCTTAAATTCACGAACCGGTTTAATCCAATCCATCTGTTGCCATACCAGATGAGAAGGGTCATAATTTAAGCCAAAATTTTTATCCGGTATATCGTTAAACATCCTTCGCCAGATAACGGGAGAATGAGCAAGGTTCTTTCCGCCAGGCCACTCATCATTCGTGAAAAACATAGGGCAATTTTCTATACCAATGTTGATTTTTTGTTCTGCGGCGAATGCCACCATTGGCTTCCAGACTTTCAAAAACCTATCCCAATTATCTTCAACGGTTTTTGTACAATCCCTTCCGATAAAGGTGTTTACGTTGTTTAAACCAAGCATTCGCGCACCAACTATGACTTTCTTTATATGGTTAATTGAAATTTCAGAAACAACGGGGTCCGGGTCAAGCGGATTAGGATAATACCCTAAGGCGCTTATTTGAACATTGTATTTTTTACAAAGTTGATTAATCTCGGCGGCTTTTTGTTTCGTTATCGTTGCCACATCTATATGAGTTACGCCGGCATATTTTCGCTCGGCTTTTCCCACAGGCCAGCACATCACTTCTACGCACTTATAACCAATAGATGCAGCGCATTCAAAGACCTGTTCAAGTGTCAACTCTGGCAATATCGCTGAAGCAAAGCCAAATTTCATAATTTCTCCTATTTTAATAATTTATTCATTTATGTTAAGCACACCGAAACAAACAACCTTCGGGGTTTCAGAACACTAACAAAGTATCAAACCTTTGTCCAGAATTTAAATATCTAATCCTTCTTCGGCTTAAATTTAATGATATAAAACAAGCCGAACAAAATCATAAAGCCACCCCACCAAACTCCCGGATGAAGATGGTACAATGCGAGTTTATGTTCGGGGGGATAAAAAATCTGGTATATCCCCGCGCCCATAATTAGTAATCCATAGAACGCGAGTAAGCATCCTATAAAAAACCAGATTGGAATCATCTCATGATATTCTTTGTTTTGCATAATTACCAAAATATAATGTTTATTGCTATTAACACAACCAATACAATCCCTGCCCACAGTTTTGGACTTTCGTACCAGGGACAAGGTCCTTCATCGGGGATTTTGGTCAATCCCATTACAAGGTCTTTCAACTCAGATTCAGGTTTCGGTTTTGTGAACAGGCTTATGACTATAGTTACCGCCATGCACACAACAAGCGACCAGAAGGCGCTATACATATTAACAGCCATCGGTTTTGCCTTTTCTGAACGGGCGATATATTTTGTATGCGCTGGGTTAAACGCAGCAGGGACAAACTTCATTTCAATGTCGCTATAAATCACTTTAACACCGGATTTTAAAATAACAGGAACGGCTTCCACACCAAACCCATATTTTTCTTTTGTAACAGAGTTTATCACCTCTGGTGCAAGTAATTGAACAGAGACATTATCGCCCTTTTGATTGACCATCGGAGGAAGCGTCGCATCGTTCTGTAAATTTAATATATATTTGTTCGCTTTTTCACTAAGGCTGGAAACCGATGAAAATGGCACATTAACCACGTCGATACTGCCGCTTTCTACAACAATCCTCCTTATCCTGCCGTTGTTGCCGTTCTGACGCTCCACGCTAACAACAGATTGCGGTTCAATTGAGATTTTTGGTTGTGGTCTATATCCATCAGGAAACGAGTGTACAAAAACCCACATACAGATTGAAAAAATAATCGCCGTCAAGAATCCCCAAAAACCTGCCGCTGGTGTTGATCGTTTCCACAACATACCCAGAATTACGGTACCAAACAATGGAACGATGAAGAAAAATACAAGCACTTGCAAAAACTCAAGTATGTTAGAAAACCACAGCAACGCATAAGCAGCAGCAATTGAAATTAATACCCCCACAATTGAAGCCCACCTACCCGTTCTTACATAGTGCTTGTCAGTATCGTTTTTGTTAATCAAAGCCTTATAAACATCATAAGTCCAAACAGTTGCAAATGCGCTCACATTTCCAGCCATTCCCGACATAAACCCGGCAATCATCGCAGTAACTCCAAGTCCTAATAAACCCGGTCCAAGATATTGCCCCATAAGTAATGGCAAAACATCATTGTAAGTATGATTTGTGATTCTTGCTCTTGGATCACTTTCAGGCACTAAAACCAGAGGGGAACCATCAGGGCTTAATAACACGGCAAGCCCCAATAATCCCGGTATTGTGACTATCAACGGGACGCACATTTTCAATACCGCCCCAATAACTGTGCCGTTCTGCGCTGCCCTCAAATTTTTAGCTACAATCACCCGTTGTACCTGCAAAAAATCGGTGCACCAATAACCTAAACCAACCGCAACTCCCAATCCGAACACCATTCCAAACCAATCAATACCCATTGGATTTGCATCAAATGAGCCTAAATTCCGCCATAAACTTGTGAAATCCGCATTTTGAACCGATGGATGAATGATTTTCACATTTTGTTGAATAGTATCCATCATTTTACCCCATCCCCCGGCGTGAACAATGCCAAGAACCGGGATTAGTAGCGAACCAAACCAGATTAAGAAAAATTGCACTACCTCGTTAAATACCGCCGAAAGAAGTCCACCAAGCGCAACATAAATTGCCACTGTAATTGATGAAACCCAGATGCTAACGTGTATATCCCAGCCTAAAAGCAGGTTCAAAATCTTTGCCATTGCAAACATACTCGCCCCGCTTACCATCACTGTCATAAAACTAAATGAAATACCGGCAACGGAACGAGCGCCCTCACCATAGCGGAGTTTTAAATACCCGGGAACAGAGTGAGTCTTGCATATATAATAAAACGGCATCATTACTATCGCAAGGAACAGAATCGCCGGTATCGCCCCAATTAAATAAGCATGAGCGCCTAACATCCCGTATTGATAAGCCATTGCCGACCAACCCATTGTTTCAAGGGAACTCAAGTTTGCGCTTACGAAACTTATCCCGGCAATCCACGCTGTCATTTTTCTGCCGGCAAGGAAAAAATCGTCACCGGTGCTCGCATATTTCTTGAGATAAAAGCCTATAGCGAGGACAACAAAGAAGTAAGTTATGATTATCAATAAATCAATTGCGCCAAGATTCAATGCCGGCGCGCTTGCAACAGCAAATAAATGGATTTCACTCATAGCGTAATGTGGATTTTTTACCCGATTGTTCAAAACCAGTCAAGCATGTTAGAATTGAAATGTGAAAAAAAATATCTAAAATTATTATTATGATTAAGCTAATGATGATGGTTTTCACAGGAACAGCGATGTTCTTAAACATTCACAACACTTTTGCGGCAGAAGTCGAATTCCACAATGGAACAAACTTTATACCAACAAAAACCTATCCCGAAGCCGAAGATGAACAAATACTGAGGTTATTTGAAGGCTTAAGGGTAGCAGACGTTTCTGACGGTATGGACGCCATCGGTTTGAAAGATATAGGATTAATGAATCCGGAAATACACCCCCTCTGGCGAGACATATCTAATTCAACCCATAGAATCATTGGCATTGCCATTACTGCAAGATATATACCAACGCAACAACCCACACCGGTCGGAGTCTCCATCGAAGAATACGATAAATGGGTTGCAGACTTTTACAAAAATCGTTCAGGCGAACCGTTTACTCAAATAATCAGAAAAGGCACTGTTCTCGTAATAGAAGAAACTCAGGAAACGGATGTCGGTTCAATCGGGTCTAATAATATTTTAAGTTGGAAATTAAAGGGATGCGTAGGAGTTATTACCAGTGGAACAGCACGAGACACGGACGAAATTATCCTTGAAAAAATCCCGCTGTATTTTAAAAAGCCCGGTAGAGGAATCCGTCCTGGTAGAAACGAAATCGAATCCGTTAATCGTCCAATTGTTTGTGGAGGTGTAACAGTTATGCCAGGCGATATAATAGTTGCCGATGGAGACGGTGTTATTGTTGTTCCTCGTTCACGCGCCAAAGAAGTTGCATCTTATGCCCGAAAAATCCTTAACTCAGATAAAACAGGAAGAAAGAATTTATATGAAAAACTAAAAATACCTCTGGATAATTCTGTAAAATAGATATTACAAATCACCTGCAAAAAACTTCTTCTCTAATTTTTCCAGTTCTTTTTTGATTTTGTCCACTTTTGCGTTCTTCGGCAGAAAATAAGAAGTCCAGGACGGTCTTTCTTTCATCTTTGCAATAGCATCATAAAGGGCTTTTATCCCGTCAATACCATATCCACAATTCAATGCAACCCGTGCCCCTTCTCTCATTGACTCTTCCCATTCTGTTGGAGTTAATAAATCATTGATAGGAATGGGATTGCCCGAACTATCTTCAAGTTTATCCTTATATTTCTTAAAATGGCCAAGATAATGATGAGACAACTCAATCCCTAAAACCATCCCCGCCATCTGGTTAAAATAACTCCTTTGTGTATTATATATACTTTCCGTATTAAACTTCTCAGTATTGCCTTCGGAAAGTGGCGCAAGTTCTTTTTTTCCACTTTCCTTAGAAAGAATTAAAATATACTTTTCAAAATAACCTTTCTGGATAGAATCGATTGCCTTTGCGTGTGAAACAAGGTTTATTAAATCGATAAATCCCGCAGAAATAAACACCGCCCGCATTGGCTGGTTGGTTCCTGTATATTCAACAGGCTTGATAGATGGCATTAAATCGGTTTCAAGAAAAACAGGAATCTCATTTATCACATCTTTATATTTTTCATCAATTACCTTTTGGATGTCTGCGCCAATCTTAACCACAGTTGCAAAGCCAGTTTTATATCGTGGAATTTGTTCATCAGACTGTGCATTCAATTGAAACAGCAGAAACGCAAATATAAAAAACAAAAGACAATTAATTGGTTTTTGTCTGCTCATAAGTTGTATTTGATTTGATTATCCATTAATCCGCCTTCGATTTCAATCTAAATAAAAAATTATTTACAAAATTTTTGGTTATGGTATTTTACATTTATGCCCAAAAACCGAACCAACAATCGACGCCATCCTATTGTGCGTGGAGAGGAAGGTGTGTCGAAAAACAAGCCCTTTGTTAAAAAGACGTTATTAAAACTCACAAAAAGGACATCAAGAAAAAATACAATTTTACTAAAGTTTTTGCTAATAATTGGCACACCGGCGGTATTTTTACTTCTTATTGAAATTATTTTAAGGCTTTTTAATTATGGCTATTCAATCGAGTTTTTCTCTCGCTATGATGATAATTACCTTGTTCCGAACACGAATTTTGCAAGGCGCTTTTTCCCGGCTGGGACTGTAAAGACCGCCTGGCCATTTAAAATTCCGATTGAAAAACCACCGGGTACAATTCGCATATTCGTTCTTGGGGACTCTGCTGCACAAGGAACACCTGCCCCAGCATTTGGTTTTGCAAGAATTCTTGAATTAATGTTAGAACGGCAATTCCCGAGCAATAAATTTGAAGTAATAAACGCTGCAATGCGCGGGATAAATTCTTATGTTGTTATCCCAATTGCTGAAGAATGCGCAAAGTATGGGGCAGATGGATTTGTTATTTATCTTGGAAACAACGAGACAGTTGGACTTTATGCACCGGACCCGAATAAATTTAATATTGTAAAATATCCCGTTCTAATTGAGTTAAAGCATTTAGCTAATCAGACGAAGATTTATCAACTCATTGGAGATATTATTTCAAAAATCAGCCATTCATCAAAGCATCAGACACAAGATTTTGAGTATTTTCAAAAGCATAAAATAGCTTTCAATGATAAAGCAAGGATTGCAACTATCAAAAATTTTGAAGCAAATCTCTATAAAATCTGTAAAGCAGCCACTAAAAATGGGGCAAAGGTATTTTTATCAACTATTGCGGTCAACTTGCAGGACTCACCACCGTTCGGCTCTCTTCATAAAAAAGGGATTACCGAAAATGAACTTAAAGAATTCAACAATTTTGTATCCGAAGGCGACCTTAAATTTACATCGGGAGATTATTCTGCGGCGATAATACCGTACGAGAATGCTTACAAGATTGACAACAAATACGCAGAGTTAAATTACAAAATTGCAGAATGCTACAAGGCAATAGGAAAAATTGATATTGCTTTAAAATATTATCAGTTAGCCTGCGATTATGACGCACTGCCGTTCAGGTCTGAGAGTCAGATTAATAATGCAATAAGAAAAATCGCGGAAGTTATGAAGCCACGAGGAGTTTTTCTTATTGATACTGAGCAAACTTTTATAAAAGACGCTTTAAGCAAAAATGAAATTCCCGGAAACCGTTATTTTCATGAATACGTGCATTTCAAATTCAGTGGAGATTATCTGTTAGCTAAAACTTCCTTTTGCGATTTGGTTAAAAACCTTGATTTAATAAATCCTGGATCTATAGAAAAATCCATCTCTACTCTTCCATCTGAACAAGATTGCGCCCTGCGACTTGCCTATACATTATGGGATGAAATCGATATTGAAGCGGCAATATTGCGCTTTATATCAACCCCCCTTTTTCAAGGGCAACTAAACCATTCACAAAGACAAGCAGAAGCCGAAAGAAACCTTGAACAAAAACTCAAGAGCCTTACAAAAAAGGATATGGAAAAAGCATTAGCAACTTATGAGTTTGCGCTTTCGGAAAGACCGAATGACTGGCAAATCCATTTCAATTATGCAAATCTTCTTGATGTTATTAAAAACCAGGAAGGTTCAATTAAACATTATGAATTTGTTCTTAAAGAAATGCCAATTTTTACTCAATGTAAAGCCTTACTCGAAAATGAAAAAGCCATTCTGTCTCAAAGGAATATAATTATGCCTTCCGACCGTGCAAACTCAGGAATAAGATAAATACTCTTTCATATCCACAGAGTTACATCTCCTGACTTCATACATAAATATTCATAAGTAGCGTATTTTCAAGGACTTAACATTTCGGGTTAGGCACTACAAAGCACCTTGAAAATTCGACCCTTGATAATCAATGACTTACGCATTTATACCCCCTAAAAAATGTATGAAGTCGGGAATAACAAAATTGATTGACTACGAATGATTTATTATGGCGATTAACATTTACACTAAGCGCAATAATCATTCAGTATTACAGACGAAATTTAAAATATCCCCTTAATCAAATTTGAAAAATAGCCCTCAACACTACTAAGTTCGGAGGGAGAACCCATCTCAATTATTTCCCCGTTTTTAAGGGCAATAATTTTATCCACATTCTTAATAGTTTCTAACCTATGAGCGATAATAAGTGTAGTGCGTTTCTTCATTAAGTTAAAAAGTGTTTTTATAACAATTGCTTCATTTTCAAGGTCTAATGCGGCTGTGGGTTCGTCCATCAATAAAATCGGAGCATCTTTTAAAAATGCTCGTGCTATATTAATCCGTTGAGCCTCGCCAGCGCTAATAGAAATCCCTTCTTCCCCTATCACGGTGTCATACTTTTGTGGCAATTTTTCTATGAATAAATGGGCGCTTGCGGATTTTGCAGCAGCGATAATTTCCTCCTCAGAGGCTTGTGGACAACCATAAGCGATATTTTCTTTTACCGTTGTCGGAATGATTAACGGGTTTTGCAAAACAACAGATATGTTTTTTCGTAAATCCTTCAAACGGAGTTCTCTCAAATCAACTCCATCAAGTTTAATCGTTCCTTTTACAGGGTCATAAAAACGAGGAATAAGATTCATTAATGTGCTTTTACCGGCGCCGCTTGGTCCAATAATAGCCGTGCGTTCACCCGGCAATATTTTAAATGAAATCTTTTTTAATACATATTCATTCTCCCCGTAATAAAACCAGACATCATCAAACTCAATCTCGCCATTGATAATATGGGTATTTTTTGGAACCTGCGCATTGTTTAAATGTTTTTCTATGAAAAAAGCGGATAACACAGGTTTAGCATCTTCTTTTTCATAAATTTCATCTTTTGAATCCATAATTTCAAAAAGCCGTTTTGCCCCTGCAATTGCCGATGCAACAGTTGAACCGGAATGTGTGATTTGATTTAACGGTTCATAAAATTGTCCTAAATATGCAAGAAATACGAACAGTTCGCCAATGCTCAGTCGGTTATTTATCACTTCCATTGCCCCTGTCAAAATCACAACAGAAATTATTACACCGAACAATGCAGTGGCAGAAAACCAGTAAATCAATTCCCAGAAATGTTGAGACAACCGTTTTTTAAAAGCCGTAGAAGTATGGGCAACAAATTTCTTATTTTCAATTTCTTCTCGTGTAAAACTCTGGATTAATGGCAGTGCTGTGATTGTTTGTTGAACCGATGTAATGACCCTGCTATCGGCTTGCTGAGCCTCCATACCTTTCTCTACCATTCGTCTCCCGAACATCTTAAGCGAAATAATCAAAACAGGAATCATAGCGACTGAAACGAACGTCAACTTTAAATTTAAACTCGCCATCACATAAATCATCATAATAAGCGAAATTAACGAAGCGGTCGTTGAAATAAATCCTTGCTGAAAAACCGTCTGAACTGAATAGGCATCCCAACTCGCCCTATAAATCAAATCCCCCATAGTTCTGCCATAATGGAACTTCAATGACAAACTTTGAAGCGTAGAAAATAACTGTTCCCGTACCCTTTGCAAACCCGATAAGCCTATTTTAATTGACCGATAATTATGCAATGTAGAAACAAGTGAATGTAATATATATAAAAACAGGGCAACAACTGAAAGAATAACAATTGTCTTTATCTTATCCCCATCAAAATTAAACCACATTTTAAGATACTCCGGCAGCTTTTTATTTCCCAACACAGAGTCAACAATTATTGCTAATGGCCAGGGTTTTAATAGGTTAATAAATGCGGAAATTATTATTAGACAAATTACAGATAGGATTTCCTTATAATCCTTCTTATAAAAAGAAAATATTCTACGCAACTCATGCATTAAGTTTTAAGTTTAATACCATAAACCTGAATATTCCAGATAAAAACTTTCAACAAAAATGAATGCCTTTTACAAATTAAATTGATAACAGTGTAAAACTTTAATATTGTTTAATATCCAATCATATATGAAACGACGAAAATTTTTGAGGAACATTGCCGCAATAGGCATTGGGATGTCAGTTGTGAAACCTAATATCTTTGGTGCAAATGACAAAGTGCAGATTGGCTTCATTGGATTAGGAAACCGCGGCGACCAGGTTCTGGATGCATTTCTCCCACATCAAGATATTGCAATAACGTCGCTTTGTGATTTATACCAACCATATATTGACTTCGCTGCAAAAAAGGCTGGTGGAAATCCCAAACAGTTTAAAGATTACCGAAAATTGCTGGAGCAAAAAGATGTCGATGCCGTCGTAATCTGCACGCCTGATAACTGGCATTGCCTCCAAACAATTCACGCTGCGCAAGCAGGAAAAGATATATATGTTGAAAAACCTCTCTCATTGACAGTCAACGAAGGCAGGCTAATGGCAAAAGCGATTGAAAAGTATAAAAGAATATGTCAGGTAGGTATTCACCGTCGTTCTGTACCAGTTTGTATGGAAGCAGCCGAATTGGTAAGAAATGGATATATTGGAAAAGTTACTGTTGCAAGAAGTTTCCACATACAAAATGAATGGCCTATCGGGATTGGCAATCCACCAGACTCAAACCTTCCTGACGATTTAGACTGGAATCAATGGCTCGGACCTGCGCCAAAAAAGCCATACAATATAAATCGCACCTTTTATAAGTTCAGATGGTTTTATGATTATTCCGGTGGGCAGGTCACAAATTTTGGCGTTCATTACATCGACTTTATACATTGGGCGATTGGTGTAAACTTTCCAGTTGCTGTCACTGCGCTCGGTGGAAAATTTTCTAAAATGAACGATAATCGTGAAATCCCCGATACCCTTGAAGTAATCTGGAAATATCCTGACGATTGTCTCGTAACATTTTCGCAGTTCAACGCTACAGGCGCTCAGTGGAGTCTACCCGGATGCGAGGTTGAACTACGAGGAACAAAAGGAACACTCTATCTCTTTGGCGATGGCTATGAAATCGTTCCAGATATTATCAAAACAAAAGAATTTCCCGCAAGAAGTCCATTAAATAGAGACCTTGATAAACAATATCGTGAAGGCGCAAAACCTTTAATTGAGCGTAAAAAATCTATAAAAATGTCCACTGCCAACACAACTTATCACACAAGAAATTTTCTAGATTGCGTTAAATCGAGACAAAAACCAAATTGCGATATTGAAACTGGACATAGAAGCACCTCCGCAACGCTTATAGCGAACGTTGCGCTTAAAACGAATTCGCTCCTTGAATGGGATGCAAAGTCTGAAAGATTTACCAACAACAACGATGCAAATCAGTATCTATCTTATGTATACAGGCAACCCTATTCATTGCCCGAGGTTTAAAACCAAACAAATGTTTACTTTGCATATTCGATGCACTTAGACTCGCGAATAACAACAACACGAATCTGACCTGTAAATTGAAGTTCTTCCTCGATTTTTTTTGCGATACTTCTCGCCAACGCCATTGCCTCGTCGTCGGTAACCAGTTCCGGCTTCACCAATATTCGAAGTTCCCTTCCAGCCTGAACAGCATAACATTTCTCAACGCCCGGAAAAGATGAACCTATTTTTTCAAGGCTTTCAACCCGTTTTAGATAAGTCTCCAACGTCTCTGAACGAGCGCCTGGACGAGAAGCGCTTATTGCATCGGCGGCGCCTAATAATGGTCCCCAAGGACCCTTAGCAGGGACATCACCGTGATGGGATGCTACCGCATTGACCACGACCTCACTCTCTCCATAAGTCCTTAAAACTTCAGCGCCAACTACCGCATGAGGTCCTTCAACCTCATGATTTACCGTTTTACCTATATCGTGCAATAACCCAATCCGTTTCGCTATTTGAACATCAAGCCCCATTTCAGCAGCCAATAAACTTGCAATAAACCCAACTTCAATTGAATGTTCCAGCAGATTTTGACTATAACTTTGTCTGAAGTGAAGTTTGCCGAGCATTCGTAATATTTCAGGATGCATAGGAGAAAGACCAAGTCTCGCAACAGCGTTTTCTCCGTGACGAATAACGGTTTCATCCATCTCTTGTTGTACTTTTTGCACCACCTCTTCAATCCGTGTAGGATGAATTCTGCCGTCAAGGATAAGCCTACTCATTGATTCACGAGCAATTTCACGCCGAACAGGATCAAATCCAGAAAGGACAACAGCATTAGGCGTCTCATCAATAAGAACAGTGACACCAGTGGCATTTTCAAAAGCCCTGATATTTCTACCCTCTCTTCCAATGATTCTGCCTTTGATTTCTTCATTAGGAAGCGTAAGGGTTGAAGTTGTATTTTCGAAGGTATGTTCTCCGGCATACCTTTGGAGTGCGGTTGCAAGTATTTCTCTTGATTTTTCAGCTGCGTTTTCTTTTGCTTGTTCTACAACTCTTCTTATGAAAGCGCCAGCCTCTCTTGCGGCTTCTCTTTCGATTTCTTTTATTAACTGCGACCGAATAGTTGCGATTGGAAGATTTGCTAATGACTCCAATTTACTACGCCATTCTTTTTCAAGTTCGGCGATTTTCTTCTTATTTTCTTCAAGTTCCTGTCGTTCTTTAATAAGATTATCGTTTAATGTTCTAAGTTCTTTTTCACGAGTGCAAATAATTTCCAGTTGTTTGTTTAATAATTGCTCCCTTTCCTCGACTCTTTTTCTTAATTCTTCAAATTCTTTATTTTTTCTTGCAAATAATGATTCTGTTTCTTCCCGTTGTTTGTTTGCTTCTTCGGTTGTGCGTAATCTTGTTTCCTTCTCAATCTGCGAGGCTTCTGCTCTGGCAGATTCTAAAATATCATAAGCCTCTTTTTTTGCACTCTTAAAATATTTTTTAAAAAGTAAAAGACAAAAAACGACTCCCATGCATCCTCCAATCAAGAGGAACACAATATTTGCAGTAATATCAGCCAGCAATTTCATCCATCAACTCCTCACTGCTGGCTTGAAAACTTCAACCATAGTGAGGGTGTTATAATGCAATCAAGTTTAATGTCATGTGGCTCAACAGGAACATTCCATCCATATTGGCATTCAAAACAAACGCCACATTTAATTCCCTGAGCCTCTGCCAACATCTTATCGTAATAACCTTTCCCCCTACCAAGTCTGTACCCATCGGGAGAAAAAGCTATACCCGGAACTAAAATCAAATCTATTCCTTTTAGCGATAATTCCTCGCATTCTTCTTTTGGTTCCCTTATGCCCAATTTCCCTTTAACAACATCTTTTTCTAAATCGCGAACAACTCGCGCTTTATAAATATTGCACTGTTTTATATAAAAAGGCAAGGCAATTGTTTTGCCATCTTTCAAACCATTCATTATTAGTCCCCAAATATCGACCTCTGAATTCATTGGAGCAAAGGCAAATACCTTCGACGCCCTTTGCCATAATGACGAATTATATAATTTTTCGCATATAATTTTTGATTCTTCCGCCATCTGCTGCTGGCTCATCGCTTTTATTTTATCAATAACCTGCCTTCGAGCCGTTTCCTTTTCTTTGAACAAATCCATTACATCCCTTTCTTCTGCTCATTTTTAGCCTTTTCAGCATCTAACTTTTCCCTCCATTTTAAATATCTTTCCTTTATTTTCTTTTCAACTCCCTGTTCTGTTGGTTCGTAATACCTGCGAAAAGCGCCAAGATAATCTTGTGGGACAAAGTGATTTTCAAAATCGTGGGCATATTTATATCCTTCCCCGTGGCCAAGTTTTTTTGCGCTTGAATAATTGGCATCCTTCAAATGGTCTGGAACAGACAAAGTTACGCCTGACTTAATATCATTTAACGCTGCATCAATAGCAAGGTAAGCGCTGTTGCTTTTATTAGCTGTGGCGATATAAATCGTTGCCTCAGCAATAGGGATTTGAGCCTCAGGAAATCCAACAAATTCTGCCGATTGATGCGCCGATACCGCAAGAACCAGAGCCATCGGATCGGCAAGCCCCACATCCTCAGCTGCGCAAATCATTAAACGACGCGTTATAAATCGCGGGTCTTCTCCGGCGTGAATCATCTTTGCGAGCCAATACAATGCCGCATCCGGATCGCCGCCGCGCATCGATTTTATAAATGCAGAGATAGTATCATAATGGGCATCTTCATCGCCATCATATACTACCGCCTTTTTTTGAATACACTGTTCAGCAACCGATAATGTAATATGAATAAAACCGTCGCTCTCTGGCGGAGTTGTCAATGCGGCTATTTCAAGCGAGTTCAAAGCCTTACGGGCATCGCCATCGCTCATAATCGCAAGGTGTTCCAAAGCATCTTTATCCGCCTTAATCTTCATCCCTCCTAATCCTCGCTCGGCATCAATCAATGCGCGATGCAACAACTCAAGGATATCCTCTTTTGTTAGCGGTTTTAATTCAAATATTTGAGAACGAGACACAAGCGGCGAATTAACAAAAAAGAACGGATTATGTGTGGTAGCGCCAATTAATCTGACCGTCCCATTTTCCACATCCGGCAACAGGACATCTTGCTGGGCTTTGTTAAATCTATGAATCTCATCAATAAAAAGGATCGTAGCCTGACCGGTATTTTCCAACCTATTTGCAGCAGCAGAAAGGACTCGTCTCATATCTGAAACATTCGATTCTACCCCGCTAAGTCTTTCAAATCTACTCTTTGTTTGATTTGCAATTATATAGGCAAGAGAAGTTTTTCCAGTCCCCGGCGGACCATAAAAAATCAATGATTGTATTCTATCTGACTCAATCGCCCTTCGTAATAACTGTCCTTTTCCTAAAATATGAGTCTGTCCAACAAATTCATCAATCGTAAGCGGTCTCATCCGCGCAGATAACGGAATGAATTTAGGCTCTGTTTTTCGTTCTGTTTTACCTTCGGATGCAAATCCAAATAAATCAGGTTCTGGCATATTCACTTTTATTAAAACCGCACTAAAATTTTGCTAAACTTTGAATTTAGCAAAAACAGTTTCTTTTTATCCCGATTCATCATCTTTCTTATCCGAGTTTTCCGTTTGTTGTTTTCTATAACTTTCCACAACCCATTG
>JAKPVM010000349.1 GCA_029572555.1 Verrucomicrobiota bacterium | reverse complement strand
GTAAAAAATCCTGTAAATCCTTTGTTAATTTATGGTTGAATTTATTTGCACAACAGACTCATTACTTTTAATTATAATTTTTAATAATGATATTTGATTAACTTCCGTTTTACCTTTCAATATATTGTATTTAATATTTATGCAATCTCAACATATTGTATATTAACGATTATTATTTCATTTTTTAATGTTGATATTTTAGATAATTTGGTTTAAATTATTATAATTAAATTTTAGTTGTTTATTATTGGAAATTATATGTCAAGCGAAGAAGTTATTTTAGAGAAACAGGATGCAGAAAAGTTAAGGATTCGGGCTCCAGAAAAATACGATGCTTCCTCTATAGATAAACTTGAAGGTCTCGAAGCAGTTCGGAAACGTCCGGGAATGTATATTGGTGACCCGGATGAGAGGGGTTTGCATCATTGCGTTTATGAAGTGCTTGATAACTCCATAGACGAGCACCTTGCCGGCTACTGTAAAATTATTGACGTTGTAATACATATTGATGGTTCTTGTTCTGTGAGAGATGATGGGCGTGGAATTCCGGTCGACATCCATCCAAAGTTTGGCATACCAGCGCTTGAACTTGTCCTAACAAATCTTCATGCCGGCGGTAAATTTGGTCAGGGCGCTTATAAATATTCTGGCGGTCTGCACGGCGTTGGTGCAAAGTGCGTCAATGCCTTATCAGAATGGTTCAAGGTCGAAGTTTCTCGCGATGGCAAAGTCTATTATATGGAATTTGCTCGCGGAAAGACTATTCAAAAATTAAAAGTTATTGGAAAATCCAAACAGACAGGGACATTAATTACTTTTAAACCCGACCCTGAAATATTCACATTAACAACAGAATTTAAGTTTGAAATACTCGCAAATAGGTTAAGGGAGTTAGCGTTTTTAAATCCAGGATTAAAAATTGTTCTTATTGATGAACGAGTAGAAAACAAGAAAGAAGTATTTTTATTTAAAGACGGTATTGAAGAGTTTGTTAAACAAATTAGTAGAAACAAACAACTTATTCATCCGAAGCCGATTTCTATAAGCGGTAAAAGAGAGGTTACCGTCAACGAGAAGGAAGAGGACGTTTTTGTTGATTGCGTTTTGCAATACAATGATGGATATGCCGACCAGATTCTTTGTTATGCAAATTCAATAGCCAACACTGATGGCGGCACTCATTTAACGGGGTTCAGGTCGGCACTTACCCGTGCAATAAATCAATATGCAAAACAGAGCAACCTTTTGAAGGAAAAAGACCCTTCGATTTCCGGCGATGATGTGCGCGAAGGTCTTGTTGCCGTTATTAGCATCAAGCTTACAGATCCGAGGTTTGAATCCCAGACAAAGGTTAAACTTGTTAATACTGAAATTGAAGGAATAGTTAGTTCTATAGTTTATGAAGGATTAATGGAGTATTTTGATGCTAATCCTTCCGTTGCTAAAAAGGTTATTGAAAAATGTCTGCTTGCAGCCCGAGCTCGTGAAGCGGCGCGAAAGGCCCGCGAAACAGTAAGAAAAGGTGCGCTTACTGGCGGAGGATTGCCCGGTAAACTTGCGGATTGTTCGGAACGCGATCCTTCCCGTACTGAACTATTTATTGTTGAGGGTGATTCAGCAGGAGGTTCGGCGAAACAAGGGAGAGACCGCGGTTTTCAGGCTATCCTGCCGATTCGCGGTAAATTGTTAAATGTTGAAAAGGCAAGATTAGATAGAGTTTTACAAAACAATGAAATACGAACAATAATTACCGCAGTTGGCACAGGGATTGGAATCGGCGAAGGTGAAGGCGCTTTTGAAATTGGCAAGTTAAGATATAACAAAATTATCATAATGACTGATGCCGACGTTGATGGCGCTCACATCAGGACATTGTTACTTACCTTTTTCTACAGGCATATGCCTGAATTAATAAAACAGGGATATGTTTATATTGCGCAGCCTCCTTTGTATCAGGTTGTTCGTAAGAAACGAGTTGAATATGTTGATGATGACGCCGGTTTAAACAAGATACTAATTGAACTTGGGGTTGAAGATGTAAGATTAAGAGATTTAAAAGATGATACGGAAATTCCTCCTAAACAGTTAGTAGAAATACTCGAACTTCTTGAAACACTTGATAAATATGCGCAAGCAATAAGAAGGCACGGTGGAGATTTTTCAGATTATCTTGAAAATCGCGGTAAAGATACAGGTGAACTCCCCCGACATTTAGTTGTAGTAAGGGAAGGTAATAACGAAACTGTTCATTATTTTATAAAGGAAGAGGAACTTGAAAAATTTGACGAGGAAAATCCTGACCTTGGTTTGTTTGGTGGCGAAGAAGAAGAAAACGGTGGAAATGGAAAACCAAAAACAACCATAACCAGACGAGCCCGTCATATTGAACTTCATGAAAGCAAGGCGATTGAAGAATTAATGTCGAAATTGTCAAAAAAGGGACTTAATATTGAGCACTATTCTGCGCAAGATAAGCCGTTGTATGAACTTATTGAGGGCGAAGGTGACGATGCTAAGGTAAAACCAATTTTTAGCATTCCGGAAATCTTAAGTTCAATAAAGGAGATTGGCAAACGCGGGATTCAGATTAAACGGTTTAAGGGTCTTGGAGAAATGAACCCGCAGGAATTGTACGAAACCACTATGGACCCGGTAAAAAGAAAACTGCTCAGGGTAGAACTTTCAGACGCAATTGAAGCAGAGCAAATGTTCACAACATTAATGGGAGAAGAGGTTGAACCGAGACGGAATTTTATTGAGGATAATGCGCTTAATGTAAGAAATCTTGATATTTAAACTATTGATTATTCTATGTCCAACAACAATGGAGATAATAATAAATTAACAAGTGAGCCACAACATTTAGAGCGAATTGTTAAAGTAAACGTAGCTGATGAAATTAAAAATTCATTTCTTGACTACTCAATGTCTGTGATTATCTCTCGCGCCTTGCCGGATGTGCGCGATGGATTAAAGCCTTCGCAACGTCGGATACTCTATGCGATGAATGACCTCGGGGTATTGCCGAATCGCAAACATGTTAAATGCGCTAAAATAGTCGGCGAAACGATGGGTAATTACCATCCTCACGGCGACCAGGCAATTTATCCTACCCTTGTTCACATGGCGCAACCGTGGTCAATGCGAGAAACTTTAATTGAAGGGCAGGGGAACTTTGGCTCGATAGATGGCGACCCACCGGCATCAATGCGATATACTGAGGCAAGACTTCGTCCATTAGGTTCGATATTGATGCAGGATATGGACAAAGATACTGTCGACTTTGTCCCTAACTATGATGAAACAAGGCTTGAACCAACTGTTTTTCCATCAGCGTTTCCTAATTTTCTTGTCAATGGCGGCACGGGAATTGCCGTTGGTATGGCAACGAATATTCCACCTCATAACCTTGGCGAAGTTATAGATGCTATTTGCGCTCAAATAGATAATCCGGATATAACACCACTTCAATTAATGCAGTATATCAAGGGGCCGGATTTTCCAACTGGTTGCGTAATCTGTGGTATTGAAGGCATAAAAAATTACTTTCTTACAGGCAAGGGAGTACTGAAAGTCCGGGGCAAGGTTGGAGTAGAGGACGTAAGTGGTGGTAAACAACAGATTGTAATAATGGAAATTCCGTATGGCGTGAACCGCGCAATGCTCGTTGAAAAAATTGCAGGTCTTGTTAATGAAAAAATCCCGTCCTTTACTGACATTACTGATATTCGCGATGAGTCTGATGAAAATACAAGAATCGTAATTGAGATAAAACGCGATGCGATACCTAAGGTAATAATTAATAATCTATATCAACATACACAGCTTGAAACAACGTTTGCGGTCAATATGCTCGCTATTGACCACGGACGTCCAAAGACATTAAACATCAAAGATGTTATTAATTGTTACATTGAACATAGAAGAGAAGTTGTCATACGAAGAACAAAATTTGAATTGAGAAAAGCTGAAACCCGCACTGAAATCCTTGAAGGTTTCTTGATTGCCATAGGTAATTTAGATGAATTTATAAAAATTATCAGAAGTTCAAAAACAAGAGACGAGGCGCGTGTAAGGTTGCTGGCATTTGATTTTACAAGGGCACGAGTGGAACAATTTGGGATAAAAATTAGAAATGAAAACAGATTAACAAACGGAAGATATTCGTTAAGCGAAGAGCAGGTTAATGCAATACTTGAATTACGGCTTTATCAATTGACCGGTTTAGAGATTGACAAGGTTCAGGCAGAATACAGAAATCTTTTGAAAATAATCGAAGAATTGCTGGCGATACTCGCAAGTGAGCGCCGGGTTCTTGAAATAATTAAGAAAGAACTAAATGAAATTAAAGCAAAATACAACTCTGGAAGATTAACTGATATCGTGCCCGATGAAGGAGAGATTTCAATTGAAGATATGATTGCAAATGAGCCTGTTATTATCACAATCACTCACAACGGGCTTATAAAAAGGACTAACCTAAGTTCATACAGGTCTCAAAGGCGCGGTGGTTCTGGTGTCACAGATATTACAACAAAAGAAGCAATTACCGCAGAAGGAGAAGACCGCGATTTTGTTGAACATCTTTACACCGCAAATACACACGATTATATGTTGTTCTTCACAGATACAGGGCGTGTGTATGTTGTGCGCGTTTTTGACATACCATCAATGGGGCGCGCTTCAAAAGGTCGCAGCATCGCTAATATTCTTGAATTAAAAGAGGGTGAGAAAGTTGCTGCTCTAATGTGTATCCCATCGGAATTAGGTCCAAATAGAGAAGACACAACATGGAAACAACCATACTTTGTCTTTTTCGCTACAAAGAATGGAATTGTCAAAAAGACTATGCTGGAAGAATTCGCCAACATCCGCAAAGACGGAATCATAGCAATAAATATTGAATCAGAAGATAAATTAATTGGCGTTCAAAGGACAAGCGGAAACAACCAAATAGTTTTAATAACCAAAAACGGGCAGAGTATAAGATTTTCCGAAGATGACGTAAGACCGACAGGGAGAAATACTATTGGTGTTAAAGGCATTGAACTTGAAGAAAACGACGCCGTTGTCACTTTGAGCATTGTAGTTCCGGGTTCAACATTACTCGTTGTTGGAGAAAATGGCATTGGCAAGCGCACTGATTTCGCAGAATATCGTTTGCAATCCCGCGGCGGAAAAGGTGTTATTACAATGAAGACCACAGATAAAACCGGCGTGGTTGTGGGCGCGCTCCCTGTTAAAGATGACGACGAAGTAATGCTCATTACAGAAAAGGGGAAGATGGTCAGGATTCCCGTAAAAGATATTCGCGAAACTGGTAGGGCAACGCAGGGTGTCAAATTAATTGAATTAGCAGAAGAAGATAAACTTCAAGCCATTGCCCCCGTCATTAACGAAGACAAGAATGAAGAAAATCAGAACTCTGCATCTTAACATTTTTTGTTTGTATTAATTCAGGACTCTTATTCTGAAGAATCTTTGTTTAGGACTGTTGACCGAGTTTGTTATGTTCAGTTTTCCCCCGTTGCCTGTAAGGACTGTATTGGTCAACCAGTTAGATTCAAGAGTGTCAGCATATTCAATTTGATACCGTTTGTTTGTTATCG
>JAKPVM010000122.1 GCA_029572555.1 Verrucomicrobiota bacterium | reverse complement strand
ATATAACAATCCGTTCACCTGTTTCTTTAAGAAATATCTCATTAAGTTTTCTATCAACTGGGCGATACCTTGAATGGATTAAAGAGACTTTTACGGTATCCTTTAATTCTTTTTTTAAGGCTTTGTATATCTCCTGGGCGCGGGAGACACGATTCACTATCACAAGAGTCATTCCATCAGTTGCCCGATTTTTTATTATAAAATCCGAAATCTCTTTAAAATAACTCTTTTTGTTATCCTCGCTAAATGTAATTTGTGATTTATGAATTGGTTTTTCCGCATTTATTCGCTTATGAACTTCGTTATGATTTAAATCATCGTTTTCTAATTTTATCTTTGGAAGGTTGGCGGGGCTAATTTTTTTAAAGTCAATGGTCTTTAGCCGTTCCTCCTCAATCGTTGCGCTCATCCACCAACTAACAGAATTCGTTTTTTCCTTACTTAACAAAATTCTGAAGGCTTCAATCTGAGCGCTTGTTTCCATTGAAATTCCCATTAATTGCGTTTCATCAAATATCCACAAGGCATCAACATTTAATAAACCAAACTGCAAGGGCCAGCGATATGGATTTGAGCCATACCCCCTATTCAAAGATCGCGAAAGCAACATATCTTGCGTTCCGACAATGATACAGGGTTTTTCAGGGTAGATATCCCATTGACGATACGAGTCCTGCAGTTCCTCGCCACCCATCAAGACAACCGGCGAGTGATTTGATAACCATTCAAGTTCCTCAAGCGCTGCGCCAGTTATCCCTAAATTTTCAGCATTTGAAACAAGGTTTTTCAAATATACTTTGATATTTTCTTCAGTTTGCTCAACAAGGGTTCGCATTGGCAGGCAATAAACAAGCCGCGTTTGCCAACCTGAATTTTTCCCTTCGGCGCATAACAACCTATTCCATAACCACGCAAGAACAACAGCAGCAGTTTTACCCAATCCAGTTGGGATGTTTATTATGAGAGATTTTGATTCCGAACCTTGCAATAGCCAATTTGCATCTTCTTCATTTCCCTTGCCGCAAGCAAGACGGCATTGATAGTCAAAAGGTTTATCCTTGCCCGTCGCAATTTTAAAAAATTCGCTGAAACTTTTCATTGTTGGTATTATTTTAACACCTACACTATGACAAAAGCTGTCATAATCCAAATATTTTTTAAAATATTTTATCCTGTAAATCCTGCCTATCCTTGTTAATT
>JAKPVM010000121.1 GCA_029572555.1 Verrucomicrobiota bacterium | reverse complement strand
GCCCTCCTTGTTCGTCTAGCTTTCGGCGACCATCCTTATAAAATTTTGGATGAGTTGTGGCAACAAATGGGGTGAAGGATTGCCAGACTTGTGATTCTCCAAATAAATCGCAGTCAGGGAATGAATCTGGTTCGCCAAAATCTATTAATACAAGTTGAATGTCATATCCGCCATGTACCCAGACTTTTTTAAGGCTTTCGATGGTTTTGCGTTCTTGCGGACCGAATCCGTCCCTGGCATACAGGGTTACGTGGGTAATCTCGTCACGTTTCCCATTTGCTTCGCAGAAAATATGTAGATGTCTATGTCCTGTTAACGGTTTACCATCTGCCCCTCTTCCGCTGAAAACTTCTGGCGCGGGAATTTCCTTATATCTCGAAAGTATGGCTTGATGTATCCGTTCAGCGACGGAAATTGCGTTTAATATTCTTGGCGGCACTGAGCTTGTAATTTTAAATCTTGCCACTGTTGGGCGAACCGTGCAGCGACTTATAAACACGGGTTTGATTTCAAAGCAATTTCTTGGTCTTACATAGTCAACAAAACGACTCCCCGGTGGAGATGGCCATCCTTCTGCTTGCAAGTCGGCAGTATCGCAATGGAGGGCGGCGAAAATATCTGACGGCAGTTCAACGTTTTTTTTACCTTTGCCTCGTCCTTTTGTTGTTTTTTTGTCACTATCTTTAGGTGTTGATGAGGATTCACCAATGTTAGAATTGTTCTTCCAGTTTTCATAAGACGCGTTATCCATCGGGGATAGGAGTCTTATTAATTCCATTTTGTCTGGAATCGGTTTGCTTTCATCAAGGGGATAGGAATTTATGGTTGTTTTATCTATGTCATCCGAGATGGTTGCTTCGACCACGCTTTCCGCCCTGCCAAGATAACCAAGCCGTTCACACAAAAGTTTTAGGGTATCGCGTTTTTCTTTTGAGATATCAATATCCCAGCATACTTTTAGTGAACCGGATACATTTATGAATGTATCGTATATTTTGGTTTTCTTTTCTATTGAACTCTCAATTTTTGGCATATAATGTTGTGTATGTCCAAGACTTGCCGGGGGCAAATAATATGAAGGCGGCTTTTGCGAGAGTTCGTTAATGATTTCACGCATTGTTTGTTCTGGGACTTCCTTTTTACATTTAAGGTGCCAGGTTGCAATCAGCGCCCTGAGGATTCGCCACGGCGATGGCGGCCATTCAACGACGCCTTCGTTTACATGACTTCCCCACGGCGTCGTATGAAATCGTTTAGCAGGGAAAGAAAATTCTATTATGACCATATTTTAATACAGTTTTAATTTAGATTATTCCTCGTCATTACCTTCTTTGCTTGATTTTTTGATTTTCTCTAAATCGGCTTTAAGTGTGATTCGTCTATCGGTTTTATCATCGCTATAAGCGTGTTTAATTAATTCTGGCAATTCATTCTCAATTTCTTCAAGCGTGGGTAATGAGAAATTTGAAAGACGTTTAATCTGCATTTGCCCGTCAAGTTCAAGGTCGCAAGCGGAACGGCATTGATAATCAAATGGATTATCAATGCCCGTCGCAATTTTAAAAAATTCGCTGAAACTTTTCATTGTTGGTATTATTTTAACACCTACACTATGACAAAAGCTGTCATAATCCAAATATTTTTTAAAATATTTTATCCTGTAAATCCTGCCTATCCTTGTTAATT
>JAKPVM010000348.1 GCA_029572555.1 Verrucomicrobiota bacterium | reverse complement strand
AGCATTCTTGCTGGCATTTTTTAACCATCGATAGATGGTGGCAGGATTATAGCATAGAGATTAACACAGAGAAAAACCACGTTAGGGGTGTCAGAGCGATAATTTAGAAATCCAATAATGGCTCTGTCACCGCTGTGGGCGGTTTATGATGTTTTTGTATTCCGTTTGCTATCATAATGTCACCCGCTTTTGCGGGTTTTAAAATGTGTTTATCCTTGTAAGGGAAGGACGCTGATGACGCAAATTAAACGGATTTACGCAGATTTTGATTTAAAATTGGATAGAGAGGATGGACGGGTTATTTTACAAGACACAAGATACAAGAGACAAGGAGACAAGAGACAAGGATACAATTTTTTATCTTTTCTATCCTTGTTAAATTTCTTTTCCTTATCATCTGTGTAAATCAGTTTCATCTGTGCAAATCAGCGTCCCATTTTCATTCACTATGTAATGCCAACCTCCGGCTGATAACAATGAATTTATGTATGGTCTATTTCTTTTACCGCACTAATCGTCAAAACTCACGATATTTTCACGAAATTGATTCTGATGATTTAACCTATGAACCGATATGGATATTGGTTTATTTAAATCCTTTCAATCGGGCATTCGGGAATTGCGTTGAGGAAGGCGCTGCCATATTGTTTGTTCAAAATTCGGTTATCAAGAACAACCACTATCCCTTTATCAGTTTTTGTTCGGATTAATCTGCCGAAACCTTGACGAAATTTCAAAACTGCCTCCGGCAGCGAATATTCAAGGAACGAATTGCCGCCACGGGCTTCGATATCTTCAATCCGCGCCTCAATTAATGGATGGTCGGGGACGGCAAATGGCAGACGGGTTATAATCACACTTGATAATGATTCACCGGGCACATCAACGCCTTGCCAGAAACTGTCCGTTCCAAAAAGCACCGAATTAATATCCCGTTTAAACTTTTCCAGCATTGTAGAACGTGGCATCCCTGTTCCCTGAACGAAGCATTCAATCCCGAGTTCCTCAAAAAATTCTTCCAATATTCCTGCTACTTCGTGCATCAAACGGGTATTTGTAAAAAGGACAAATGCCTTGCCGTGGGTCATTTCAACAAAATGCTTTATCCAGTGAACCAGTGCCTCGCGATATTTGCTATCGCGAGGGTCTGGCATCTTGCTCACGATATAAAGTTTTACTTGCTTCTTATAGTCAAATGGTGAGCCGAGTTGTTTTAGGACTGCGTTAGTTCCACCCACTCGTTTCGCAAAATAGGACAACGGATTTTCCCTTGAAAATGTATCATCTTCATCTGAAAATCTCCTGAAACGAACCGGTTTTATCTCTTCTTCTCGGATTGCGCGCATAGAAAGAGTGGCGCTCGTCATTATTATTGAAGTGCCGGAGTTAAATAGTCGGGCGCGTAAAAACTCTGAAATATCCACCGGCGCAGCATTAAGAGAGATAATTTTTTGCACCTTACCGCTTCGTTCTACCCAGTAGATATAATCCTCAATCTCTTGATTTAAAAATGTTACAATTCCTTCGCGTAATTCTTCAATCCGCCGATTACATTCACTCAGTTCTTCACCTATCAAATCGTCTGAACATCTTTTAATAAGGGTGATAACTTCGCTCCTCAATTTTTGAATTTGCCCGGTAATATTATCGGGGATGATATCCGGTTCGCGTATGCGTACCTCAGTCCAATCTTGTTTGTTTTCGTTTTCACTCATTGCGCCTGCGAGCGTCTTCGCCCGTTTGCGGGCGATTTTTTCCGCCTTTTCCTCTATTGAACTGAAAAATTCATCGCTTGTCTTTAAAAGTTCGGATACAACTGGAACAGCATTTCCGAAACGAAGTGTAGCGAGCAATCCTTTTTGTGTACGCGGGTTCCACAACCTTTGAAGCGCCCATCTTAATTGCGAATTTGAGGCGCTAATCCCGATATTTTTTGCAGCCACGTTTGGAAACGTATGAGCCTCGTCTATGATTACGAAATCATTTTTAAACAATACCCCGCTATTTTCCTCCTCTTCGCCCATAAGGAGGAAAAGCAAGGTATGATTCATAATCAGGACATCAGCAGACAAAAACTTTTGCCTTGCCTTTTGGAAGAAACAAACCCCGTGGAGTTTTGCAAATTCACTCTGCGGGCCGCAATATTTTGGCGAACAAATCCCGCGTTCAGAACAGACTTGTGCCCAGACCTTTGGATCGGGTTCTATGTCAAAATCCGATAAACTTCCATCTGTGGTATGTTTTGACCACTCATAGATTCGTTCCAGTTCCTGCACCTCAGGCGAAGTGAACAGGCTCTTTGATTGCTCTAACGCCTTATGCAACCGGTGTGTGCAGAGATAATTTGCCCTACCTTTAAGGATTGCATATTTAAAATTCACCGACAAAATCTTTTCCAGCAATGGCAAATCTTTTTCATACAATTGCTCCTGCAAATTAATTGTGTGCGTGGAAATCACCGCTTTTTTGCCATATTTGACCGCATAAAGGATTGCAGGGACTAAATATGCAAGGCTTTTGCCGACGCCTGTACCGGCTTCAACAATAAGATGTTCCCGGTTTTCAAGCGCCTTTGCTACGGCAACTGCCATCTGGCGCTGCTGTGGACGATACTCAAAGTTCTTTGCTTTTGATAATAGACCTGATTCAGAAAAAATTGAATCAACCTCATCAATTATATTGAGTTCTTCGCCCCCAGTTTGATATTCAACATCGTCAATCATTCAATATCTAATTTAACCGACGCCACAGCAGATTTAACTTCTGGGGCTAATCTCAACTGCTGCGCGGTTTTTTACCACCATATTCTCCGTCAAAATGCCGCGCCAGTTCACGCAAGGATAAATCACCGCATTTCTCCCGATGATGCTGCCGGGATTTAACACTGCATTGCAACCCACCTGCGCATTGTCTCCAATTAATGCGCCAAACTTTCTCAATCCGGTGTCAATTTTCTTCCCATCAATTTCTAAAATGATATTGCCTTTCACCAACTTAACATTAGAAATTTTTACACCTGCGCCTAAATGCGCCTTAAACCCGAGAACTGAATCACCTACATAATTAAAATGCGGAACCTCGCATCCATTAAACAAGAGCGAGTTTTTTAATTCACAAGAGTTCCCGATAACGCATCTATCGCCAACTATGACATTTTCTCGTATATAAGCGTTATGTCGTATCTGACAATTGCGCCCGATTATAGCCGGACCTTTTATCATTGCACCGTCTTCAACAACGGTGCCGTCGCCGATAAAAACCTTTTCACCAATATAGGCAACGCCATCGCATTGGTTATGCAATTGCGGCTGCACGTTTGATTTAATATATTCGCCAATCTTCTTCAATACATCCCAGGCATATTCGCACCCATTGAATATGTCGGCATAAGCCGTCTCCTTTAAATCAAATAAATCTTCTGCTTTAAACATATTTAGTATTTATTCATAATTCCAAAAATTAAAAAAGTAAAAAATATAAAAGAGCACAGGGATGCTACATCAGTTTTTTGCCTATTGTTTAAAAGTTTTCTTGTATTGGGTTCAAAATAGTGCCAATCAAAAAAAGATATTTTAAGACCTCTGGAAAACAATCCATTAAGGAGAATAAGAATTTAGGCAACTGTTTTAACGGCAATCTATCGTTGTTTATCTAATAATTGCCACTGAAACACCCTGTCCCGAGAGAAAATAATTTCAGCTCTGCTATAAATGTTCTGGTTTTTCTCTTTTTTATTGCATCTTTGCAGATAAACTCTATCTCCCTTTTTATATTCTTTAAAAAACATCTTTGGTTTTTTTGCGCTAAGGGCCTCACCATAGACCCATCTAAAAGTCCCTTTCAACTCCTGGTCATTAAACTCCTCATCAGGCTCTCCAAAAGCAATGTACACTGCATCGGAGTTCATTCCCTGACATATAGTCCGCTGCTCAATTAAATTACGAACCTCATAAGACAATGCGCTATATTGAAGCCACTTCTCTTGTTTGCGAGCGTCAATATTGTCAGTTGAACAACCACAAAATAATATCCCGCTAATAATTGAAATTAAAATCGGTCTCAATAAATGTCTTAATAAAAACATTATTTGTCCAATTTAACAAACCATATTAACTATGTAAAGTAAGTATGATTGCCTGAATCATTGAGATAGATAGTGGGATAAAATAGGGAAATGAAAAATTTATTGTCTGAGTTTTGATAATTAATGCGGTAGAAAAAGTGGTAGATTTTGCCTATTGCATAAATAAATTCAATCATAAATAGATTTACAGGGATTTTTTATTTTTAACAGGGATAGACAGGATGGACAGGATATTTTATAAGACATAAGGATGAACAAGATACAATTTTTTATCCTGTATATCGTGTATATCCTTGTTAAATTTCTTTTTTCCTTATTTCAATCC
>JAKPVM010000103.1 GCA_029572555.1 Verrucomicrobiota bacterium | reverse complement strand
ACTTAAAGCGGAGGTGGTATCGGTTGAAAAACTTGATGGATTTACTCGCAAGTATGTCAAATATCAGGTTGAAGAAGGCGAATTTACGGACGCATATTTGCTTGTTCCGAATGGAGCGCAAGGTAAGTTACCTGCGGTTGTTGTGTTTCATCCGACTGTAAATACGCATATCAGAGAGTCTGCTGGCGTAGAAGGTTCGGATACAAATCGGATGTTTGGGGTAGATTTTGTTCGTGAGGGTTATATAGTGTTGTGTCCGCGTTGTTATATTTTTAAAGAGGACGGAAATTATACAAATCAAGTCGAAGCAATGATGATAAAACATCCGAACTGGAAGGGGATAACACGGATGCTCCAGGACGCTATTCGCGCAGCGGATTATCTTGAGTCTTTGCCTAATGTTGATACAAACCGCATCGGTTGTTTTGGGCATTCGCTCGGCGCAAAAGAAGTCCTATATGCCGCTGGATTTGATGAACGTTACAAAGCAGCCGTGTTTAGCGAAGGCGGTATTGGAATCAAATTCAGCAACTGGAACGCAATCTGGTATTTAGGCGATGGAGTTAATAAACCGGGCTTCAACCTTGAACATCACCAATTAATGGCGTTAATAGCGCCTCGCGCCTTTATGTTGATTGGCGGTGATTCTGCCGACGGTGATAAATCATTGCCTTTCATTAACGCCGCAAAAGACATTTATCAACTGCTTGACGCAACGGAATTCTTAAAATTCTTCAATCATCGCAAAGGACATAGTTATCCAACTGAGGCTAAAGAGGTTGCGATTCGGTTTATGAATGGATATTTAAAGTTATCGCCGCGACAACGGACTTATAAAGGCGCACTTGTAAATCTGCCTGTTAGAACTAACGACGAATATCCACTTTCAGACCAGCAAAACAAAGGGAAGTGGATAAAGTTTGAACCAATGTGGGATGAGTTTGAATCCCCTGCGCTTGATACAAATAAATGGATTGTTGGGATGCAAAAATGGTGGTTGGGAAGGAAACCAGCATGGTTTAATCCGACGAATTTTTACGTCTCTAATGGCAAACTGAATCTTACAATGAAGAAGGAGAAGGTGCCGCCACAGTATGAAAAACTTGGTTACAGTAATTATACTTCCGCCGCTGGATATTCTGTTGTGCGGTCAAGCTTCGGTTATTATGAAGTCAAAGCGCGAGCGATGAATTCAGCCGGTTCAAGCGCCTTCTGGTTTATAGGCGAAGATAGTTCAATTCATCCCAATTGGGGTACGGAAATAGATGTGTTTGAAATCTGCGGGAAATCACCTATTCACGAACATCGCTATTATATGACACTTCATATTACAAAAACGCCGATTGAGAAACGACACTGGTCTGTCAGTAGTTATTGGGAAGCCCCATTTCGGTTCACCGAAGATTATCACGTGTTCGGGTTTGATTGGTCGCCTGATGAATTGCGTTGGTATATTGATGGCGTCCTCGTGAAAACAGTAGAAAACACTCATTGGCATAAACCACTTCATCTTATTTTTGATAGCGAGACTATGCCAAATTGGTTTGGAATGCCCAACGATTCAGACTTGCCTTCAACTTTTACAATTGAATACGTCCGGGCATGGAAAAGAGAGTATAAGTGAGTTTTTGCATTTTCGTTGATGGATAAAAATATTTATGGTTTTAAATTTGCTATTGAAATGGTTGTAAATAAAAACAGTCTATTTGTTATAATTGCTTGATATTAAGCACAGATTGTTATATTCAAATCCAAAGAATCTATGAATAGAAGTGTTGTAATATGGTTATTGGCGTTTTATCTGGTTTTTAATGTTGTATCTGCGTCAGGCAAAACAGGGCGGGAGATAGTTTCATTAAACGGGATATGGGAGGTAGAAGATTCTATCGCTAAAGAACCGCCGCCAGAAGTTTTTAAACATAAAGCACCGGTTCCGGGTCTTGCCAATCTTTCAAAGCCAGCATTTAAGGATGTTGACCTCTTTGACAGTATGGAATTGATTGCAAACCGTGTTCGTCAGGGCAAACTTCCTGAATCTGCAAGGATTCAAACCGCTGGTATTCCACGACAAGACCGCGATTATTTCTGGTATAAAAAGGTTTTTAACGCCCCTGATAAGCGAGATGTCGCAATTTTAAGGGTGAATAAGGCGCAGTTTGGCACGGCTGTATGGCTTAATGGCGAAAAGATTGGCGAACACGCCGGTTGTTTTACAGCAGGATATTTTAATTTAACAAAAACGATTCACTGGGACGCCAAAAATGAATTAGTTGTCAGAATTGGAGCGCATCCTGCTGTTTTGCCGGATACCTATCCTGCTGGGACAGACTTTGAAAAGTTGAAATGGACGCCCGGAATTTATGACGATGTTTCGGTCTATTTTGCGGATAACCCGGTAATTGAATGGGTTCAAGTTGCGCCGAGGATTGCTAATTCGGACATTGTAATTCAGACCAAATTAAAGAACTACGGAAAGACCGATAGATTTATAGTCAGTCAAATGGTGTATGATGGCGATAAGGTTGTCGGAAGGGCGCCAGAACTTGCAATTACTATCGGTGAAAACGAAGAAAAAACAATCTTGCAAACTGTTAGATTGAATGAGCCTAAATTGTGGACACCTGAAACTCCGCACCTATATAGACTCTCAACAAAGACAGTGGGCGATAGCCTGTCCACCCGTTTTGGTATGCGCGAATTTAGAAGCGACGCAAAGACTGGTCGGTTTTATCTTAACGGCAAAGTTTATTATTTAAGGGGGTCAAACATTACCTTGCATAGGTTTTTTGAAGACCCGCTTTGTGGCGATTTGCCCTGGAATGAACAATGGGTAAGGAAATTATTGTCTGATATTCCAAAACAGATGAACTGGAATAGTTTCAGATTTTGCATTGGTCCTGTTCCAGATAAATGGCTTGCGATTGCAGATGAAACGGGGCTTTTAATCCAGAATGAATTTTTTGTTTGGACAGGAGCGCCGAACTGGGACAAGAATTATTCCAGAAAGTACGACGTCCAGGAGATGATAAATCAATATGGCGAGTGGATGAGGGATAATTGGAACCATCCGAGCGTTGCAATCTGGGACGCTAATAATGAAACATTGGAACCGCTTTTTGGCGAGAAGATAATCCCTGCGGTTCGCGGTTTAGATTTGTCAAAGAGACCATGGGAGAACAGTTATAATCCGACTGTCCATCCTGATGACCCGGTTGAAGAACATCCATATCTGTTTTATTCAACCGCAATGAGCGGTCAGGTTAAGTTCAAAATGTCGGATTTAGAAAAAATGGATGGAAATACAGGAAGGGCAAATTGCGCGAAGCTAATCAATGAATATGGCTGGCTATGGCTTAACAGAGATGGGACGCCGACATTGTTAACCGAGAAATTATATCCATTGTTGCTTGGAGAAAACGCTACATCTAAACAGCGGTTTGAACTTGATGCCTATTTGTTAGCGGGTAAGACTGAATATTGGCGCGCTCATCGCAAGTTGGCGGGTGTATTGCATTTTGTATACTTAACTTGCAGTTATCCAGGCGTTTATACATCAGACCATTTTATTGATGTTAAGAATTTAAAACTGAATCCTTATTTCAAAGATTATATGTCTGAGGCATTTAAACCATTAGGCGTTTATATCAATTTCTTCCAACCAACTTTGAAAATTGGGGATACAAAAGAGTTCACGGTTTATTTAGTGAACGACTATGATTTTCCGGTTGATGGAAAATTAAATCTGTCGATTGAAATTAGGGGTGGCAAAACGCTTTGTCAAACTGAACAAGGGTTTTCTATTGAACCTAATGGGTCAACAATCTTGCAATTAAATTTAGATGTTCCGAACAAACCTTCGTATTCAATTTTGAAAGCCGTTGCCAAACCGTCAAAAACTTCAATATCACCCACAATAAGCAGACATTGGATAAAAATTGAACGATAAAAGGTTGATTACTATCTAATGATATGTCAAATTTAAGTAAAATACTGTGCATGGGATATTAAAAACGAATTTTGTTGTTATTGTTGCTGCAATACAGGTTGTGGCAGGAGAGCCGGTCCAATTTTCTGTTCCGAGTAAGACAGTTAATACTCCTTCTGAAGACCCATTGGAAAGTTTGGTGAACAAGCCGTTTGATGCATTTAAACCTGGCAATTCAATGAAAGAAGATATCACAATAATGCAATATTCCCTGCAACAGCCTACTGTGATTATCCCAAAAAAGGAGAATAAAAACGATGAAATGGATCCTTTTTTAAATCCGAATGAAAAATTTGGTAAAGACCCCAATTATGAAGAATTGGAAGGGATTGGAAACAATCGCAATTCACGACGGAACTTATCCAGTGTTGAACAATATCTTATACGACAAGAACGGCAATCTATGTTAAACCGTCGCAGACAGGATAATATCAATCCGTTAAATCAAAGAATTGACAATAATAATTTTGACTATGGAAGGAACAGGTTTAATGACACAGGAAGCAGCGAGGGAGATTTTTACAATAGAAGACAGTTTGATCCGTTTTCTTCTAACATAAGACGGATTGATCCGCATGCGCGACGCGATCCTTTTGCTCGGTTGTTTTCCGATAGAAATGATTTCCAATCATTTCTGGGTTTAAAAGGCAATGAACAATCTGATAAATTGAACAGAAATAAAATGGATGAATTCAAGAGACTACTGGATGGCGCTCCATCGATGCAGATGCCGCCGGTATCTGAAAAAACCGCTATTAATAATGTTTATGACCTAACCCGAAGGAATGATAATCCTATAACAACTATGTCGTATGAACAATACAACAGTCTCCGTCAAAGAGAACAGAGAGGGCCTTTTGAAAATTCTCCAATGTCCCGTCCAAAAACGGGTTTATCCGAAGAAGCCAGAAACGCAGCTTTCCAGAATCGGAATTTACCTTCCGAACAAAATACTTCACCCGAAGCCGAAAAGGAGCGTCAAAAACCTAAACCGCTTTTCACACCAATGCCCCGACGTGCGTTTTAGTTGCTGACATCGTCGAGAAAAATAATTATCGATATAGGTGATGATAAATACATATATTTGTTGCTTGAATTGAAACTTAAAAATAACAAAAATCCTATTTAGTGCAACATTGGGAAAAAATAGCGATAATCGGTGTAGGCTTACTTGGTGGCTCAATAGGGCTTGCTGCAAGGGGTCAGAATCTTGCAAGGCGTGTTGAAGGCTATGTCCGTCGTGAAGAAGTAATTAAAAAATGTCAGGATTACGGCGTGGTCGATAAGGCGAGTTGTAATCTTGATGAAATAGTCTCCGGTGCGGACTTAATTATCTTATGTACGCCGTTGTCCCAGATGAAATCTTTGGTTGAAAGGATGAGGGGACATCTCAATAAGGGTGCAATTGTTACCGATGTTGGGAGCGCAAAGGCTAATGCTGTGAGTGAACTTGAACCTTTGGTAAGCGAATTAGGCGGTGAATTTATCGGAGGACATCCTATGGCTGGCAGCGAAAAAACGGGCGTAGACGCCTCCATATCAACGCTTTTCAATGGTGCGGTTTGTGTTTTAACGCCTACAAAAAACACAAGAAATGAACCCCTTGAAAATGTAAAAGAATTTTGGCATAAACTTGGAGCTCGTGTTTTATTATTAACACCCGAAGACCACGATTTATTTGTGAGCCGTTCAAGTCATTTGCCTCATATTGTAGCAAATGAACTTGCAAGATATGTGTTAAATCCAGTCTATCCTATTGAACAGGCGATGCTTTGTTCTTCTGGATTTAGAGACACAACACGAATTGCATCCAGTTCGCCTGAAATGTGGAGAGATATTTGTCTGGCTAATCGTGAAAAATTAATAAATGTTTTAGAAGAATTTATTAAGGAATTGGAGAACTTTAAATCGATTCTGGGAAACGGAGATGGCGAAAAAATAGAAGAGTTTTTTAAAACAGCAAAACGTTTGAGAGATAGTTGGATTGAGCAGGGGCATTCTCCTGAATAGTATAATAATATGTCGAAAAGTAAAAAATCTAAATGGTATTGTTATTGGATTCAACCGCAAAAGGTTATGGTTGGAGAGTATCCAAGTTCACGGGCGCTTGCAAATGTAAGAGAGAGGATGCGTGAATTTCTTGAAATAGGGATTACTTTTTTTCTTGATTTGACCGAAGAAGGCGAGATGCCGAATTATTTTCCAGTCTTAAAGGAAGAGGCAAGTGCAATGGGAAAGAGAGTGGAATATGTGCGGATGCCAGTAAGAGATGTTGGAATTCCAAGCAAGGAATATATGTCAAAAATCCTTGATACTATTGACAAAGCAATAGCGGACAATCACACTGTATATGTTCATTGTAGAGGTGGGATAGGCAGGATTTCAGTTGTTTCCGGCTGTTTTTTTGTAAGGCGCGGAATGAGCGGGGAACAAGCATTGGAAGCGCTTCAAAGATTGTTTCTCCCAGGTTCAAATGGCATTATTCCAAAGGCGCCCGGCACTTTTGAACAGCAATATTTTATAAGAACATGGAAGGAAAAAGACGACCCTGAAGAAAATTATCAAAATATTACAGAAGATGCCTCAATAAGATTGCGAAGATACAAAGGTTGCTTAATTGGTTTGGCGATTGGCGATGCACTTGGAGTTGCGGTTGAATCACTTTCTATCAGACAATTTAAGCCGATAACAGGGATATTAGGTGGAGGACGGTTAAATTTGAAACCGGGTGAATGGAGTGATGCTACCGCATTGGCATTGTGTGCAGCAGAAAGTCTTATTAAGCCAATGGATTTAATGAATCAGATTTAATGAACCGTTTTCTAATGTGGCGGAATAATGGGCATTTATCTTGCACTGGTACTTGTGTCGGTATTGAGCATACCATCTTAAGAGCCCTTGAGACTTTTCAACAAACTGGAAATCCTGTGTCAGGGACTTTAAATCCTTATTCAGCCGATAATACTTCGCTTGTTCGGGTAGCGCCGATTGCTATGTTTTACAGAAAAAATTATGAAACAGCAATTAAGGTTGCCGAAAAAAACTCGTTTCTTACGCATGCTTCAGAGACCGCCGCTGCTGCTTGCAAATATTTTACCGGTATTTTAATTGGTGCATTAAGCGGGATTAATAAAAAAATGTTGCTGTCTGATTTATGTAGTCCGGTGTCAGGATTTTGGGAAAAAGAAAAATTACAACCTGCTATTGAAGTGGTTGCATTGGGCTCATTTAAAAGACGCTACCCACCATCGATAAAAAGCACCAATTATGTGGTTGATTCGCTGGAGTCGGCTTTATGGGCATTTTATAGAAGCACAAACTTCAGAGAAGGCGCATTAATGCTTACGAATTTAGGGGACGATTCCAGCACGGCTTGTGCAATTTATGGGCAATTAGCCGGCGCAGTTTATGGAATCTCTGATATACCGACTGAATGGATTGAGAAATTATCTATGAAGAAAAAGATTGAAGAGTTTGCAACTCAAATATTTAACTTATCAGAGCGATTAAATCAATGAACTCGCTTTGAAACAGGCATAATATTAATACTATAATTTTAACAAACATCATTGATGGGATTACCGGAATTAATAGAAATACTGCCTTTACAAAAACAGGACTACGCGGAGGTAACTGTTCCGGGTTCAAAGAGTATTACAAATAGGGCGCTTATTCTCTCCGCCCTCTCAGATGGAGAAGTTGTTCTAAATGGTGCATTGTGGAGCGATGATACGCGAGTTTTAATTGAATGTCTTCAAAAACTTGGTTTCAATATTGAAGTCAAAGAAGACCCTTCTGAAAAATGCAATCGCACTATAACCATTAAAGGGAAGGGGGGGCTTGTTCCCGCAGGCGGTAGTGAAAGTTCCCCACTGGAATTGTATATTGGGAACGCTGGAACAGCAGCAAGATTTTTAACTGCATTCCTTGTTCTTGGTGACGGTGTTTATAAATTGTACGGCGCAGAACGAATGCACGAACGACCCCAATCCGGTTTGTTTAATGCGCTGCGCCATCTAGGATATCATATTGAAAGTGATAATAATAAATTGCCGGCACTAATATATGGCAGCGGAAAACGACACGGGAAATGTGTAGTTGACGTTAGTGAAAGTTCGCAGTTTGCGTCAGCGTTATTAATGTGCGCAGAAATCGCTGGATGGGAAGTTGAGATTAAAGGTCCTAATCCGGAAGAAGTTCCGTATGTAAAGATGACAAAAGAATTGATTTCAGTATTTCCCAAAAACGGAGGTAAATTTTCCGTAGAAGCCGATGCCTCCAGCGGTAGTTATTTTATTGCAGCTGGTGTTTTGAAAAAAATAGAAAAATTATGCAAATCAGGGATTTCCACATTTAATAATGATTTACAAAGTTCTAACTCTGCCTGTTTTTATGATTTATCAGTTAAAGTTGCTAACTGGCCTAAATCAGGCTGGCAAATAGATCAAGCCTTTTATGATATATATCGCAGTTTTGCTACTACAATGGTTGGTGGTGGCGTGATAGAAGAAAAAGATATAGTTGCGAAACTTGGAGATAATTGGCGTGAAGATAAAACTGTTGTGGATAAGGAACCGCTGGTTTTTTCACGAAAATATCACCTTGGCGATTCAATAATGACATTAATTACTTTATCTCCATTTGCAACACTTCCGGTTAAATTTGTAGATTTAGACAGTTTAAGGCTACAAGAGTGCGAACGTGTCCTTGCCTTAAAAACCGAATTAACAAAGTGCGGTGCAAGGGTGTTTGAAATAGGTAATAGTTTAACGATTTTTCCGTCAAGACTTAACGGCGCAGAAATAGAGACTTATAACGACCACCGAATGGCTATGTGTTTTTCCATTCTCGGTTTGCGAGTAGCAGGAATAAAAATCAGAAATCCATCGTGCGTAAAAAAGACGTTTCCAACATTTTACCAAAAGTTAGTTCAAATGCCGCCATTCGGTTTAGGTGCCAAGATACTTGATGGAATTACTGCGCAAGAAATTTCCTATAACAATTTATATGCGGATTGATACTTGTTTTTAAAATATTTTTAACCAACAGGTGCGGTGCTTTCCCTGATTACAAGTTCCCCTTTAATTCGTTGAGATGATACATTTTTTCCCTGAAGCATCGCGTTCATTGTCTCTATTGCCGCTATTCCAATCCTATATTTGGGTTGATTTATAGTAGTTAATGGAATTTTAAAATGTTCGCTTAAAAGAATATCTCCAAAACCGATGACGGAGACCTGTTGTGGAATTTTGTAATTGTTTTTTAGCAAACAATTTATAGCCCCAATTGCGATTAAATCGTTGACTGACTGAATAGCAGTGAATTCAATGTTTTCGCTAATTAGTTGAGAAGCCGTATTATACCCGTCTTCAATCCTGCTACCAGAAGTAAAAATTAACTTTTCATCCGGCTCTATATCAAATTCTTTGATAGCCTGAATATAACCTTTGAGACGTTCTCGTGACCACGGTGCGACAGATGGTCCGGAAAAAAAGGCTATTTTCCTGTGCCCAAGTTCAAGTAGGTGTTTAGTGGCGAGATAGCTGCAATATAAATCGTCGGTGGAAATGCTTACAAACTGACTACAAAACGGGGCGCAGTGCCCAAGAATAATTGTCGGTATTTTACTTAACAGAAGTTCATCATAAACTTCCGAAACTGGTTCCAATCTATAAACCGGCGAGATAAATAAGCACTCTACCCGTCTATTTATGAACCTCTGAATAACTTTTTCTTCTCTCTCAATCTTATTATAGTTATGTGCCAATAAAAGATCATATCCCTGTTCATAAGCCTTATCTTCAATTCCCATAACGACCCGCGCAAAATAAGGGTTTGTTGAGGCTGATATAATTAAACCAATTAATCTTGTTTTTCTGCTTCTTAATCCCCGAGCAAGGACATCAGGAACATAGCCTAATTGTTCGGCTATAGTTCTAATTCTTATTTTCGTTTTAGCTGAGATGTCCGGAGCATCATTAAGGGCTTTTGATACCGTCATAATTGATACCCCCGCTTTTTCAGCGATGTCCTTTAAGCGCACCATTTTAAAACAGGTGTTTTCCAGTTCATATTATTACTGAATGTTTGAACCGCTCCAGTTTAATTTATGTCTGAGCGTATTAAAAAATGTGTCACCTTCCAGATGCACAAGATAGAGGGAATATCTACTTTTTTGAACGATGATTTCATCAGAGTCCATTAGATTATTTTCAATTTGTCCATCTGAAGAAATAAAGCCATTTACTTTTTCAGATAGATATTTAATTTTAATAATGGAATTAAGACTGACAATGACAGATCTGTTACTAAGAGTATGCGGACAAATAGGTGTAATAGTAAAAACATGCGCTTCTGGACTGACAATAGCACCACCAGCAGAAAGAGAATAAGCAGTCGAACCCGTCGGTGAGCATACAATTAAACCATCGCACCGATACCGAGTTAAATAAACTCCGTTAACCATTACTTCAAGGTCAATCATTCTGGATGTACCAACGCGGCCGATGACAAAATCATTCACAGCCAACTGTTTTTTAGCAGCGCCGAATGGTCTTCCCGATGCCAGAATTAATGGGCGGGTCTCAACAAATGTTTTTTGTTCAAATATTTTTGTGATTGCTGATTCAAGTTCTTCAGAAGGCGCAGTAGTCAAAAAACCGAGTTTTCCAAGATTAATTCCCACAATTGGTATTTTTATCCCGGCTGTTCCTCTGGAGACTCGTAAAATTGTACCATCACCACCAAGAACAAATAAAATATCACATTTTTTTGCCAGATTTCTGACATTATCAACAGTCTCCACCTTTAAAGATGCAAATTGGGCTGTGCGGATTTCAGCAAGTAGACTTATACCTTTTGCTACGAGTAAATTTGCCGCTTCCTGTATATACTGTGTACAATAAGGTTTGCTGGTATTCGCAACAAGTCCAGCAACTTTTAACTTTTTAGGTATTTTTTTCAAGATAAATTAAAAATTCTTTATTTCCAGATTGACCTTCAATCGGGGATTCAACTACGCCCCGCCACGTAAGAACAAGATTATTTTTAACATAATTTTCCAAATCCGCAATAATCCTTTGATGTACAATCGGGTCTTTAATTATACCTTTACCTTTATCGGCTTCTTTTTTACCAGCTTCAAATTGGGGTTTAACCAATGCAATTATCTTGCCATTTTCTTTAATCAAATTTAAGACTGGCGGAATAATCAATTTTAGAGAGATAAACGAGCAGTCAATTACAACAATGTCTGCTAATTGAAAAGTATTCTGAAAATGTTCACGAGTTATGTATCGTGCGTTTGTTTTTTCCATTACAACAACTCGTGGATCATTGCGAAGCGGAAATGCCAACAAGCCTTTTCCAACATCAACTGCATAAACTTTTGACGCACCGTGTTGTAAAAGACAATCTGTGAAACCGCCCGTAGATGCGCCAATATCTATTGCAATCATTCCATTTACATCAATCTGAAAATGTTTAAGTGCGCCCTCAAGTTTGTAGCCACCTCTACTAACATATTTTTCTTTTTGTAAGACCTTTATAAAATCTGTTGGCTTAACAATATCGCCCGGCTTGCATATTGAACGACCAGAGACCCTGATTTGCCCGGCTAAAATTGCGCATTTTGCCTTTTCTCTTGAAGGGAAATAACCACGGTTAACCAATTCCTGATCAAGTCTCATTATAACAAACGTTTTAGACCTTTCCCTGTCTAATTTTCATTTGAGTATCACGAAAGACGTCAAGGAACAAATCATTTTCTCCGACCACTTTTTGAATTATTCTTGATATTGCCTGGATTTCGCTTCCATTTACAACCGCGTGAACACTGTTCGCAAAAGCCTGCATCGGGTTAAGCGTTTGGAATGATTTGCCAATAAGGATAATAACGGCATGTCGACGCATATTCATTGGCAGATTTTGCAGATACTTTAAAGATAAGTTTTCATCCGGATTTGTAGACACAAATAATTCCTCCAATAGAACAACATTGTAATGATATTGAATAAATTTATATTTAAAATCATCGTGGTTATCTGCTGAATGAATTTTGTATCTAAGTTCTTTTAACGCAGCCGTAGTGTATGCTTGCCATTCAATCGTGCTCAAACCAAGCAACGCTGGTTTGTCAGATGGACTTAATATATCTTGGTCTATTGTGGGCATAATCTAAATTATTTAAGTTTAAGTGTTGGAGGAATTGGCGGACCTGATTGACGTTTAGGTTCTTCGCTCTTTTTCATTTGTAAATCTACAATAGAAGTTGTAGGTTCGCCACGGGTTTTTTTCACATTATCAATTGCTCTACTTAACGGTCCCCGTTTACTACAATATTGGAGCGCAACTTCTTCTGTTATAATTCCTTGTTCCCATGCTTCAAGCGCAGAATGATTAAAGTGACGCCAGCCGAAAGGATAGTTTGCTTCAATAATTTCGTAAAAGGATTTGCCTTCACTTTCTCCATGAATGATTGAGTCTTTGGTTCGGAGGTTGGAACCCATAATTTCAAGCAATGCTTGTCTACCACCTCCAATTTTAGGAACAAGTCGCTGACTTATAATCCATCGCAACGTATCTGCAAGTCTGATGCGGACTTGTTCCTGTTCATCAGTTTCAAACATACCGAGAATACGGTTGATTGTTTGTCCTGCGTCAATAGTGTGGAGGGTGCTTAAAACAAGGTGGCCAGTTTCCGCAGCATTTAAACCGATTTCAACAGTTTCACGATCGCGCATTTCTCCAACCAGGATTACTTTTGGAGCTTGTCGAAGTGCCGCTCTTAATCCATTTGAAAATATGTCAAAATCATTCCCCATTTCTCTTTGATTAAAAGTAGCCTTTTTTGGCGAATGGACGAATTCGACAGGGTCTTCGAGTGTTATTATATGTACAGCCCGAGTTTCGTTTATCTGTTCTAAAATTGCAGCTAAAGTGGTCGATTTTCCAGAACCAGTAGCGCCTGTAACAAGCACCAGTCCTGTTTTCTCTTTTGGTATTTCTTTTAAAATCGACGGCATATTTAACTCATCAAGGGTTGGTACCCTTGTGTTTAATTGACGTAATACGGAAGAATAATTTCCGCGTTGTGAAAATACATTTACTCTGAAACGGGCTTTATTTTCCAATGAATATGATAAGTCACAGGAGCCGATTTTTTGAAGTTCTTCTGTTAATCTACGGTTACCACCTATTAAATTTAACGCAATCATTTCTGTTTGAAATGGCGTTAATCTTTCAATAGGCGGGTCAATATTGACCGGCATTAGTTCGCCATCTACCTCAACTTGTAGAGGGTGATCGACTGTAATATTTAAATCAGATACTCTGGTGTGATAATCGAGCATCTTTCCCAATATATAATCAAGTTCAGAGCGTCTCATATTTAGTCCTCATCTTCAGGTGGATGTGGCAAAAACGGTCTAAATTTCTTTTTATCCAAACATTTTTCATAAGCCTCTTCTGGAGAAATTCTCTTCATTCTAATGTGTTCCATTATTGCATCGTCCAGCGGTTGGTTTCCTAATTTTTTACCAACTTGAATCATACCCGGAATTTGATGCGTTTTAGCTTCGCGAATCAGGTTCGCAATAGCCGTGGTAACCACGAGAATTTCAAGAGCAGCGATCCTTCCTTTTCTGTCAACTCTTTTAAAAAGATTCTGTGCAACTACGCCTTTAAGCACTTCTGATAGCGTGGCTCGGGTTTTGTTTTGCTGGTCAGCCGGGAAGACATCTATAACACGATCAATTGTTTTTGCTGCACTTTCTGTGTGAAGGGTTCCGAAAACAAGGTGCCCAGTACTGGCCGCAGTAATTGCCAGTTCAATTGTTTCAAGATCGCGCATTTCACCCACCAATATTATATCGGGGTCTTCACGTAGAGCACCGCGAAGGGCTGCCGCAAAAGACTTTGTATGAACACCAACTTCACGATGATTAACAAGACAATTTTTACTCTCGTGCACAAATTCAATCGGGTCTTCTATTGTAATAATGTGATCTTTCCGATTTTTGTTTGAATAATCGACCATCGCAGCAAGCGTAGTAGATTTGCCAGATCCGGTGGGTCCTGTAACGAGAACAAGCCCTTTATGTAGCATTGAGAATTTCTTTAAAACCGGTGGAAAAGGCGAATCCATTTTTTCAAAATCCTCAAAAGATAATACTTTTGATGGGATTTGTCTGAATACAGCCCCGATGCCATTTCGTTGATTATAAAAATTTGCTCTGAAACGAGATATGCCCGGGATTTCATATCCAAAATCCACATCACCGGTTTCCTCAAAAACTTTTATCTTATATTCTGGGGTAATCTCATAGAGCATTGTTTTAAGATCGTCACTTTCCAATGGTGGATAATCAATTCTATGAAGTTCACCGTGAATACGTAATATCGGAGGATTTCCAGAAGACATATGCAAATCTGACGCCTTCTGCTCCAGCATTAAATTAAAAAATGCGTCAATCTTAGCCATAGCAGTTTATGTAATTTTAATCTATATTTAACCCAATAATATCAAAACTTCAAGAATATGAATACATTATTTAAAATAATTAAGAAAAAAATCGAAGAAAATAGTGGTTTCATTTCGTTTGAAGAATATATGAATCTTTGTCTTTATCATCCTTATTTAGGATATTATGAGAGAAATTCCACCGTTTCAGGCAAAAAGGGAGATTATTATACTAACGTTAGCGTTGGTTCATTGTTTGGCTATTTACTTGCTTTTAAATTTTCAGAATTTTTAGATAACTTCAAACAACAGAAAAATATCTATCTTGTAGAATCGGGAGCGCATGATGGTCAACTTGCTTGCGATATTTTAGATTGGTTGAGCAAATATTCTCCCGAGTTGTTCGATAAAATACGATATTTAATTATTGAACCTTCTCTGAAAAGACGCGAGTGGCAACAAAATAAGTTATCAATTTATAAACCAAAGATAATTTGGTGTTCGTCATTTCTTGAAGCTGCTAATTATTTGCATAAAAATGAGAGCAAATGCGGTGTTGTTGACGGGATAATTTTTTCAAATGAATTATTAGATGCGTTTCCTATCCACAGATTATTCTGGGATAAGAAAGAGCAATTATGGTATGAAACAGGCGTAACCTGTAAAAACAATGAATTGGAATTCATAAAAATAGATTTATCAGAAAGTTGTAATGAATTTTTAAAAAAAATAGATAGTCGTGTTATGGAAATAATCCCGGATGGATTTGTATTTGAACTTTCTACGATGGCGATTAAGTGGTGGAAGGAGGCGGCAAATATTTTGAGATACGGAAAGTTAATCGCATTTGATTACGGGTTTGAAAGTCCGGGATTTTTAAATCCATTATTTCCATCGGGGACATTAAGGGCATACCAAAAACATCATTCCACAAATAATGTTTTGATATCCCCAGGTGAACAGGATTTAACTGCTGATGTTAACTTTTCAATGATTATTAAGGCAGGCGAAGACTGCGATCTAACGACGGAGTATTTTGGTTCTCAAGAACTGTTCTTTTCCGGAATTGTTGAAAAACTTTCTGAAAACGAGTTCCCTGAATGGTTTACAAATAATTTTTCACAATTTAAAACTTTGACGCATCCCGAACATTTAGGAAGACAGATAAAGGTGCTTGTTCAGTCAAAAAAATAAATATTTAATATGGCAAGTAAAAGCAAAAATAAGGCTTTAAGAAATATATCAAAAAATATTGATTATAAAAGAAAACCGGAAGATAATGTCATAGCCCGACCAACAGGATTTAAAAAGATAGCTTTTTATGTTCTTCTTATCTTATCGCCTCTTGTTTTTCTGTTTGCTATTGAGGGTGTGTTAATGGTGGTAAACTATGGTTACCCGACAAATTTTCTCTTGAAATATCAGCATAATGGAAAAGAATATTATACCGAGAACCGCAAATTCGGTTATAGGTTTTTTCCAAAATCGATAGCTCGCGCTCCGGAAAAAATATTTTGCGAGGCAAAGAAACCGGAAAATACATACAGGATAGTCGTGTTCGGCGAATCAGCGGCGCTCGGAGATCCAAGCCCGGAATATAGTTTTTCAAGAATGATAGGGGTTATCTTAAAAAATTCTCGAAGCGATTTTAATTTTGAAATTATCAATGTTTCAATGACTGCAATAAATTCATTTGTCATCAGAGAAATTGCAAGAGATTGCAAAAAATTGGATGCAGATTTGTGGATAATTTATGCAGGGAACAACGAGGTCATCGGTCCATTCAGTCCGGGCACTGTTTTTGGTCCGGGGACTTTGCCTGAACCTCTGATTCGCATACTAATTAATATGAAATGTCTAAAAGTTAATCAATTGATTGAATCTATTGTCGAATCTATTTCTTCTGAAAAACTAAAATACAGGGAGTGGGAAGGTATGGAAATGTTCCTGAAAAATCAAATTCCATTTACGTCGCCCCAGTTAGAAAATGTATATAAAAATTTTAGACAGAATTTGTTCGCTGTTATTGAAGAAGGACGAGATGTTGGTTCGGATGTTTTGCTTGCGACTGTTGTGGCTAACTACCGCGACTGCGCCCCATTTTCATCAATCCACAAAAGTGGCATTTCAAATTCTGAACTTGAAAAATGGAGCCAATATTTTGACAACGGCAAAAAACTTGAATCGGATAACAAATTTAAAGACTCGGTTGAATATTATTTAAAGTCGGATTCAATTGATGATTTATATGCCGAACTCAATTTTCGTTTAGCAAGATGTTTGGAAAAAAGCGGGGCAGAAAATAGAGTATTAATTGACGAATGTTATAAACGAGCAGTTGATTGCGATGCGCTGAGGTTTAGACCAGATAGCAAAATCATTGACACAATCAAGACCGTCGCAAGGGAATATAATGACAAGATTATATTTATTGATACGACGGAAAAATTATATGAATTATCTGGGTCTAAACTGCCGGGTCGGGATTTTTTGTGGGAACATGTTCATCTAAATTTTGATGGGAATTATCAAGTCGCAACTCTGTTCGCTGAACAAATATTAAAATTAGTTGATAAGAAGTTTGCGGACAAAAAGAGCAAATCAAATCCGATAATTTCTAAAGAACAAGTGTATTTAAAATTAGGGTTAACAGAATGGGATATGCTTAAGGTAGGTCGGGAAATGCAAAAGCGACTTGAATTAGCCCCGTTTACTAACCGATGCAATCATACCGATGAGATGATGGAATTGGGGAACAAGTTAAATATGTGGAATGACATAGTGAGGACTAATTCGATGGATCGTTTCATTGCTACTCATAATGCCGCCGTAAAGGAAAATCCCAACGATTGGATTTTGTATGAGAAGTATGCTGAAATCCTTGAGGCTGCTGGACAATATGAATCCGCTATTCAACAATGGAGCGCTATAACTAATTTGTTTCCTGTTTTTGAGATGCCATATTTTAAGATTGGGAATTTGCTGGATCAGGGGGGGAATAGTTCTGATGCGCTTAAATATTTTGAGTCTGCATTAAAAATTAATCCTGAATCTGCTGAATCGCTTTCGGGAATAGGGCTTTGTCTTTTAAATTTACAAAAATATAACGAGGCAATCACTGTCTTAAAAAAGGCAATAAAAATTAAACCAACTTTTGCGGCGGCGTTTGTTAATCTTTCACTCGCTTATGCAAATCTTGGTATGATGAACGAGGCAAAAAATCAGTGCGAATTGGCGCTTAAGGTTAAACCCGATTATGCCCCCGCTTATATAAATCTTGGAAAATATTATGCAAGCGAAGGCAATTCGGAACTCTCTTTATCAAATTATATTAACGCTGCGAAGGCTGAAAAATTTAATCCGATTGTTTATTATAATTTAGCAAATGCTTATGCCCGATTGGGTATGCATAAGGAGGCAATAACAAATTACAACAAGGCGATTGAACTAAAACCAGTATTCGGAGAGGCGATTTTAAACCTTGCAATTGAACTGTCAGTATCAGGTTTCGAACAGGAGGCTTTTAAAAAGTTTGAGGAAGCCGTAGACTTAATGCCTAAAAATCCGGATGCGCTTTTTAATTACGGTATCGCCTGCGCTAAAAAAGGGGATTATAACCGGGCTTTAATTAATATGGAAAAGGCTGCTGCGTTGAGACCTGATAATCCACAAATTCATTATAATATCGGTCTTGTGTATTTAAGACTTGAAATGAAAAAAAAGGCTGTTGAAGAATTTAGAAAGGTATTACAAATCAATCCATCTCATAAAGAAGCGCAATTGCAGTTAAATAGGATTAATAGTGTTTTTTAAAATTTTTCTTGTGATAAAATCAACTGCTTGAAATATAAGTTAGAATAAGTATTTTAATTGCCTATGCGTATATTATCTGGCATACAACCGTCGGGTGCGCTGCACCTCGGAAATTATTTTGGAATGATGAAGCCCGCAATTGAATTGCAAGATAAAGGGCAGGCTTTTTATTTTATCGCTAATTATCATTCAATGACAACACTGGTTGACCCGGAGAAAAGAAGGCAATACTCGATTGATGTCGCTCTGGACTTTCTTGCCTGTGGATTAGACCCGCAAAAAACCGTGTTTTTCCGGCAATCAGATGTGCCTGAGGTTCCAGAATTGACCTGGATATTGAGCACAGTAACGCCGATGGGTTTATTAGAAAGATGTCATAGTTATAAAGATAAAAAAGCAAAACTCGCAGAAAACGACCTCGAGAAAGTTAACCACGGTCTGTTTGCTTATCCTGTTTTAATGGCTGCCGATATTTTGATATACGACTCAAACATCGTCCCCGTTGGACGCGACCAACAACAACATCTTGAAGTAACACGAGACATTGCCATTAAGTTTAACAATATTTACGGAGAAACTTTTGTAATCCCCGAAGCGTTAATTCGGGAAGAAGTTGCCGTTATTCCGGGCACAGATGGGCAAAAAATGAGCAAGAGTTATGGCAACACAATTGAGATATTCTTAGATGAGGCAACGGCGCGTAAAAAAATAATGGGCATAGTAATGGATAGCCGTTCAGTACAGGAACCAAAGCCAGACGCCGATAATAATATTGCAATCCAGTTGCTAAAATTCCTTGCGCCTCCTGATGTTGCAAAAAATTATGAAGACCGATTAAGGGCAGGTGGATTAGGCTATGCTGAACTTAAAAAGGCATTGTTCAAGTATTATTGGGAATACTTCTCTGAGATGAGAGTGAAACGGGCAGAATTGGAAAAAAATCTTGATTTTGTTTATGAGGTTCTGAAAAAGGGCGCTGAAAAAGCGCGAGTTCAAGCCTCTATTGTTCTAAAACGCGCCAGAAAAGTATGCGGCATAGATTAATTTTCCGCACTCAATAGATAAGTTATTATTGTTTCAGGGGCGATTTTTTTATTTAAAATAACAAAAAGCGACGGCTTCCATGGGTCAAGCGTAAAGGTAATTTTGTCTCCATAGCCAATATATCTTTGATTTCTTAAATCGTATATATGGCCGGTGTAGGATAATTGAGTGGTTATTTCCTGTGGAACTTCAAGCGACTCATTTCCGCCGGCTTGTTTTAAATCTTCGCTCATCTGGTAATCAATGCCGCGTTCAAAGGCTATCAGTTTCGCATCGCTTAACTTATATTTGAAAATATGCGCCCTTGCTTCAAGCGGATATGAAATGTCGTTTTTTATATTTGATTGTTCCAATATCTTTTTTACCCACTGAACTTGCTCAAATGAAGGTGGATTTTTTAATCTTGAAACTGAATATTTAGCAATGTCTCCTTGTAGCGAATAATAATTTGTACCTGCGGCTACGCAATAAGTCGTCTCGCTTGAATTTGCAGCAGGAAAATATTTTTCAAGAGGATATGATGCCCGTAATTTGCCATGTTCATCAAACAATCCCGGTGTCCCATCCGAAAATACAAGATTGGGCGTTGTTTTCCCCGCATTTATGAAAACGAGGATTTTTCCTATTTCTTTATCTGACATTGCCAATGCGGTTGGCAAGATTAGTAATTTTGTCTTTTCATCAATGCCGTCACTTAAGATTTGTTCAGGCGAAATAAAGGACGGATTGAAACCGAGGTCTTGAAAAATTTTGAGCCAACTATTTCTTACTGTTGCCATCCTATTATGCGATGCTTCATAACTTGAATAACGGCGAACCCATGTTGAGCCGTCAACGGTAGATTCAAATAACCAATCGACCTGTATGCTGGGTTGTGAATAGTATATTGCGATTGAATCTCGTTCGGGTTTCGCCTTCAGGAATATTTTCGCAAGTGGAGAGGTTAATTCTTTTAACACCGGCGCTAACGCCTTTGCTTTTTGTGTTAATGGCAAATCGGGATTTTTCCAATCTATGCAATCTTCACTCCACCAGATAATACAACCCCTATCTCCTGAAAGCAACAAATGCCAGAGTCTTCTAAAAGCAGGCAAAGATTCTTTTTCAAACACGGTGGTCAAAATTAATTTATTACCCATAAAAGAACCAAAAATTTCTCTTGCGTTGCCAATATCGTAAGGTTCAACCCAATCCAGCGCCTTTGATAATCGCCAGAGGTCATAACCACCGAACGGGTGGGGCATTTGCGTGCCTTCTATCCCAACCGGGGTAATGGCATCGATTTCCTTTGCCGCTTTACGGATATCAGAAAGCGCTGACGCCAGAGAAATATCCATATAAGTTCTAAAATCGCACCAGGGAGAAAAATTCCATCTTGTCCTATCATTTACTGCATTTTTAGGATTGAATTTTAATCTCTGCAAAGCCTGCCAGTCTGGTTTGCCAGTGGGTTTAGCTAGACCGCTTGCCATACGGTTTTTTATTAAATCCGTTGAGAAAGGCATTACTTCATCCCAGTTTTTAAAATCGGTTTCCCACTCATTATTTAGTTTTTCTAACGAACCATAATTTTCTTTTAACCAATTCCTAAAAGATTTAAGGGCTATCGGGTTATAGTCATAATCAAACGGATTAGCGGAAATGGTCATTGACAATTCGTCTCTGATATTATGGGCGAGGGGATTATGCGGAGAATGTTTTTTTACCACCTTTTTCATCTCTTCTGTAGCCCAGTTTCTCCACTTCGGGTCATCAAGACAATAATCCCTGATGAAGGCAGACTCAGAACGGCTTGTCATCCATCCTCTAATAAATTTATCCCAGTCTCTTACAGATGAATTCCATTTCAGACAAAGCCCGCGATTGATAATATTTTCAACATAATAGTTCAGGTTATTTGTTAATACATTTATTGGGTCCTGCCAGCTTTGGAGAGAAACCGCTGTGATTCCCATCTCCTTTAACCTTGAAAAAAACAATAGGAGTTTATCTTTGTTTTTATTGGCGCTATCTCCCACCCACATTATAGTTTGGTAATTAGTCCAAAGTTTCAATTCGTTTTGCTGTGAAAAACAATTTATTTTAATAAAAACAACAAATATGAAAACCAATGTAATTACTCGGCTCATATTAAAAATTTAATGGAAGATAATTTAAGAGTAAATATAAATTCCGAGTTTTACACAGCGTAAAAGTTATTTTAGAACCTGTCGCATAAATAATTAAAAATTAAACCTTTCCATTCCGTCTATCTATTAATTTTTAATATTTATGCAGCAGGTTTGCTTATAATTAAATTGGCTTACACAACAGATAGGAAAACGAAACAGAAATCAAAGAGTCAACATAATGATATTGACCAACGAAGTAGTTGCTACGACCGAAATCAGATGTAAAAATGTACCCCAGCCATCCCACAACAAAATAAAAAGTGCTGGCTTTATTTGAACCATTAGCACAGATATTGCATTAGCATACAATAAATATATATCCATAATTTTCTGACAATTAATATTGCGAAAAACATTTTGTCTGTAAAATACCAATCAGCCGAAGGCTGACATTATGAAACTCCATAAGGAGTGGCAGGATTATAGCATTGAAATTAACATAAGATAAAACCACGACAGTGGTGATAGAGCGATAATTAATCATCAAAATCCAATGACTCTCACACCTCCAGGTTAG
>JAKPVM010000094.1 GCA_029572555.1 Verrucomicrobiota bacterium | reverse complement strand
TTGTTGAGTTATACAATGAAAGCGATGAACCGTTCGACCTTGCAGGGATACGGTTAACCGATGACCAAACAAATCCGGACAAATTCCTATTTCCGACAAATTCAATCATACCGGCGCATGGTTATGTGGTTGTATATTGCGATATTCCTTCTGGAACGAATGGTTATTTTACAGGGTTTGGTCTCAATCAAGATGGGGACGACTTATATTTGTATGATTCGCGTGAACGAGGCGGAGTGCTGGTTGACAGCGTCGTATTTGGACCGCAGATTTCTGATTTTTCAATTGGTAGAATTGACGACGGTTCGTGGGTTTTAACTTCGCCGACATTTGGTTCGGCAAATCGTCGCGCCGCTCTGGGCAGCCCATATAAACTAAAAATCAATGAATGGCTTGCGTTAGGCGAGGCGCCGTTTGCAAACGATTTTGTGGAACTATACAACACTGATTCGCTTCCGGTTAATGTAGCTGGATTATATATTAGCGATAGTATTGTAAGCTACTGGACAAGGCATCAATTCCCGCAATTAAGTTTCATAAGCGGATATGGTTTTCTAAGATTCTTTGCTGATGGCGCCGCATCACAAGGTCCGTTACACCTTAATTTCAAGTTAAGTGGTTTTCAGGGAGGCATCGGTCTTTACGATACAAACCTAATCGCCATAGATATTGTGATGTATCAGCCTCAATGGCAAAATATTTCTCAAGGACGTTCGCCCAATGGTAGTGATAAAATAGTTTATTTTACACAATCAACACCGGGTTCTCCCAACCCGTTGATAACTACAAATGTGTCAGGTGGGGCGTTGGTTATAAATGAGGTACTGGCTGTAAATAATAACCTTGCGGAACTTGATGGTTCAACGCCGGATTGGGTTGAGATTTATAACGGTACAACGAACACAATTGATTTAAGTGATTATAGTTTGAGCGATGATACTCAAGAGCCGCGCAGATTTATTTTCTCGAGTGCGACAACTCTTGCATCAGGACAGTTCTTGAGAGTTCTCTGCGATAAAAATAAACCGTCCTCAACAAACAACACCGGCTTCGGATTATCCGGTTCGGGTGGTGCGATATATTTATATGATAAACCATCTAACGGCGGGAGTTTAATTGACTCAATCGTATATGGGATTCAAACCGCAAACCTTTCAATTGGGAGGGTTCCGGATGGCAGCACAAACTGGGTATTGACCACGCCAACACCCCAAGCTCAAAACGCCGCGATTACTCAATTTGGTTCGCCGCAATCACTCAAAATTAATGAGTGGATGGCATCGCCAAAATCCGGCAGCGATTGGTTTGAGGTATATAATCCTGAAAACCAACCTGTGGCAATAGGTGGGCTTTTCTTAACTGATAACTTGACGCAGAGGTTTAAACATCCAATTGCGCCACTATCTTTTATCGGCGCAAATGTATATCAAGTTTTCTTTGCGGATAGCAATACAGGTTTAGGCGCAGACCATACAAGTTTTGCGATCAGCGCATCTGGTGAGGCTCTTGGGATATTCTTCTACCCTGACGGCGCGTTAATTGATGCAGTAACCTTTGGTTCGCAGGAGTTAGGCGTATCTGAAGGGAGATTCCCCGATGGGAGTACAAATATCTTCAAGTTCCCGTTGACCGTTTCAGATGGTCAGCCAAATTATCTTTTGCTTACCAATATTGTGGTAAATGAAATCCTTACCCGAACGGCGCCGCCTTATGAAGATGCGATTGAGATTTATAATTTAACAGACCAACCGTTGGATATTGGCGGGTGGTGGTTGAGCGACGACTTTAACACATTAGAGAAATATCAATTCAAGACGCCAACTATTATTCCGGCAAATGGTTACACTGTTATATATGCTCAACAGTTCACAAATCGGGACTATGCGGCAATACCATTTGCGTTAAACGCCAATGGGGACGAAGTTGTATTATCTGAGGCTCGCAATGGTCAATTAACAGGCTTCCGAACCTATGCTAAGTTTGGCACAGCCGCGCCGAATGTCTCTTTTGGTCGTTATGTAACGAGCGATGGGAGAATAGAATATGTTGCAATGAAATCCCGAACTTTTGGAAAAGATGACGCCGCTTCTGTTGAAGAATTTCGCACCGGCACCGGAATGCCAAACGCTACACCACTTGTCGGTCCTGTGGTAATAAGCGAGATAATGTACCACCCCCCGGATATCGGAACGAACGATAATATCGCTTATGAGTATATTGAACTTCGCAATATTACAAGTGTCCCGGTTAGGCTATATGACCCGGATTATCCAACAAACACATGGAGAATCAGGGATGCGGTTAAATATGATTTCCCGACAGGCATAACATTGGAACCTTATGAAGAAATTCTCCTTGTTAGTTTTGACCCGATGAACAATCCATCGCTTTTAAACGAGTTCAAACAGACATATAAAATTGAATCAGGAGTAAGAATTTTCGGTCCTTATACGGAAAAATTATCTAATAAAGATGCCGATATTGAACTTGAAAGACCATTTACTCCGACAACCAATACCGTTCCATATATTCGGATTGAACATATTCATTACTATGATTCTGCGCCCTGGACTGCCGCCGCGGATGGCTCTGGATATTCATTGAACAGGTTGGATAATTATGCCTTTGGCAATGATCCAACAAACTGGAGCGCAGACCCGCCATCGCCGGGTCCGCAACCGTTGCCGCTTGATTTTGACCGCGACGGTATACCTGATAACTGGGAATTACAATATGGACTTGACCCGCTTTCATCGGCAGATGCTGGGGTTGATTATGACGATGATGGGTATTCAAATCTTCAGGAGTATCTTGCAGGGACAAATCCATTAGACCCAAAGAGCGTGTTGCAGTTTGACTCCAGCACTATGGGAATTAATGGCACGAATATGTTAATTAATATTAATGTTCCAGCAGACCGCGCTTATACAATTGAATATATTGACGAATTAACTGGAAAATGGGCGGCGCTTTATCAACTACAACCAGCGCCTACCAATCGTGTCGTAACAATTCAAATACCGATAGACACCGCAATGAGGTTTTATAGATTGCGAGCGCCTTAAAGAAATTGCAAAATATGAATCATTAGCATTCCTGTAAGAATCGCATACTGAATGAATATTTGTCAGGGTTGCCGAAACGATATAAACATATTCAAAACCCGCAAAAGCGGGTGGCATTATTATAGCAAAAAGATACGACTTCAAATCTAACCTCCGCAGGAGGTGACAGAGTCATTGAATTTTGATGATTGGGTTTCTAAATTATCGCTCTGACACCACTGGCGTGGTTTTCTTCTGTATTGATTTTTCTACTATAATCCTGCCACTCCTGACGGAGTTGAAGAATGCCAGCCTTCGGCTGTGGTTGATTTTACGGACCACCTATTTTATTTCAATATCTATGCTAATGATTCAGCAATGGCAAAATATATAAAGACAGTCTTTGCTTGACCACAGGTAAATCATTGCTAAAAATCTACCTATGCTTTCACGGGTACATTCGACTGCGGTTCACGGGATTGATGCATTTCCTGTTGAAGTTGAAGTAAATTCCGGCTTTGGTGATACATTGACGGTAATTGTGGGGCTTCCTGATGCAGCAGTAAAAGAATCGCGCGATAGAGTCGGCACCGCAATTGTGAATTCGGGGTTCAAAATGCCAATGGGTAGATTGACGGTGAACCTTGCCCCGGCGGATATTAAAAAAGAAGGTCCAATTTATGACCTTCCAATTGCCGTTGGAATCCTTGCCGCAACTGAACAATTAAAACCCGCTAAAATAGAAGATTATGTAATAATTGGCGAACTTGCTTTGACCGGCGCTGTGAGGATGGTCAAGGGTGTATTGCCAATCGCCCTTATGGCGCGTGCAAAGAAAAAGATAGGCGTCATAGTGCCAATTGGAAACGCGCAGGAAGCAGCCGTAGTAGAGGGAATTAAGGTGATTCCAGTAAAAAACCTCCGTGAAGCCATAGAATACCTTGAAGGCGCCATCCAGATTCAGCCGACACAGGTGGAAATTGGGAGTTTGTTTGAAACTTTTATAGATGATGAACTTGATTTTGCGGATGTTAAAGGGCAGGAAATGGCAAAAAGGGCGCTTGAAGTTGCAGCCGCAGGTGGTCATAACATCTTGATGATTGGACCGCCGGGGACAGGAAAATCGATGCTTGCCAAACGAATCCCATCAATACTACCGCCGTTAACACTTGAAGAAGCCCTTGAAACCACAAAGATACATAGCATTGTTGGATTGTTAAATCCGGGACAGGCGCTTGTTACACATAGACCATTCCGTTCTCCACATCATACTGCGAGTGATATCGGTCTTCTCGGCGGTGGTGCTAATCCGAGTCCGGGAGAAATATCAATCGCAAATAATGGTGTTTTGTTTCTTGATGAATTACCGGAATTCAAACGAGGTGTTCTTGAAACTATGCGTCAGCCGCTTGAAGATGGGTATGTGACAATTTCGAGGGCTTCTGGTTCGATTACCTTTCCATCAAAATTTATGCTTATAGCGGCTATGAACCCGGCACCAGATGGCAAAATGCCGCACGAATCAAGATGCACGCCGCGTGAAATTAAAAATTATTTAGGGAGAATTTCAGGACCGTTGCTTGATAGAATTGATATCCATATTGAAGTGCCTGAGGTTAAGTTTCGTGATATAACAAGCGAACGAACAGGGGAACGTTCGGAATCTATCCGAAAACGGGTTATAAAAGCCCGAAATATTCAAAACGAACGTTTTGCTAAAAATCCCAAAGTTACTTGTAATGCCCGTATGGGAACAAAGGAAATAAAACTCTATTGCTCGCTTGATAGCGACACGATGGAACTTTTAAAGATGGCAATGACAGAAATGAAATTAAGCGCTCGTGCTTATGACCGAATCCTTAAAGTAGCAAGAACAATCGCTGACCTTGAAGGAAAGGATAAGATTTCCAGCGAACATATCTCGGAGGCTGTTAATTATCGTTCGCTTGACCGTCAACTCTGGGGTTAAGAGATAATTGATTATTTTATAGAATAATCAGATATTATTTAATCAGTATGATAAGGAAGAAATCGGAACAACTTTTTTCTGAGGCTCTAAAATATATACCTGGCGGAGTGAACTCTCCTGTGCGGGCATTCAGGGCAGTAGGCGGAAATCCATTTTTTGTTTCCCGTGCCGAAGGAGCGCGGCTGTTTGATGTTGATGGAAATGAATATATAGACTATGTGGGGACGTGGGGACCGGCGATACTTGGACATTCAAATCCAATTATTAAAAAGGCTATTTATGACGCAACGGAAAATGGGACAAGTTTTGGTATGCCAAACCCGTTTGAGGTGCGAATGGCAAAATTGATTTGTGAAAATGTCCCATCGGTAGAAAAGGTGCGAATGTGCAATAGCGGGACCGAAGCCTGTATGTCTGCAATAAGACTTGCTCGCGGTTTCACAAAAAGAGAGAAAATTATTAAGTTTGATGGATGTTATCACGGACACGCGGATTCACTGCTTGTCAAGGCTGGTTCAGGCGCTTTGACTTTTGGCAATCCGGACAGCGCCGGCGTGCCATCTTCTTTTACCGAACATACAATCGTCTTACCGTTCAACGACAAGGATGCAGTTTCGGCTGCCTTTAATGCTAATCCGGGCAGAATAGCAGGAATAATTCTTGAACCTGTGCCGGGTAATGCCGGTGTATATCTGCCTGAACCCGGTTATCTTGAATTTTTAAGAATGATTACTCAGGAGAATGGCGCGTTATTGATTTTTGACGAAGTAATGACCGGTTTTCGCCTTAGTTTTGGCGGTGCACAACAACGATTTGGAATTAAACCTGATATAAGTTGTTTCGGAAAAATAATAGGCGGCGGTTTGCCTGTTGGGGCGTTTGGCGGCAGGGCGGAAATAATGGATTGTCTTGCGCCTGTTGGTCCTGTTTATCAAGCAGGCACGTTGAGTGGGAATCCATTAGCAATGGCAGCAGGCATTGCGGCATTGGAACAATTGCAAAATGGCAAGGCTTATGACAGGCTTGAAGAATTAGGTAAAGCGCTTGAAGATGGTATGAAATCTGTCGTAAAGAGCCTGAAAATAGATGCGCAATTTAACAGATGCGGTTCTATGTTCTGCTGTTATTTTACATCAAAACCTGTGAAAAATCTAAGCGATGCGATGACAAGCGATAGGTCGCAGTTTGCCAAATTTTTTAATGGGTTACTTGATGAGGGTATATTTATAGCGCCATCGCAATTTGAATCCGGCTTTATCTCAACGGCGCACACCTTTAAAGATATTGAAAAAACTATCGCAGTTGCAGAAAAGGTTTTAAAAACTATAATATGAGAATACTCGCTCTTGATTATGGGACACATCGGATTGGAGTGGCTATTAGCGATGAAACTTGCACGATAGCGCAACCAATTGAAACGATTTCCGCTTCGCCTTTTTCTGACTTTTTGCAAAGGCTAAAAGAATTGGTTAGGGAGAAGGAAATCTCGTTAATTATTGTTGGTATGCCGAGAAAATTAGACGGCAGTTACGGCGCCGCCACTATAAAGGTGCAGGAGTTTGTAAATGCCATTAAAGAAGATATTCCAATCCCTGTAAAAACTTGGGATGAAAGATTGACGACGGTTCAAGCTCAAAGAAGTATGATTAGTCTTGGCGTTAAAAGGAAAGCTCGCAAACAAAAGATTGACCAAACTGCTGCTGCCATCATATTGCAAAGTTATCTCGATAGTTTAACTAAAGAAGGTTCTCCCGATGGAGAGTGTAAAAATTAAATTAATAATCGCTTATGACGGCACTGGCTATTCTGGCTGGCAGGTGCAGAAGGTTGGCGTTGGAATTCAGGAAAAAATTGAAGAGGCAATCTATAAGATATTTCCGGGCGCTGGCAGACTACACAGTTCAAGCCGGACAGACGCCGGCGTTCACGCCCTCGGAATGGTTGCGCACGTAGAAATTCCTAAGGAAAAATTCAGGATGCCATTGAAAAAAGTACCGCTTGCCATAAATGCCTATCTCCCCGAAGAGATTCGAATTATGAAAGCCGCAAAATGTTCGCCCGATTTTCATTCTCGTTTTAACGCCACTGGAAAACAGTATCGGTATTTTATCTGGAATTATCCTGCAAATAATCCATTGCTTCGACGGTTTTGCTGGCATATTCCGACAAAATTGGATGTACAAAAAATGAAATTTGCGGCGAATCAATTTGTCGGTACTCACAATTTTAAATCCTTTGCGGCAAACAGAAATTATGAAGTGGAAAACACCGTCAGGACATTGTGGAAGTGTGATTTTAAAAAAAGAAACAACTTGATTATATTCATAATCGAAGGCGACGGGTTTTTATATAAAATGTGCAGGGGCATTGTCGGAACTATTGTGCAAGTTGGCTTTGGAAAATTTGAGCCTACTTCAATCAAAGAAATGTTAAGTAAACGAGACCGCCGCGTTGCCGGTATGAGCGCCCCTGCTAACGGACTTATTTTGTGGAAGGTATTTTACGACAAAGAACGGCAGCCGTTATCAACACAAGAAAACGATTTTGAATCCTGATGAATATCGTCCTTGTAGAACCTGAAATACCACCGAACACAGGAAATATTGCTCGAATATGCGCAGCAACCGCAACAACTTTGCACCTGATAGAACCGCTCGGTTTTAACCTCAACAACCGCGAACTAAAACGCGCAGGTATGGATTACTGGCAACATCTGAATTGGAAAAAATGGGAAAACTGGAAAAAATTTACAGATAACCTGCCAGAAAATAGCCGCTTATGGTTTATAGAATCAGGTGGACCATTGAGATATACAGAGGTCAAATATTCCAGAGATGATTATCTTGTTTTTGGTAGAGAATCAGCCGGGCTTCCAGTAGAACTTTTAGGACAAAATAAAGATAGGTGGTTGAGAATTCCAATGTTCAATCCATCGGCTCGTTCAATAAATTTATCGAATTGTGTTGCATTAGTGCTATACGAGGCATTAAGACAATTAGGTTTTAAAGGTGAGGTTTTTGATGGCAAAATTTCTCATTAATTGAGCGAATCTATTGCTCAATAATTAACCGGTAATATCTATAAGACCCAATTGGTAAATTTATAAAGCCGTTATATCCATTGGTCTGAGTGAGGCTCGGATTGAAGTTTGCCCATTCGTTTGCAAACAAATTTGTTGTTGTCTGAACTTTTATTAATGGGGTTAAAGATGGGTATTGCAATAACAACCTACCGTCCGCCGTGTTATTAACATCAAGTTTTAATTCAGGCGACTTTCCAGTGCCATAAAGGAAAAGGTCAAAACTTAAATCTGAACTTGTCCGGTCATTTTGGTGAACTTCAACCGCAATAAGATTTGTCCCGCGAATAAGGAATTGCGGAGATATGTTACAAGTAAAAAACTTACTTTCATCGCTATCGCCAACGGCAGCTGCGGCGAGCGTTTTATAATTTACAGGTCCTTGCTGTATGTTGCTGCGGACTGCCTCCACGCCATTAATATATACGATTGCGCCGTCATCTCTTTTTAATCCAAGGATTAGATTTGTGAAGAACATTGGATTTTCCACATAAAAATATTTTCTGAAATAGGTGGTGATATATTTATTATCGGGGTCGTCGCCAAAATTAACGATAGTTACCGGCGCATTGCTGTAGCCTAATTCAGCCGCGCCTTGCGCCCAGCCGCTATCATTGTAGTTAGTTGTCCGCCATATTGTCCCCTGGTCTGAACCATCATCAAGATATGACCACACCGAACCTTTCTCAACGATTACTTGTTGAACCGTAACTGTAAAAATTGGCGACTGGATTGAATCCCCTGTAAAAGTCTGCGCTTCGGCGCGGATTTGATATATCCCGACAGGTGCATTTTGCCAGACAAATTCGTAAGGCGGTGAACTTGTCTCGCCAAGTTTGTAATCGCCATTATAAAAAACCACACGAGAAACTGAAAGTGATGGGTCAAACAAATCAGTTGAAATTTTTATCTTTGTAGACGAAGAAAAAATCGAGTTTGTTCCGGGTTCAGAAATAGATAATACAGGGGTTAATTGTGATGATTGCTGCGTAGATTGAAAAGCCCCCTGACTTGTATTGAAATAACTACCACTCCCCGATGTTTCCAGTTTGACGGATTTTACTATATAATAATTATAGCACCCCGAGGTGTCGGTGAAATTTGTTGAAGATAAGATGCCATCGGTCAAACGAGTATATCTGCCGGTAAGATTAGTGGATCCATAAACAATATATCCTTTGACGGGGTCAGTGGAAGCCTGCCAATTCAAAGTGGTGATGTTGCCTTCGGTTTTAATACATTGTAAATTTCTCGGTGGCGAAACCGGGTGCATCCGCAAGGTTGGGTCGCCCATTAAGGCAATATGAACACCTTGTTTATATGCCGAACCCTCGCCGTAGCGCGGAGAATCATTGTTCTGGGTAGTCCAGGCGCTGTATCCGATTGGAAATCCTATTGCTAAATGATGACAGTGCCAGTGTGGCCTTCCACTCCAACCGCATACAAGCGCCAAAGATGGATAACACAAAGATGCCCGCATAAAATTATTCTGCGAATCCCAGTCTCCAAAATAGGAACCGAACAACATTGTAAAGGCTGTATAGACGTTATTTTGTGCGAACTGGTCTGTTGTCCCGACACCGCTTGCTGATGTGTAACTGCCGGCGCCACAGCCGTAACTCCACAGGTAAGGCGAGTTTGTAAGATAAGTAAAATAATCGCCAGCCCTAATATAAGAACTACCATAAAACGCTGAGAAGTCGCGCCAGGCGCTTGCGGCAAATGCCTCGCCGCTAAAAGTCCCAAAATTATCGTCGATTATCCCCCTTCTTTGAAAGCGAAGATAGTTGAACTTGAAGTTATGGTTTTTCCATAGATATTTCCGTAGCAGTTCTGTTTCGTTTAAATCAAAGGCTGGCATATTTGAGAGGTCAACTCGCCCTATCCATAATTCCGTGTCTGATAGCAAAAAACCCTGGTCGAATTTTCCATCGCCGGGGATATTGATTAAACGGCTATTTGATGAATTTGTGTAATTCAGGAGTTTATCACTCCAATAGCCATCAATATCTGCATAATAAACATCTGCAGGCCAGGCGCCAATATGTTCGGAATGTCCATCAGGCGTTATTTGCCCCGAATAAGGAACCGGGACGCGCCCTAATAAGAAAACAGCCTTTAGCGGAACTGGACTTGCGTAATAATCGTTAGTGATTAATTCCTTCACTTCTTGAGGAGAATTAGTCCGCTCTATATTATGTATTATGACGTTCCAGCCATCGCCGACGAGGTCTAATACAAGCCTATCGATTTCAGTGGTAAGATTTGTTGATGCAGATTGTTCAACAATCAAAACCAGACCGCCGCGTTCATCAATTAGCGGCGCCTCAATTGCACTTAATATCCACGAATATCCAGTATATCTTGATGTCCCTTCAATGCCGTATTTGGTTATTTGATACTCGTAATATTCGCCAATTAGGACATTTGTATCTATGAACGATGTTGAGCCAGTGGGTAGATTGGTAATTAGATTCCACGCGGAATCATCCAAACCTTTCCTATATATCACAAAGTTAGTAGCGCGAGAATCCATATTCCATTTTAGCGCAACCGATGGCGGATTTGTTTTCACCTGCGCCGATGCAAGGACGGCGTAGTCAGAAGTTGTCAGCGCCTTGGCGGATAACGATGTTAATAATATTAAACCAAATATTATCCCTCTCAGCCAGTAATTGGCTTTTGACTTAATCATATTTTGCTTTTATTAAAATATCGCGGACGAGAAATATTTATGAAAGTCCCTTTATTTCCCATCCTTTGCGATAAGTTCGTCTGACGAATTGATTTGCGTCTTTGAGATTTTTAAACTTCAACCCTTTTGTGTTCCATTCAAGAGTAGTTTTTGGAAATCTCGTTGCCACACTGCCAAGCAGCACAGATTCAGTCAATGGACCGGAATAATCAAAGTTTGCCCAAGTTTTTCCATTATCCCTGACGGCTTCAAGGAATTGTGTGTAATGGTTTGCAGTTTGCACTTTTGGAAAGACAAAATCCTTGAACTGGTCTTGTGGAAAGAGTTTTGGTTTGGCAATATGTGGGAGTAGCATTACGCCTTTTGTGCCAATAAAGATTGAACCTTGTCCCGGCATAGGCCCCACCAGCGCCTGAATATCTTTTGGCGGTTTTTCATCGCCATCATACCAGGTAATTGGGATTGTCTTGTCTTCGGTAAATTCGGTTCCGGGGAAGACATAATGAATTATGGCGTTAATAGCCCAGTTCCATTTGTTTGGCGCTGGTCCTTCCGAACGGACTGTTATTGGCGCAGTCAGTTCAAGGGATTTAAAGACAGGGTCAAATATATGGCATCCCATATCTCCGAATGTCCCTGTTCCAAAGTCGATCCGTTTACGCCAATTTCCCGGGTGATAATAGCCATTGGCGATGTATGGATGATATTCGCAGACGCCTAACCACAAATCCCAATCAAGATTAGGCGGCACAGGGTCGGTTCTATCTGGTAACGGATCCATATCGCCCCATTTTTTATCGCTCCACGAATGGACTTCTTTGATTTTCCCAATCACACCATCTTGAATGAGCCTTACCGCTAAACGATATTCAAGCGTGGAATGAATCTGAATCCCCATCTGAGTTACAAGCCTTTTCTTGTGGGCAACTTCAGTCAACATACGACTTTCATAAATATCGTGAGTAAGCGGTTTTTGAACATAAACGTGTTTACCAAGTTGCATCGCAGACATAGCTGCCGGGGCGTGAATATGGTCAGGGGTGGAAACATTAACGGTATTAATTTCTTTTACCTCATCAAGCATCTTACGCCAGTCCTGGTAAACTTTTATATCGGGATATTGTTCTTTCCAGCGCTTTACGTTATTAATGTCAACATCCGCTACGGCAATGAGTTTAACAAAATCGTGCCTTGTTATTGTCTCAAGGTCTGCCGCCGCCATACCGCTACCGCCAACGCTTGCATGGTAAATCATTTTTGATGCAGGGGCGGAAAATAGATTTCTTGCAAATATTGGAAGCGATATTGATGTTATTGCACTCTTTAAAAAAGTGCGACGACTGATGTTTTTGCTATGATTCATGCCGAAATTATTGCAATTATTGTTTAATCTGCAAACTCTAATTTTAAAAGATTTGACTCGAATTAAAATAGGTTTTAATTAATACTGAAAATATGAGTGCATTATTAACAATATTTTTCTTACTTGGCGCCTTACTTGGCGCGCTGGCAACAATTTTCTGGGTATGGATGATTATAGATTGCGCCACAAAAGAGCCTTCGGAGGGTAATGATAAAATTATTTGGATATTAGTAATTGTATTCACTAATCTAATTGGCGCGTTAATTTACTACTTCTTCCGCAGACCGGAGAGGATTAAAAAATATGGTCATTAATAAAGACTCTTGCAACAAAAAATGTTTAGCACGGTAAAAGAAGTTCATAAAACATACATAAATTTATTATTATCAGTTGAACGGGAATTGAACACAGATTACACAGATGAAACAGGATTTACACAGATGATAAAGAAAAAAATTTAACAAGGATAGAAAGGATAAAAAATCTTGTCCTACCTCAATTATTAGTAAGCCAATAAAAATTGCATTTTTGGGCGCATATTTGTTGGCGAACCTGCGAAAGCAGGTGGCAGGATTATAGCAATAGCAATACAAAAACATAATAAACCGCCCACAGCGGTGACAGAGCCATTATTATGGTTCTCAATTATCGCTCTGACACCCCTAACGGGGTTTTCCTCTGTGTTAATGTCTATGCTATAATCCTGCCACTCCTTCGGAGTTTTAAAATGCCAGCCTTCGGCTGGTTGATATTATGGATGACACATCACGTATTAATCTTCACAATTTAGTATATTATTCCACTATCTATGCTAATGATTCGGGTATCTTATAAAACATCCTGTCTATCCGTGTTAAATTAAAAAACCCTGTAAATTTTATGTCAACATTTTGACCCCACAGGCAAAAATGCCTGTGCTACACTTGTTCTTGTTAAATTGACTTAAATATCTTATAAACTTGTTAATTAGATTTTTGCGCCACAGATTTAGAAAATAAAATGTTAATATGAAAACGGGAAAATTAGGATTAATTCTAACAGCAATTGCTCTGGTTATAAGCCCACCGCTTGCAGCAGAACAAAACCTGCCATTGAACGCAAAATGGATTTGGAAAAATCAGCAGGATTATAACCAGTACAATCAAACAATAGTTGCAAAAAAGGTTTTTTCAATTTCTAAACCCGCTTCCGCAACTATTAAGATTACAGCGGATAGTTTTTACCGTTTATATATAAATGGCATCTGGGTAAATGACGGACCGTGCAGGAGCTGGCCAGACCATTATCAATATGATGCGATGGATGTCTCCCATTATCTTGTTAATGGAAGGAATGAAATCTTTGTCATAGCCCGATATTTTGGCGTCGGAGATTTTCATAAGATACCGCAACAGGCGGGTTTGCTTGCGCAGTTAGATGTTGAACTTTCCGACGGCAAACAACGCTCAATCATAACTGACGGTTCCTGGGAGATTGCGGAATTACCGGCATTGATTCGCAATACGGCAAAGGTGAGTATTCAAATGGAACCTGCTGAGTTTTACGATGCTCGCGTGGAAAACAATCTCAAGTACAGCAAGGCTAAGGTGTTGTTTGAAGCCGAAGGCGGTTCGTGGAAGAATTTAAACCCGCGCGATGTGGCGCTTTTAACCAAACAGCCTGTTAGTTTTAAAAAATATGGCGGCGCAAAAATTGTCAAATGCGAGGCGATTAATTTTTGCTTACCCGCAGCGCGTCTTGTTAATCCGGGTGTGATTGAGGCAAACCACAATGCAAGTTGCGCTTGCGGTATGGCTTCGATTATTGAAGTGCAGTCTAATTGTGTCCTGAACATTCAGGTGGAAAATTTCAAGGTAGCAATTGATGGAAAACCGATAGCAAAAGGGGCGGTTGAACTTGCGCCAGGTCGTCATCTGCTTCTGGCTTTTGTTAGAAATGTTACAGGACACGATAAAGAAAAAAGCCTGCGGTTTTATAATCCGTCCGGATTTAAATTAATTAATCCGCTCAAACCAGATTTTGAAAATCCATTTGTATTTCTCAGGTTCAAGGAATTTGCTTTTGCAACAAACGACCTGATTTTCCATATCTTTACACGAGACAATAAAGAGATAGCCGATAAAATTGATAAATATAACGGCTTAACCGATAAATGGCTTAAAGAATTGAAAAATCAGGATGCCTTCTTAAATAGTTGCAAGGATAGGTGCGAACTGATGCCGCCTGAAAAGATGTTCGTTCACGACTGGATGTGGCAATTTTACAATAGGCAGGTGGTTTCATCAGCGGGGAGCCTTGTGGAAAATCCCGCTGCTCTTATTTATAATAATCCCGAATGCACAATTGTTAAACCTACGGCAAAAGGCGACATTGAATTGATGTATGACCTTGGCGAACAAGATATTGGTCATTATCGTTTTGAACTAATTGCGCCAGCAGGAGTGGTTCTTGATATATGCGGCGTTGAATATATTGCGCCGGATGGGAGAATCCAGAACACCTGGGCTAATCGCAATACCTTGCGGTATATTACGCGCGATGGCGTGAACAGGTTCACTTCGTTTAAACGACGTTCAGGTAGATACATCTTCCTGACATTCCGTAACCTGACTTCACCGGTGAAAATTCGGAATTTTCAATTGATAGAATCAACCTATCCCGTGCACTACATTGGTTCATTCAATTGCAGCGATGCGCGGCTTGATAATATCTGGACGATTTCAACCCGCACATTGAAACTCTGTATGGAAGATACTTTTACGGATTGTCCGCTTTATGAACAAACGCATTGGGTCGGCGATGCCCGAAACGAATCGCTGTTTGCGTATTCAGTATTTGATAGTCAGGACATTGCAAAACGTTGCATTAATTTGACGGCGCAATCATTAGAACGGTTGCCATTTGCGGGTTGTCAGACACCATCATGCTGGGATGTATTAATACCGGCATGGAGTTTCCTGTGGGGGATTTCAGTCTATGATTATTACAATTATACCAATGATAAAGAGTTCCTTAAAAAGGCATATCCTTATGTAATTCAAAATTTAAAGGGCGCGGAAAAGTATATAAATAAGGACAATCTATTTAGCGGACCGTTCTGGAATTTCTTTGATTGGACAGCAATTGATTCAAATCAAAAAGTTGTTACGCATAATTCAATGTTGATGATTGGGGCAATTGATTCAGCCATAAAAATTGGCGACGCAATTAATGACAAAACTCATACCCAATGGCTTAAAGAGATGCGTCAGCGGTTAGTGAACGGGGTAAACAAACTTTACGATAATACGCGCGGGGCTTATGTTGACAGCGTGAGAGATGACGGTTCTTTAAGCCCTTCCATAAGCCAGCATACAAGTTTTCTTGCCTTGCTTTATGATATTGCGCCAACTGACTACAGGGAAAATTTAATCCGCAACATCACAACCCCACCAGAAAAAATGGTAAAAGTTGGTTCACCATTTGCAATGCTTTATCTTTATGAGACTTATGAGAAACTCGGTATGCAAGAACGAATAGTTGAAGAAATTTACAAAAATTATCTACCTATGCTTGAAGCCGGCGCAACAACAGTCTGGGAAAGTTTTCCAACCGGGACAACTGGCTCAGGGGGATTTCCAACGCGAAGCCACTGTCATGCGTGGTCTTCGGCGCCGTCTTATTATTTAAACCGAATCGTGCTTGGCGTTGTGCCTGTTGAACCATCAGCCGCAAAGGTCAAATTAAGCCCTTATTTAAGCGGCCTTAAATAAGGGCTTAATTTGACCTTTGCGGCTGATGGTTCAACAGGCACAA
>JAKPVM010000093.1 GCA_029572555.1 Verrucomicrobiota bacterium | reverse complement strand
GGCAGTGGTGGGAACACTGCTGATTGATAATGAAGCGATTCAAAGGTTTGTCATCTTAAAGCCTGAATTAACCATTCTTTTGGTAGTGGTGATTAATTTTGCCATTGCTCACTACACTGGTTTGCGCATTCTTGAATATTTCCGCTTCAAGGATTTGCTAAGAAATAAAAGTAAATCAGCGAAATATAAAAAAATTATCAATGATAATTCTCCAGGACTAGAAGAATAAAGGCCGTTTATGCCTAACAAAGCCAATCCTAAGGATATCCTCGGCATCAATGCGCGCAATAGTCTCTATGTTAGTCGGAATTCGCGCAAAGCCAAGGCGATTGCCCATTCCAAGTATGCTACGAAAATTTTATTAAATGAAAATAATATTCCCTGCGCCGAAATCTACGGTATTTTGGGCACTGATGAAGATGTCAACGATTTTGCGTGGCAAAAACTTGAGGGAAATTTTGTTATCAAACCAACCAACGGACACGCGGGCACTGGTGTCATTGCCTTTAGAAACAAAATTAATGATGAACATTGGCTTGATGTACTGGGAGAAAAATGGAGTGTTGACGATATTAAACTGCATTGCCGAGACATTCTGGCAGGTCAATATAGTATTCATGGCTCGAACCATAATGTCATTATTGAAGAACGCATTCCTATTCACCCCAAACTACTTAAATATTCTTACAAAGGGACGCCAGATGTCAGAGTCATTGTTTTTAATCGGGTACCAGTCATGGCCGAGTTACGTCTCCCCACCGAAGAATCTGGCGGTAGAGCGAATGTCAGTCAGGGAGCAATTGCTGTCGGGATCGATATTGCTACGGGCATCACTACTCATGCTATTGCTCATAAAAAGCAGAAAATTCATTATTTACCAGGAACTAAGAAAAAATTAAATGGCATTGTCATTCCTAACTGGCAAAAAGTGCTTTTGACAGCGGTTCGAGCTAGTGAGATAGCCGATTTAACTTACTCTGGAATCGACATTTTCTTACATAAAATTAAAGGCCCCATGGTGGTCGAGTTGAACGCGGCACCTGGTTTGTATATTCAGACTGCCAATCAAGCTGGGTTGCGGCGCCGATTAGAAAGAGTGGAGGGTTTAAATGTGGTTAATCCTGAACATGGAGTAAAAATTGCCCAAGCGCTATTCGCTAGTGATTTTTCTGGACGAATCAAAGTAAAAAGTGAAATTAGTAATATTAGTTTATATGAAGAAATTTTACTTTTTGGGGATGAAAAACAAAAAATCTCAACCACGGCCTTTATCAACAC
>JAKPVM010000084.1 GCA_029572555.1 Verrucomicrobiota bacterium | reverse complement strand
ACACAGAGAAAAACCCCGTTAGGGGTGTCAGAGCGATAATTTAGAAATCTAATAATGGCTCTGTCACCGCTTTGGGCGGTTTATGATTTTATTTATTCTGTTTGCTATAATAATGCCACCTGCTTTGGCGGGTTTTGAAATCTGTTTATATCATTTTTACAAACCTAAAAAAATTCATTCATAACATCAACCAGCCGAAGGCTGGCATTTTAAAACTCCGAAGGAGTGACAGGATTATAGCAATAGACATTAACACAGAGAAAAACGCCGTTAGGGGTGTCAGAGCGATAATTTAGAAATCTAATAATGGCTCTGTCACCGCTTTGGGCGGTTTATGATGTTTTTGTATTCCGTTTGCTATAATAATGCCACCTGCTTTCGCAGGTTATGAAATGTGTTTATATCATTTTGTAACTCCAACAAATATGCGCCCACAAATCCGATTGTTATCGGTTTGCTAATGATTGAGGTTAGATATCATTTCCGACTATTATAACTTTACGGGTATCTTAAAATCGATGCAAATTTACTAGGGTTTAAAAAAACTTATTCGATTGCGTTTGCTGCGGTTTGTTGAAAAACGCGACGGATGTCAGAGGCATCGGCATTTGGTAATTTTGCCCTTTGAATCATCAGGATGTAAATCACTCCCTTTTGTGGGTCAGCCCAACTCTGTGTGCCATAAGCCCCGCCATGTCCGAATGTCCCTTTTGACAACATACCGGTTACGCCTTGCGGTTCTTTCACAACAGCAAATCCCAACCCATAACTCATCCCCTCAGTAAATCCGGTCTTAATTTCACCCGTTTGCGTTGTGGTCATTTGATTAATCGCAGCCTCTGACAATAATCGTTTGCCATTATATACGCCTTTGTTTAGCGCCATTTGATAAAACTTGCAGACGTCTTCCGCAGTTGAATAAAGACCGCCTGCGGGGAATGGCGTTCGTTTTCTATCAGTCAAATCTCCCTGAATAAAATAAACCGAAGTCTCTTTTAATCCGCCTTTTGTTGTGTCTGGTTCGTAAGACTTTGCGATTCGCGCAATTTGTGATTTAGTAGGCCAGAAAGTTGTGTTTTTCATTCCAAGCGGTTTGAAGATTCGTTTTTCAACAAAATCGGCGTAAGGTATGCCAGAAACAACTTGAACAATCCTGCCAACAGTATTTATACCTGCATTTGAATATTCCCACTTTGAGCCGGGAGGAAACCGAAGCGGTTGTTGCGAGTATGCCATTACAAATTCAGCAAGTGTGCAATGAGGGCGTGGCGCGGGCAAATCTCCAAGCCCTAATGTGTGAGTTAACAAATCGTGAATTGTAATTGGTCGTGGCGGTTTGACAAGAA
>JAKPVM010000078.1 GCA_029572555.1 Verrucomicrobiota bacterium | reverse complement strand
GGCGGTTTTCGGGATTGCCCTGGCGATGCTATTTCCGGACTTCGCGCAAAACTGGGGGAAATACCCCGCGCTATTGAGTGTTGTATTGTTGTCTCTACCAGTAAACTTGATTTTGGATATGGCTAAAAATGAGAATAAACGCAGCTTGACCCCAAAAATTTTTGCATTAACGCTGATATCAATCCTGCTCGGCTTGGCGCACTGGCGTTCGCTCGTGGTTTTGACAGTCATGGGCTTGGCAGGGTATTTATATTATGGCTTTTTCAAGCAACGTGTACCGGTTTGGGTGCTGGTGCCCCTTGTGGCCGGCGCGGGTTATTTTCTGCTGAATGACCGCGCGCGTTTCAACATTACGGGTGGACAAGTCATTTTTTGGCTTGTGCTTATAGTTTTGGTGATTGGCGTGATGGCGGTGAGAATAAGACAAAAGTCAGCAAACAAGCTGGCACTAAGCCTGTTCGTGTATTTGGCTGTGCGCCTGTGTGTTGAAATATCATTGGCTAAGGTCATGCCTCAATTTGGGACGTTGGTAGATATGCCCTATTTTCGGATTGTGAGCTTTATTCTTGCTGGGCTGTTTCTTGCTTGCTTGTTTGATGAAATTCGCAAACTACATTCCGATTGGTTTGGGGCTACGGTGCTTAAAAAACGTTATTTGGCTGATTTGATTGTTTTAATGATTGTGTCATTATTGTTGATAGCAATCCCGGTTAAACGGAAATGGACTCCAGCAAATGCTTATATAATGGTTGGCGCACAACAAAAAGAAGTGATTGATTGGGCGTTAGACACATATCAAGGGCAAAATATGAAACTTTTGTTGGCAGGGATTCCGCTGCTTGATTATGTGGAATATGCTGATGCAGGTGGCTGGCTGGCGGAGATGGGTGGTTTTGATGTTGTGTTTGCGATAGAACCTGTTGATTTAAACCGCGCGGATGTTCAGTCCAGATTATGTCGGGAAGCGGTCGATTTAATATTCATCGATGCAAGTCGTCATACAGTGTTCTCGCCGAAGGTGATGCCTGACCAGTCGCTTTATGACAAGCTTCTTGAAGCTGAAGATGTCAGAATTATCGCGCCAAAGTGTGCGGAAAATAATTGATATTAATGCAGGTGTACAAAATCAATGTTTATTGTGGCACGGGATTATAATTATGAATAATTGGAGGAACTATGAAAAAGTTTTTTGAAGATTTTAGAGATTTTATCGTACAAGGCAATGCTTTAAACCTGGCTATTGGTGTTGTCATCGGTGGCGCGTTTGGTGCGATTGTTAACAGTTTGGTGCAGGATATCATCATGCCACCCATTGGTTTGCTGTTGGGTAAGGTTGATTTCAGCAATTTGTATATACAACTGACGCATCGGGACATGGAATTTGCCTCTTTGGCTGATGCGCAAGCGAATGGAGCTGTGGTGATTGCGTATGGTAAATTCATTATGGCGATTGTAAGCTTTTTGATTATCGCGTTTGTTATATTTGTATTGTTGCGCGCGATAAATAAGGCTCGCGAAAAGGCTGAGGAAAAGTTGAAACTCGAAAAGAAAAAAGAAGAAGCAACGACCAAAGTGTGCCCCTTCTGCGCGACGGATATTCCGCTTGAAGCTGTTCGCTGCCCACATTGTACCAGTCAGCTTGATAGTTAATATATAGTAGCGATTGTCAGTCTAAGGAGTGCAGGGTCTTGTGGCTTTGCACTTTTTTACATGTGTTTGTGTTGAACTAGGTGGCATAAAGAAAAACTGACACTATACTGACGACGATCGTAAAATAACAAAATATCGACAGTATGCTGACGAAAAAGATTGTGAATCTGAAAAATGATAGTATAATGACAATAATATATTCACAGCGAATGATAAAATAAATATATACGCTGAGAGAAATTGGGAGAATTATGGTAAGGATAGTTCGCGAAGAATATTTAGGTCAACTCAAGAGCCTGGTGAAGACACCTGATATTAAGGTTATTACGGGTATTCGTCGGTGTGGAAAATCATGGTTAATGGCTGATTTCATAAAGTGGCTAAAGGAATATGATCCCCTTTCGAATATCGTGTTTATTAATTTGCAGGACCTTCAATTTGAATCGTTAAAGGCATATCGTACTTTGAATGATTATGTTATGAAACGATATCAATCAGACAGGAATAATTATCTCGTCATTGATGAAGTCCAATTGTGTGAGTCGTTTGAACTTGCCATCAACAGTATCCACAGTGGTGGTTTGTTTGATATATATATTACTGGGTCCAATGCTTTTTTGCTGAGCAGTGACTTGCTTACATTATTCACAGGCAGAACTATTAACGTTGAAGTTTTTCCTTTTTCATTCAACGAGTTCATTCGCTATTTCGCTCTCGAAAATCCTGAAGACGCGCTTGATCGTTATATGTTAGAAGGTGGAATGCCTGGCTCTTATCCTTACCAAAACAGAAATCAAAAGTATCAATATATTAGAGATATTTTCCAAACTATCATTTTAAGAGACCTGGTTCAAAAGTATGCGGTACGAAATATTGATGTTTTGGAAAAACTAGCTTATTTTATGATGGATAATATTGGTAATTTATGTTCTGCTAATAGTCTGACAAACCAGCTTTTTGAAAGCAAAACTGAAAGCAGTCGCGTTACAGTCAGGGACTATATTAAATATCTTTGTAACGCTTTTGTGTTTTATGAAGCCCGACGTTTTGATTTGCGAGGTAAGGCATACTTGAAATCTACAGAAAAATATTATCTCGCTGATCATGGTTTTAGGTTTGCTACATTGGGAACCAGAAACATGGATTATGGACGTGTTTACGAAAATATGGTTTATATTGAACTGCTTAGACGTGGATATGAGGTTTATGTTGGTAAAATACAGGATAAAGAAGTGGACTTTGTTGCTACGAAGCAAAGTGAGAAGTATTATATTCAAGTCAGCGATGATGTAAGCAGACAAGAGACAATTAATCGCGAACTTGCGCCGTTATTAGCGATTAATGATGCTTATCCCAAAATAATTATTGCAAGAACGCGACATGAAACATATCAGATTGACGGCGTAAAAATAATCAACTTAGCAGATTGGCTAAATTAAAAGATGCAAGGGGATGATAGTGTGTGTTCACTTGTCTCTCCCATAAGCGTTTTTTTACCAGACTTGTGAATTGTTTTTAATAGCTGAATTTACGCATAAGCATGCTAAAATAGAAAAATGCAAAAGCAAATCTATCTTGGCGAGAATTTAAGTATCCTAAAAACCCTGCCTTCAGAAAGTGTGGATTTGATTTATATCGACCCGCCTTTTAATACCGGCAAAGAACAAGCGCGACGCAGTATCCGCGTTAGGCGTGATGACGGTGGCGACCGGGTGGGGTTCGGTGGGCAGAGTTACAGCACCGAGCTATTGAACGAGCGCGCTTACCAGGACAGTT
>JAKPVM010000056.1 GCA_029572555.1 Verrucomicrobiota bacterium | reverse complement strand
TGGGATAATCTTGGTCTGGTTTGTTCGCCAACCATTGATGATAATTGCGTTTATATTGTTTCAACGCGTTCGGAAGTTGTATGCCTTGATATTGAAGGGATGAAAAACGGAAATTCTCCGCCGTTCCTTGATGAAGCCCGTTATGTGGTTCAAGATACAAAATTACCGCCTGCTGAACCGGGACCTAAAGACGCCGATATAATCTGGGTGTTTAATATGCTTGATGAACTCGGGACATTGCCGCATAACGCCGCAAATGGCTCGCCACTTGTCATTGGAGATATTGTTTATACTACAACATCAAACGGCGCAGATATAAATCACAATTATGTGCCTTTTCCGTATGCGCCAAGCGTAATTGCGCTTGATAGAAAGACAGGGAAATTTCTTGCAGGGGATAATACAGGCAATGGGTTTAATATATTTCACGGGCAATGGAGCTCAATTTCATCGGGAAAGGTCAATGGTAGAGACTTAATATTTTTTGGCGGCGGCGATGGTTGGGTCTATGCGCTTGACACTAAACCAGTTAACAAAACCTTACAGGTGGTCTGGAAGGCTGATTGTAATCCGCCGGAGTATAAGTTCAAAAATGGTAAACCGATAAAATATCCCGACCCAGAGGGGGCTTGCGAAGTTGTTGGAACGCCAGTGTTTTTTAAGAACAGGGTTTATGTTACGATTGGTCAAGACCCTGAACACGGCGAGGGTATTGGCAGGCTTTTGTGCTTTGATGCGACAAAAGTTGGCGATGTTACCACGAATGGATTAATCTGGGATTTTAGAGGAATAAAACGGAGTCTTTCTACTGTTTCAATTGACCCTGAATCAGGGCTACTTTTTGTTGCGGATTACTCCGGTTTTGTTTATTGTCTGGACGCAAATTCGGGCAAACATTACTGGACTTGTGATATGAAGAGCCGCGTATGGGGTTCAACATTGGTTGTGGATAAAAAGGTTTATGTTGGAGATGAAGATGGCGATTTTGCAATACTTCCTGCGCAAAAGGATTTCAAAGCAGATAAGCCAATATTTGAAACTAATTTAGGCGGTCCTATTTATTCAACGGCGGTCATTGCTAATGGTGTCTTATACATTTCGACGCCACAATGTTTGTATGCAATAACCAATAAAACAAAATAGAGCCTAAAAGCGTCTTTAATCTATTGTTATTTTTTTAAGTGAATCTTCAAGATGTTTTCGGAAGGCTTCTCTCTCTCCTTCGGTAGAATCGGTTGGAACATAAATTGGCTTTCCAATGAACACATCGCACCTTGAAAATGGGAGTGGAAGGATAAAACCGTCCCAGCTTTTAAATCTTATCTTCCAGTTCACCGAATAGCCCACAGGAACAATTGGCAGACCTGTGATTTTTGATAAATCTATTGTGCCATACTGCACCTCATAACGAGGTCCGCGAGGTCCGTCTGGTGTAATTGCAAGGTCGAACCCGCTACGCGCCTTTAAAACCATTTCCCATAACGCTTGCGGTCCGCGTCTACTTGAAGAACCCCTCACCGGTTCCACACCAAATAATCTGAGTATATGCGTCAAAAATGCGCCATCTCTGCTTGCGCTAACCATTGCTGCAAGTTGGCTATCGGGCGAAATCTTTTTTATAAATTTTTCGAATATTATAAGCGAAAGGGCTAATCTATTATGCCAGATGCAAAAGATAAATTGTCTTCCCCTAACATTATAACCGATTTCTGAATAATCATGGAGTTTGAATCTGATTGTGAAGGCGACTGCTTTTACGAAAAGATAGACAAAAAAGCCAGCCATTCTCGTATTCCAACGTGGCTTGTGTGGAATAACCACTCCACTGGTGCGTTTTCTTTTTCCCTGTCTATCTTTTATATCAGTCATCAGCGTGAATTTTTCAAACTTGCTCGCACAAGTTCCTCGATGGTTGCAGAAGGACCAAGACGATTGAATGCCTCGCGAACTGCCTTTTGCGCCTCATCTCTGTTGAATTCAAGCGCCAACAAGGCAAGTATTGCATCATTAATTTTTTGCTCCTCTGGACTCATAGTTCTTTGCGCACTTGCGGCTTCTGCGCCGCTTATTGAACTAATCTTATCTTTAAGTTCAACAACAATTCTCTCTGCCGTCCTTTTGCCAACGCCGGAAATCCTTGACAATGCCTTTACATCCCCGGTTGCAACAGCGCCACAAAAAGCTGTTGGATTCATGCCGCTCAATATATTTAAGGCAATTTTTGGTCCAATGCCATTCACGGTGTTAATTAATAAACAGAATAAATCACGTTCTTCGTTTGTGACGAAGCCGTAAAGAATCTGGGCGTCTTCCCTTATATGCAGGTGTGTCAATAACAATACATCCTGTCCCGGCTCGGGTAATTTATCATAAGAGGAAAGCGGGATAAACACTTCGTATCCAACCCCGCCAACCTCAACAACAACCTGCGTAGGAATAGCCTCAACAAGTTTGCCACGCAAAAAAGAAATCATAAATCAAGCCTGTGGCTTTTGGTCTGTTGTATTTTGAACATTTTCGCTTGTTGCAAGATTTTTTTCTCCATCGCTTTTTAGTTCTTCCGCTGTATTTTTTTCATCAGCAAGGGTATCTTTCCAGATGTCTCGAACAGCAATTACGCCGAGAACTAAAAGTCCAATCATCCAGACCACTACTGCCCAGAATAATATTTTTTCCATCATAACATTAATTTTCTATAATTTAGATTTTTTGCAATGGTTTTATGTAATAGCCAGACCATTCCTGCGCATAAGTTAAAGCAAGCGCAAGCGCATCTGAAGCGTCTGGCTCTGGTAATTTTTTTAAGTTCAGCATTCTTTGAACCATTAAAGCGACCGATTTTTTTTGAGCCGCGCCGTAGCCGGTGATTGCCTTTTTAACTTTTCTTGGCGCAATTTCATATATGTCAATCCCGGTTTCTGCGACTGTGAGCAAACTTACGCCCCGAGCCTCGCCCATTAGAAGGGCAGTCTTAACATTTTGCGCATAAAACAAGCCTTCAATTACACATAAATCGGGTTTATTTTTCTTTAAAACGGTTCTTATCGTGGCAGCAATTTTGACCAGGCATCTTGAACGTTCCCAATCTTTTGGACATCGGATTGTGCCATAACCCAAAGCGGAAATATCGCCTCGGCTTATCTTTATGACGCCGTAGCCGGTCCCTCTTAATGAGGGGTCAATGCCGATTATAACAAGTGGGTACTTATTCGGCTTTGAACCATCAAATATCGGTTCTTTAACTCTTTTCCGACACAAGGCTTCATATTGTTTTAAACTGATTCCCACGGTATTATATATTTAACAAAATTAGTTTCAGATTAAAAACAAAATTATACTAATTGTCTTGACAATCTGAGAATTCAACATAAAAAAGACAACAAGAAATAGCTTAGTTATGCGAAATGTGTTTTTATATTTGTTATGTCTATTTATTACAATAGCAAACCAAACAACTTTAAAGTCTGCTGATACAACGCCGCCTGTTGTTCAGAGTACAATTCCTGCACAAAATTCGGTAGTAAATGCACTGACAAATATAACGGTTGTTTTTTCCGAGCCAGTCACGGGAATTGCCTGGGACGACTTGTTAATTAATGGCAATCCCGGCTTTTCTGTAACTGGTCAAAACCAAACTTGGACCTTTTCATTTGACCAGCCGCCACCGGGTCCCGTCGTTATTACATTTGATCCCGGACACAATATCCACGACCTATCCGGTAATAGATTTGATGAAACAAATGTAACTTGGGCATATACCTTAATTGATAATATTCCTCCCTTAATAACATCTATAACACCTCAACCGGGCATTGAGATTAGAGGGCTTTCACAAGTTGAAATCACATTCAATGAAGCTGTGGTTGGCATTGACGCTGGCGACCTCCTTATAAATGGACAACCA
>JAKPVM010000054.1 GCA_029572555.1 Verrucomicrobiota bacterium | reverse complement strand
AATTAATAAATGAAAAACCCCGTTAGGGGTGACAGAGCGATAATTGAAAATCTAATCATCAAAATTCAATGGCTCTGTCACCGCTTTCAGCGGTTTATGAGGTTTTGTATTTCCTTTGCTATAATCTACTGCTTTCGCAGGTTTTGAATTGTGTTCTTTTCATTTTACAAACCTAAAAAAATTCATTCATAACATCAACAAGCTGGCATTTTGAAACTCCGCAAGGAGTGAAAGGATTATAGCAAAGAAATTAACGCACGGAAAAACCCCGTTAGGGGTGACAGAGCGATAATTGAAAATCTAATCATCAAAATTCAATGGCTCTGTCACCGCTTTCAGCGGTTTATGATGTTTTTATTCCGTTTGCTATCATAATGTCACCCGCTTTTGCGGGTTGTAGAATGTGTTTATTTTGTTATTTTACAAACCACTATCTACTGCTTGCTATTTACTCCCTGCTAAATCCTGTAAATCCTGTATATCCTTGTTAAATTTCTTTTCCTTATCATCTGCGTAAATCTGTTTAATCTGCGCAATCTACGTTCCATTCCAGACACAGACAAGAATGTCTATGCTACGCTAATATGGCGTCGACATCCTTGCCGACGGTCTTAATGCTATCGGGAGCAGGGATGTTCCCGCTACCGTTGCGCAGTTTCTTATTTTAATATTAACGCGGTATTGCGAGGATTTCCGTTCTAAGCCTGCCCAATGTTTCACCTTGAATTCTTACATCAATAGAGTCAATCAGAGGGAGTTCCGAACCGATATGCCCATCGCAAAACACAACATTCGCCTTTCCGTTATGTCTGAAATGTGCTGTTGCTTCGGATTTATTTGTGCTAACATAATAAAACTCTTCAAGCATAGGATTTTTTGGAGAAGCCGGTCTTTGAAATGTGTTCACCTGCGCTGCGTCTGCAAGAAAACAGGTCGTTGACGGAAACCGAACCCTCGTCAGGGGTATCCTTTCAGAATTTATCGGCGCAGATAAACATAGGTTATATCCATACCCATAAGCGGCGCCGTTAGCCTTTAATTTGAACTTTTTCATTGAATAGTTCAAACAGGGACACAACTCAACGCCGCGTCCCATTAAATATGGATAAAGAGCGCCTTCCGTTGCGTCAAATTGCCGTTGAGTTTCTGCGCCATCGCTCAACCATCCGAACCAATAAATCTTGCCGTTTCCTTTTGCCACTGGTCCGTATCTGAAAAACTGATTGTCATTATCTTCCCAGTACATCTGTCCTGCCAGACCAAGTTGGCGCAAGTTTGAAATACATTTCACATTTACAGCAGCAACCTTTGCCCTGCTTACCGCTGCGGATATTAGCGCAAAAAGTATTGCTATTATTGCAATGGATACGAGCAATTCTATGAGGGTAAATCCATAAAGTCTTTTACCTTTGCAACGAATACTTTTGCAGCGCTCGCCCATAACAATTATGGCTTTTCAGCCTTTACTCTAAAGTAGGTATGTTCGCTTTCATCAACCTGGCTATAAAATGTCATTGTCCCATCGTTGCCGGGTGTTGACGGTATAACAACGCTCCAATTTATTAAATCGTCTGAACGTTCAAGGCTATATTTCCACGAGGATTGGGATTCAAAGGTTATCTCCCACTTATTATTTGAGCCTTTGCTAATCGACAATTGAGGAGTAACAGACGGCGTATAGTAAAAAGAAATATTATCCACAAAACCTTTTGCAGTTATTGACCCGGACCACATTGGGTCCTGACCTGCGTCGGTATAACTGCATATTGCGAGGGTATCAACAAAGAAGTCCGAAAAATCTGTCCCTAACACCACATCATCAATTGAGGCAAATGGAGCGCCATTGCTGGTTATTGTTGTGCTTAATTTTCCAATATCAGGGTCAAAATCTATGTTGACTCTGAATAGGACATTTGGATTAAGTTCAAGCGGGAAGTTGAAACTTGTAGCCCATTCGTTGCTTGCGGAAATTATTGTTGGCGAAATTGTTGCGCCAAAACCAGCGTCGGGAAAGTAATCAAATTCAACAATATTTGGAGAATTAGATCCTGTGCCTCTAATGAAATTTGAGGAAGTGGCATTTGTGAAATTAATTAAGCCAATGGCGAATTCAAAGGCGTAGGGCTTATCGGGTGTTGTTCCAGCAGCAATATTAGTCAGGTAAAGGTCAAAAGAAAATCCGAATCTATGTTGACGGGTCAACATTGTCCCAAGCGGTTTATAAAAATAACTGTTTGAATTAGACGAATCCCACGTTACATTGAGATATTTTTCCGAACTATTCCAGACAAATAAGTTTGAATTTCCGAATGATTGCCATCTATTTTGAGCAGGGTTTGTATCAAAGGTTTCAACAAATCCAGCAGCAAGACTAACTTCAATAGAAGCCATCACCGAACCGACAATTAGCAAACAGGTTTTCAGCATAAGTTTTTATTTTGTTTCAATGCAATAGCAATGAACTATTCCGTTTAATTTGATGTTTTGAGACCAGCGGAGGAATAAAGAAACCTTTATCCTCCGTCAATACGGTTGAATAAAGGCATCCAACTATGCCGCTGAAAACCAATCAGCGGACAGGTCCCCATCCTTCTCTATGACGGAGAAGTTGTTCCGAAAACTCGGAACCCGACGAGCATAACTGAACCGGTATCCTGACTTTGGCTTTGAACCTTGCCCAGCCTTCCCATACATTTTATTGCACAGTGACTTGATAGGGCTTGTAGCCGCTTACAGTGGCGCAACCGTCCCCGATTTTCACGGGGTTCCCTGTCATTCAATTATGTTGAACCGGGCATTGCCCGATCTCCTGTCAAAGAACATTTTAAATTTAATAACATAGCAGACATTTGCCAAGAAAATATTTTAAAATTAACAAATCCAGATAAAATCCAGATATTAATCTGTTCTTTTAGCGCAATTATCAGCCTTGCGATTTTTAAAATATTTGTTAATTTATGTTTATGCCGATTTACGAATTTTATTGTGAAAAGTGTAAAAAAGATAGTGAACTTCTGGTTCGCACAAAGGACTTGAAAGGGACGACTTGTCCGCATTGCGGGTCAAAGCGATTGACGAAGAAATTTTCAACATTCAGTTCAAAAGGATCAGCTGGCGGCGGAAAGACCTGTTCGCCTTCCTGCAAAGGGTCTTGTTCCTGCTGCGGTTGATACGGGTAAAAATATAAGTCGCTAAATTCTCAATTACTCTTGCATAAAGAAGTACAACTCCTTATGTTCTTTATATGAAAAGGATTATTTTAATGTCAGTTATAATTAGCCTTTTATCAGCAGTTGTTCCGGCATTTTGCCAGACTGATACAGCAGCAACCATAGCGGCAAAAGAAGATTCAGAAGAACGATACAAACGGATGTATGCCGCTATTGAAGAATTACAGGCAGGACATGCGGCTTTGAGAAAACGGGTGCTTGAACTCGAAGAGACAGTTCAAAAGCTCAATGATGAACTCTTGCGCATCACAAATGGATTAGCCACAAAAACCGACCTTGCATTGCTTGCAGATAAACTTGTCGAATTGGACAAGAGCCGCGAAGCCGATAAAAAATTAATTCTGGAACAACTTTCAAAACTCGGTGCATCATTGAAAAATTTCCATTCAACGCCGCCATCAAACAACATCTCTTCTACCGCAGCAGATAAAGGCTACGAATACGTTATTCAATCAGGCGATACATTATCCAAAATTGTTAAGGCGTATAATGATGCTGGCATAAAAGTAACATTAAAACAAATTCAGGATGCAAATCCGGGATTAAATCCGAACTCTCTTAAAGTCGGACAAAAGATATTTATTCCCGCGCCATCAGGAAAATAATTGGTGCTGTTATGTTAAAGACAGGCATTTTAAATCCGCAAATAAACAACCTGTTGAGCAGGTTTCGCCATACAAATACGATTGTTATTTCGGACCGCGGATTTCCGTTCTGGAAAGAGGTTGAGACAATTGATATTACGCTTGTTGATAATATACCGACGGTCTTACAAGTGATTGAGGCAATTAGACCAATGGTTGTGATTGGCAAGGCATTTATGGCAGAAGAGTTTTTGAATCTTAATGAGGAATTCACGCAGAAGAAATTTTTGAAGGCTTTGGAAGGAATAAAAACGGAGTTTGAACCACATTTAGAATTTAAAAAACGGGTGCCAAAGGCAATCGGTCTGATACGGACTGCCGATACAATTCAATATGCAAATATAATAATTGAGTCAGCATAAAAATTGTATTTTTATCGCACACGTTTAGACATCTCTTTCAAGGCAATCATTCATCACAGCAAGACCCAACCTCTTTTCTCCATCAATTGCTAATTCGCAATTTCTATTCTTAATGATGCCGGTTAAACTAATTCCGGAGTTAGTCTTAATGCTTGCCGCTTTATTTGAACAAAGCCCTTTTACATTTTCCAAAACATTGTTGAGCGCATAAACTATCGTATGAGCATTTGCCCTGCGGAATTTTATAAAAGTTGACACATCAGGAAAAATTCCCGATGAGAGGTATCTTAACGCAGGGTCTTTCCTTACAGATTCAGCCAACTCTTCCGAACTGTACTTGCAGGTTGCATAAGCATAAGTCATCAAACTAAGAACCATATTATGCGGAACCCAATCAGGGATGCTGTTCACTCGTCTTACAAGTCCTTTTGCTGAAACTTCCGTCGTTGCTTCAATTACAAGATGAATTAAATCCCTATCTTCAATTATTTCAAGTAGATTTACCGGCGGGGAATTATTGCAACTGCACCGATAATCGTTCGTCTTATTATTTCTATTCATAATCTTATCCATTTCATCGTCTTTCTCATTTATCTTCACAAAGCAATAAACCACACCTGTATTACGGAATTATTACAGGAATGAAAAAATTAGGTTCCAATAATCTGGGGGGAATAAGTGCCCTGCGTTTTGATGATTAGTGCAATTAAACAAGTTATATCATAAAATTATCAGGCAGATATTCATAATTAGCGTATATTTAGTAAATATATCAATACTCGCTCTGTCAGAAAGTCAAATTCTAATGAAATATTGGCCGAATAGAATTTTTAAAAACAGAGAAAAAAGCATTGTCATAAAACGATGACTGTATTGTTGTTTTATGATTTACTATAATACAAAGAATAAAAACAAGATTAACTAAAATATGCATTTTGAAACCTTGACTAAAATTGCCAGAGTGATAGAGGTTGATATTGGCAAAGTAATTAAATAATTATGCTATCATCACAACAAGCACAAATAACATTATTCGGAGATTTAGTTAAGACATACAAATTGCCCAAGACTCAATATTTGGGAAGTAAAGAACGTTTAGTTAAATGGATTTTTGATAATTCGCCAAAAGATTTTGAAAATTTTTTCGATGCCTTTAGTGGGACATCCGTGGTTGCATATTATTTCAAGGACAAAGGTAAGAAGATCATCGTAAATGATTTCCTTAAATTCAACTTTCATATAGGGAAAGCCCTTATTGAAAATAAAAACATAACACTCAACGATGACGACATTGAATTACTACTTTCAGAAAATAAAAATGCAGATTCTTTGATTGAAGATGTCTTTACAAACATCTTTTTTGAGCGTGACCAATCACATTTTCTTGATAATTTCCGCGCAAATGTAAACTTGCTTGATAATGAATATAAAAAATCTCTCGCAATTACGATAATGAACCGCGCATTAACAAGAAAGGTATTGCTTGGACATTTTGCGCATTTGAGCGCATTACGTTATAGCAAAGATCCAATGCGTATTAAGAGAAATCCTGCTATTGTGCGTCCTCTTAAGGATTTGTTTCTTGAACTTGTCCCCGAATATAACAATGCAGTTTTTGATAATGGTAAAGATAATGAGGCATATTGCGAAGACGCAATTAGCCTGATACCAAAATTGCAAAATATAGAATTAGTCTATTTTGATCCGCCTTATTATGGCTGTCACCCCGATTATCAAGCGTTTTATCATTTTTTAGAAACGTTTACTGAGTATTGGAAAGACAAAGAATTTATCAATGGGACAAAACAATATTTCCCCAAAAAAGAAAGCGGATTTGTTCGGAAGGAAGATATCATAGATTCTTTCAAAAAACTATTTTTCCGCAGCGAGCATATCAGATACTGGCTTGTCTCTTACAACAGCGAGAGTTACCCCGAGAAAGAAATGATGATTGATTTAATAAGCCAACACAAAAAGGTCAAAGTGTTCGACCGCGAATATCAAAATCCCTACGGCGGTAAGGGTTCAAAAAAAGGAACGAAAGAATATTTATTTTATTGTTATGAGTGAATTCAGCCAGTTCAAACGACTTTATGAAAGCAATAAATTCGATGTTCTTTTAAAAAAAGAAGGAAGTATCTATTGGCTTAAACTTCGTTCAATTTCAAGAAAACAACTTTTGGTTGAATTTTGTAGATTAGCAAACATTGATTGCTCAAATATCAGAGGATCCGCACTTTTAGAATATGTTTATAAGTCAAAGCCTAAAGAAGAACTACTTGATAGATTCATTGCTCAAGAATATATAGAGGAGAGGGCAAAACGTAAAGCAAACGAGAATACTCTTGTTTCTGAACTTTATAAATTGAAAGTTTTTGATTGGGGCGGTTTGTATCAAAACAATTTAGAAAGGGCAATTGTAGATAATTACATCAAAAAAATTAGCAGCTTTGATTTACTTAATAAAAAGATAGAAAACGAAATTCACTCGAGTATGCGCGGCTATGTCCAGTCATCCTGGTACAACCATTGGACATCAATTTTGATTGAGGATATCTTTAAGGATCATAAGAAAGTTATTCCAACAGTTGGTCTTATTAAGAAAGTTGATTTTTTTATAGATAATATTCCATTTGACCTAAAAGTTACATATTTCCCAGACGGTTTTATGGCAATGGCAAGAAAAGAAGATGGACTACCAACGGAGCTACAAGTATTAAAACGTTTTGCGAAAACATTGGGGATAAATTATAACAGAAACCAAAAAGACAAGGTTTTATTCGCGGAACTATTAGCGAGAATTGAAGAAAGTCAAAAATCGGAAGCAAAAAGGTTTCTAAATGAATTCCAAAAAACAAGATGTTCTATAATTCAAAAAACAATAAAAAAACCGAAAAAATTAATAAAGTGGCTTTATGAGGAACAGGGGGAGCGGCGCTTTGATGCAGCAAACCGTCTATTCCTGGTTTTGATTGATAAAAATAGTCTCGAGGAGAGCTGGAAAATGAAAAGGAATATAGATTTATTAAGAGACACCATCAACTCTTATCTAAATCAATTTAATAATAAAAGCGTCAATAACTTGACAATAGAATTTGATTGGATGGATGGAAAGAAATACGCTGTGCTTTCTGATGCCATCTTTGTTTTAAAGAAATAATCATTAACGATATATTTAAGCCATCGTACATTTATTCCATAATTTGAGCATCGCCGTAATAACAAAAGAAATTTAAACATTACAAAAATTCCGAAATAGATATGCAATTGAAAACCAATAGTCTGATGCAAGAATTTAATAATTGAACCCATTGTTTATGCGGATTTTTATATTCGATTTATTTCTATATCCGCCTATTTGTTGTTTTTACAACGATAGCAGTTTTTCTTGAATGTCTTTGAGTATCAATGGCTCAATTATCGGGTCAAGGTCGCCATCCATAAATGCGCCTAAATTATATATTGTTAATTCAATCCGATGGTCGGTTACCCGATTTTGAGGAAAGTTATATGTTCGTATTCTCTCGTTGCGTTCACCCGTGCCGACTTGCGCTCTGCGCTGCGCCGCATACTTTGCGTTCTCTTCTTCCACCTTTTTGTTCAAAAGCCGCGTTCGTAAAACCTTCAAAGCTTTTGCCTTGTTTTTTTGTTGTGAACGTTCATCGGCGCAACGAACAATCATCCCTGTCGGTTTATGCAAAATTTGAACGGCTGAATCTGTGGTGTTCACACCCTGTCCACCCGGACCAGAAGCGCGACAAACGGAGATTTCGAGTTCTTCCGGTTTAATTTCGATATCAACTTCTTCTGCCTCTGGCAACACGGCGACTGTTGAAGTGCTGGTATGTATGCGACCTGAGGCTTCGGTCACCGGGACTCGCTGTACCCGATGCACACCGCTTTCGTATTTAAGCCGTCGGAAGACATCTGTTCCGATTACGCTAAAAATTATTTCTTTAAAGCCACCTAAATCAGAAGGGTTTGAACTCAAAACCTCAACCTTCCATTCCCGTTCTTCCGCATAACGGCTATACATTCTGAACAAATCAGCTGCAAACAATGCGGATTCTTGACCGCCTGCGCCAGCGCGAATTTCAATGATAGTATTCCGCGCATCGGAAGGTTCCTTGGGCAAAAGATTCATCAAGACTTGATTGTAAAGTTTCTTTGCCTCTGCTCCTAATTTTTCAACCTCTTCTTTTGCCATCTGGCTTAATTCAGAATCCGCTGGCTCAGATTTTATTAAGGCATTATTTTGCTCAATATCTTTTAAGGTTTTTGAATATTTAGCATCCAGTTCAACAAGTTCCTTCAACCGGGCATATTCTCGGGAAAGTTCTTGCATCCGTTGCGGATTACTAAAAACCGAAGGGTCTGCGAGTGCGTTCTCAACCTCTGAAAAACGTTTTTTCGCCTTTTCTATGTATGGCTCTAAATTAAGTTCCATCAATCAACAGGCTTTCACTACTATTGGATTAAAGAATAGAATTACCCCACACAAATATTAATCTGCGAGGCAAACCCCTGAAAATGGAAACCGCAATTAACGTTTCTTTTTCTTCGTTGATGCCATAGCCGCCTGAGCAGCCTGTGTTTTGAGCAATCGCTGCTGGAACTTGTCAACGCGTCCTGCGGTATCTACGAATTTCTGCTGTCCAGTATAAAACGGATGACACACATTGCAAATACCAACAATAATGGTCGGCTTCGTGGAACGGGTTTTAATCACGTTGCCACAAGCACACCTTATTTCCGCATCAACATACTTAGGATGTATGTTCTCTTTCATAAAAGTATAAAAAGATAACCTTTAACTTAATTTTTACAAGATAAATATTTTAATCAATTTTATTTTTCTGAATTGTTAGCATAGATATTGGAACAAAAACAGGTTATCCATAAAATATCAACCAGCCGAAGGCTGGCATTCTGAAACTCCGTAAAGAGTGGCAGAATTATAGTATAGACATTAACACAGGGGAAAACCCCGTTAGGGGTGACAGAGCGACCATTGAAAATCCAACCATCAAAATTCAATGGCTCTGTCACCGCTTTCAGCGGTTTATGATATTTTTACATTTTCTTTTGCTATCATAATGTCACCTCTTACGAGGTTCTTTT
>JAKPVM010000020.1 GCA_029572555.1 Verrucomicrobiota bacterium | reverse complement strand
ATGGCTCGCGGTTGGGTCGCAGTGCAAGTACAGGCTGCCGGTGGGTTTGAGCACACGCCGCAGCTCCATCAGGCGCGGTGCCATCATAGTCAGGTATGCCATCATGTTGCTGCCGCCCAGGATGAGGTGAAAAGCGCGCAGAGCATCCGCTACCGGTCCGCCTTTTTCCACTTCTTCTTCGTAAGTACGCACGGCATTTTCGTCCCACTGCCAAGTGTCTTCGAAGGCTTGGATTTGCGCGCTGGATTGGCTGCCGTCTTTTTGCGCGAAGAGCACGTTATAGGTGGCGTTGGAATTGAAGGGCGGATCGAGGTATATCAGATCCACGCTTTCGTCCTTGATGTAGCGCCGCAGGATATCGAGGTTATCACCGTAGTAGAGGGTGTTCATATTAATATTATACTCATTTTTGATCATATTTAAGTTCAGCGAACATCAAGGTTTAGAATTCGATCTACGAGCTGTTTTTTAATGGTACTTTACATGCGAGCTTGTTCTTTTATGGTATGCTATGGGTAGGCTTCGCACTCAGGAGACCGGCGAGAACAGAGAAAATAAATGTAGAAGTTTAGCAAATTAAAATTTTATGATTGGGTTTATAATACACTCATAATCAAAAATCAGAATTAACGGTTAGAACAACTGATAGATCAGATATTTTTATTTTGGCTGAAATTGAGAGGCAAGGATGGATAACGAAACTCATAAGGAAATTCAAATCGAATGGGTTATTCCAGAAGGCGTGATTGCCCGCTACGCAAGTAATGTTGTGGTTCAAAAGACCGAATCTAACTATTTGATGTCTTTCTTCGAGATACAGCCTCCATTAATTATTGGAGATGCAGAGAAGATCAATTTAGATTTGTCTAAAATTGATAAGATTGCCGCGAAGTGCGTAGCGCAAGTTTACATGTCGAATGAACAAATCAAGGCATTTTATGATCTACTTCATAAATTGTTGGATTCTGAAGATGAAATTAATCAAAGTGTGAAATAACTATGGTCGCTGTTGCTACATCTTATTACGATCTCGATACACAGAAGGTTACGATCACATCCAAACCGTTTTTTCGTCCTACGAAGGGAGAAGTAACGGATATTAAACATGGACTAAATCTCGGCTTATATCTTTATGGCCCACTTGATGAAAAACTAAGACTTGCAAAACCTTTAAATTTAAGAATTGAACATGATGATAGCGGCTTGGTAATTTTGGATGATCTTATTTTTAATGTTTATGGAACGGGGGACACGATAAAAGAAGCTCTTGAGGATTATAAACAAGCTCTTATTGAATACTATTCGATAATTCTTGAAGTTTCACAAAATGGAATCAGCGAAAAAGATGCGCTTAATTTAGTAGAGCAATATATTAAACCTCGCTAAGCGAAGGCAATAAGAGTGGGTTATAAACCTTCAGATGTTGAAAAAATTTTAATAAAGAA
>JAKPVM010000332.1 GCA_029572555.1 Verrucomicrobiota bacterium | reverse complement strand
AGCCTCCAAATCTACCTTGCATGAACAAAAGATCCTTGTCTTTATCCTAACACACTGTAAAACGAGAGTCAAAACCGATACACCTTGGCCTAATAGTAATAATAAAAACTATTTAAAAACCACTTAAGTAAATTAAGAAATACCCTCGGCGTGATTCGAATATCATCCCCTTCTGGGGACTAAACAACCTCCTATGATTACTGGAAAAGGAAATGCCCTCGGCGTGATTCGAATGGCATCCCCTCATGGGGGACTAAGCAACCTGGTTGGAATTAAAGGATAAATGCCCTCGGCGTGATTCGGACGTAGTCCCCTTCTGGGGACTAAGCAACCTCCTATGATTTAAAAAGGAAATGCCCTCGGCGTGATTCGAACACGCAACCTACTGCTCCGCAAGCAGGTGCTCTATCCATTAAGCTACGAGGGCATACTGTAATTTGAAGTGACATTTTATACCAATAAGCATATTGGGTCAAGGGATAAAGTAAATTGAACCGCTACCAAATCCAAAAATGGAGCCTGAAAATAATAAAAAATAGAACCTGTAGAATCGTTCCTGTTAATTTTAACTCTCCAAAACTCATGAAAAATTTGAGTAAATTTTTTATAAAGATTTGTTTCCATGATCAAAATCAAGCAAGTAATTAAAATGTTTCACGTGAAACATCCAAAAGATTTTTTTTGGCATATGTTTCACGTGTAACAATTAATACGCAATATATTGATTGGGCAATTGCAGCTTAGGGCAATGGCGTAAATCCCCTTGCGGCAAATTAATAGCGTTCTATTGGTTATATTCGTTGACACCTTGCTTATTTGGCACCAAAAATGCTAAAGCCTGGCCGCTATCCCCATCCATAATCAATTCAATGTGGAAATTCGGCTTGAAATCGCCAACCCGGATCAGCTTTAAGCTTTCAATGTTTTCGTTATGCAGCCATTCACCTGCATGATTTGATGTGTTCACAAAAAAATCGTGGTTGAAAATATCCTCGCCGATATGGGTTGAGAGGGGAAAAATCTCACCTTCCAATAAATCTTGAAAGAAATGGGTCCCCAGCGAAGGTTCAGGTTCTATGCCGATGTCCGTGCCTGATAATTCAACCAGGGCTTTGGTATTATAAATATCGGCGTAATCCACATGGACGCCTAAATCAGGGTTAGAAGTGCCCCATCTCCCTGGGCCAACACAAATAAAACTCTCCCCGTCTAAAGCCGCGTTCAATTTCCCAATGGCGCGTTCAAGTTGGTGTCGGTCGGATGGCGTATTAAGTGAATGATATTTCTCTGGCGAAACATAAACAACGTAGTTAATATCTTCTATTCTTCCCCCCGCAACCAGGATGCTGGATGAAAATATCTTGTCCTCTTCTGCGATACCGCCTGTGATCTGGTTTTGCTTGCCGTCTTTAAAATAAGTCAGGGGGCGGCATTGGATAAGGGTAAATAAAAGTTGCGGTTGGTTTCCTTTCTCAACAACCTCCGCAGTAAACTCTACATCCACGGCGGACCGATACTCATCCTCTAATATTTGCAAAAGCCCTTGCATTTGCTGCGCAAAAGGCGTGCGCAGCATGAGGTCATCAAAAGTTAAGATCAATTGTTCAGGTCCGGCATCAACGATCTTG
>JAKPVM010000330.1 GCA_029572555.1 Verrucomicrobiota bacterium | reverse complement strand
TCGATGGTTAAAAAATGCCAGCAAGAATGCTGGCATCACAAAAGAACCTCGTAAAAGGTGACATTATTATAGCAGACGGAATACAAAAACATCATAAACCGCCCAAAGCGGTGACAGAGCCATTATTAGATTCTCAATTATCGCTCTGACACCCCTAACGGGGTTTTCCTCTGTGTTAATTTCAATACTATAATCCTGCCACTCCTTATGGAGTTTCATAATATCAGCCTTCGGCTGATTGATATTTTACGGACAAAATGTTTTTCGCAATATTAATTGTCAGAATTATGGATATATATTTATTGTATGCTAATGCAATATTTGTGCTAATGATTAAAATAAAAATAAATCCAGCACTTTTTATTTTTGTTATGAGATGGCTGTGAAATCAATTCGTAATTAAAAATCTTGTGAACTATTAATTTAACAGTAATTCGTTACACTTTACTAAATTATTGTCCCGTGCGGCACTACACCGTTTTTTGGAATAATAACTATTCCGTCGCGTATATAATACATTGGTTCATCAAGATTTTCTGGTTTCCCAGCTGGTGTAATAACTACGTTGTCGCCAATCCTTACATTTTTATCAATAATAGCATTTTCAATCCTTGTATTCTTACCTATGCCGATTCTTGGGCGTCCTGCGGCTGCGTTTCTTACGATTGATTCAGCGGACTCATAATAATCGCTACCCATCATAACAACCCTGTGGAGATAGCTGCCAGAATCAACAAAGCCACGCAATCCTATTACTGAATAATCAATGCTTGCGTGGTTCACAATACAACCATCGGAGATTATCGCATGATCAATTGAAGCGCCGTTCACCTTAGATGGCGGTAAAAATCGCGGTCTTGTATAAATGGGATATACGGTGTCAAAATAATTAAATCTTGGCAATTCAGCCACAGCATCAAGATTGGCTTCAAAAAACGATTTTATTGTTCCGATATCCTCCCAATATCCTTGAAAAACGTATGCATAAACCTTTTGCGTATGAATTGCCTCTGGAATAATGTGCTTACCAAAATCTGAGTATGTATTCTCCAGTAATTTAAAAATTACGTCTCGGCTGAAAATATAAATCCCCATTGAAGCAAGAAGATAATCAGTATCTCCCTGTACCCCAAGGTTTCCATAAGCCTTTTTATCAAGTTTAAGTGAAGCAAATAGTTCGGGATTGTTTGGTTTTTCAACAAACTTTATGATACGACGAGTATCATCAATTTGCATTATCCCAAGCGAAGATGCCGCATTCCGTTCTACCGTAACAGTTCCAATTGTAATATCCGCATCACTGTTCGCATGCTGGATTAACATTGGACGGAAATTCATGCGGTATAGTTGATCACCACTTAAAACTAATAGATATTCAAAATTGCTATTTAAGAAATGAACCAGATTTTTTCTAACAGCGTCAGCTGTTCCTTGATACCAGGACATATTAGTGGGGGTTTGTTCAGCGGCAAGTATCTCCACAAATCCATCTGAAAACTGGTCGAACTTATAAGTTTGCGATATGTGCCTATGTAGTGAAGCCGAGTTGAATTGTGTTAAAAGGTAAATCCGTTTCAAGCCTGAATTTATACAATTTGAAATAGGCACATCAACAAGTCGATATTTCCCAACAAGAGGCACTGCGGGTTTTGCCCTGTCCCTTGTGAGCGGAAACAAACGCGTTCCCTGTCCGCCTCCCATAATCACAGCCAGCACATTATTGTTGTGCGGCATCGGTCGTTTATTCTCAGCCATAATTCCTCTGTGGTTTATTTATCGATATATTACAATATCAGGGAAAAAAAGTTAACAAAAATCAGACCACACATAAATAAAATAACCTTTTATTGTAAGAGAGCAAATAACAGGTCTTTGTTTTTACAACTTATTATGCATTTTTTTCTTATCAATTGGCAAACCAAAAACCGACGGTTTCTAATTGACTAATTCTTAAAATGATATTTTAATCAACATACTATATGAAAATGAAAATATTATTTGTTGGGTTCGTTTTTGCAGTTTCATTAAACTTAAAAGCCGATGTCCGTCTCCCGTCAATTTTTTCAGAGAATATGGTACTTCAGCAAAATATGCAGGTGCCTGTCTGGGGATGGGCAGATAAAAACGAGCAGGTAACTGTAATTTTTCAAGGACAACGAATCACCACGACCGCAAAAGATGGCAAATGGATGGTTAAATTAGATAACTTAAAAGCCACAACAGAACCACAGGTTTTCATTGTTGATGGCAAAAACCGAATCAAATACACAAATGTCCTCGTTGGAGAGGTATGGGTTGCCAGCGGACAATCAAATATGGAATTTCCGCTGAACCGCTCTTATGAGGCAACTAACGACATCCAGAATTCCGACAACCCAATGATTCGGCTTTACACTGTTCCAAAGACAAAATCAGACCTACCTCTTGATGACGTCAAATCAGAATGGGTAGAGTGCAATCCACGAACTGCTAGCTCGTTTTCAGCAGTCGCATACTATTTTGCGCGTGATTTACAAAAAGCACGTGGCATTCCGGTTGGAATAATTCACACCTCCTGGGGCGGTTCGCCCGCCGAAGTCTGGATGAGCAAAGACTTCCTCGGATCCAACCCCGAATATAAACGTGATATCCTTGAGCCTTCAAAGAACGCAATTGAAAAATATAAAAAAGCCTTAGATGACTATAGAAAAACCGCTCAAGAATTAAAGAACCAGGGCAAAAGACCATCTACACAAGCGCCTCGCGCCCCGTGGATACCCTGTGAACTTTACAACGGTATGATCGCGCCAATCGTCCCATTCGCGGTAAAAGGCGCTATCTGGTATCAGGGCGAATCCAATGCAGGCAGGGCTTACCAATACAGGGCGCTATTCCAGGATATGATTAAAAATTGGCGAGAAAAATGGGGACAAAAAGAATTTTGTTTCCTCGCTGTTCAGCTTGCACCATTCATTCCCGGCAACAGGCAAAAACCTGAACAACCCGGTGAAAGCGATTGGGCTGAACTGCGCGAGGCTCAAATGCTTGCCGCAAAACAACTCCCCAATGTTGGTGTTGCAGTAATTACAGATTGCGGTGAGGAACGCGATATACATCCAAAGAAAAAAGAACCCGTAGGACAACGGCTCGTCCTACTTGCTCGCGGAATCGCTTATAAAGAACGCGGATTAGTCTATTCAGGTCCAATCTATAAAAAGATGAAGATACAAGGCGATAAAGTTATTCTATACTTTGACCACGTCGGCAGCGGTTTAGTTGCAAAAGATGGCGGACCATTGAAAGGCTTTGCAATTTGCGGTGAAGACAAAAAATGGGTCTGGGCTAATGCCGAAATTGCAGGAAAGAATTCAGAACTTGTTATAGTCTCGCATCCAGATATAAAGAAACCCATTGCTGTCAGATACGGCTGGGCTGATTACCCGGAAGTAAATCTATACAACAAAGAAGGCTTACCAGCCTCGCCTTTCAGAACCGATAACTTCCCAATGATAACAATGCCAAAGAAAAAGTAATTTACGGCAGTGTTAACAGTTTAAAATCCGGTAAATGAAGAACTGTTTTCCTCAGTCTTGGCGATCGGCACAATAAGATAAACTATCAGCCAGATTAAAGGCTGATGCAACCTAAAGTGTAAAGAGCATTATTGCTCAGTTCTATAAATGTGGTGGGAGTATCCTTGCTCCCGCTTACTAAAGTTGTCAGCACGGATGTTGACGCCACATTAAAATCACAGACGGGAATGCCTATGCTACTTGTAGCCCCGACATTATTGTGCGTGGCAGTTTTTTTATCCTGTTGTCTTAAAAATAAATGACACCGAAGGTTTTTCCAAAATAGATATTCGTTGCCTCATAATTTATGACACTTTTGTTTTTCATTATTTTACTCCAATTCAGTTGGAGTATCAGTTGGAGTATTCGCATCAGACTCACCTCGAACTCATTACGGAACTTTATCGGGTTTAACTCAGAGCATCTTTGTATCAATAATTTTTTCACATCTTGACTTATATTCATTCCTTATAATCTTAGGTGTCATTATTTTTGAGGCAACAAATATGTTTTTAACAAATTTTTAACTCTCCCGGGCGTCAATACTTATGAGGCAACAGAACGGCTAATAAATTTTAAAAAATTTTTCTTTGTCTTTAAAAAGATTTATATTAGTATTTAGTCGTTTAATTAAGTTAAACATAAAAACTGATATTGAAATATGCCATTAACTACAACAAAACAACTGTTTGCCAAGGCATTAAAAGGAAAATATGCTATTGGCGCTTTTAATGTAAATAATATGGAGCTTGTTCAGGCTATTGCTGAAGCTTGTGAAGAAGAAAAATCTCCTTTAATTTTACAAATCTCCAAGGGTGCTCGGCAATATGCCAATCCTGTTTATCTCAAGAAGCTTATTGAAGCTGCTGTTAGTTTAACTAACATACCGATTGCCGTCCACCTTGACCACGGGGATAGTTTTGAGCTTTGCAAAGATTGCATCGATGAAGGATTCACCAGCGTAATGATTGACGCAAGCCATGAGCCATTTGAAAAGAATGTCGAAATTTGCCGAAAGGTAGTTGAGTACGCACATAAACACGACTGCGTTGTTGAAGGCGAACTCGGAAAACTCGTGGGCGCTCAATTTGACGCGGGCGAAGCAGGCGGCGCACATTCAGCAAAGGGTGTTTATACAGACCCTGATGACGCAGTGCGGTTTGTTAAAGAATCCGGTGTTGATTCACTTGCGGTGGCTATCGGCAATTCTCACGGTGCATACAAGTTCAAAGGCTCGCAAAAACTTGATTTGGATAGACTCCGCGCAATTAAAAAGGCTTTAATGGATGCCGGACTTGGTGATTATCCGCTTGTTCTTCACGGGGCTTCAAGTGTTCCATCTGAAATTGTTGCCGAGATTAATAAATATGGCGGAAAAATTATTGATGCTGCTGGTGTGCCAGAAGAAGACATTGCAGAGGCTCGTCGTAATGGTGTAGTTAAAGTCAATATTGATACAGATTTACGACTTGCTCTTACATCAGGAATCAGAAAAGTGTTTGCGGAGAAACCGCAAGAGTTCGACCCACGCAAATATCTTGGTCCTGCCCGTCAAAAGGTTAAAGAATTGGTTAAACACAAAGTGCATGATGTTTTAGGCTGTGCAGGGCATGCATTTGATTAATCGGTAATATTTAAAAAACGATGGCGCGGTTGACCGCGCCATTTTTTTTGCCATAGTGAGATATAACGTTTATGATTTGTATAGTTGGTAACTAATATGAATTCCGTGTCCTAACGCGAGAATAAGCAAAATTATACCTGATATACGTTCCATTCGTACAAGCGTTGCTTCATTAAGCTTCTTATGTCCTTTTGCGCTCATCCAGGCAAGGAAAAAATACCAAAGTCCCGTTCCAATTATTACACCGATTATACAAGATGTTTTACTTTTAAAATCAGGTGTCACCCACTCTCGTGAGATAAAGTTGGCTGCAAGAATTATCCAAAAGACAAGCACACCGGGGTTACCCAGCACCCGGACAAGTCCAATCATAAACGCTGAATGTGGGTGTAATTTTTCCTCAATTTTATGTTCAATTTTGTTTTCAATTCCTTTTTCATTCCGCGAAAACCGCACGGGATCTACCGGGGAACGAGAGAGAATGAATTTAATACCGAGGTAAAGCATAAAGACGAAACTAAAAAGTTCCATTGCTGCTTTTACAAAACCGCCATTAAAAAATGATGCGAAGCCGGTAAATGCGATTGCGCAATAAATTGTTTCCGCAACCACGGCGCCGACACCGATAGCGCAAGCCCACATAAGTCCGTGTTTAGCGCCTTCATTAATTATAGTTAGATTAATTGGACCGACAGGAATTGAAAGCAGTAGTCCACTTGTAAAGCCTACTATCAATGCAAGAATTAAAGAATGATTCTCAAACATTTTATCTATTGATTATCATCCTCATCAATCTCTTCTTCTTCAATTTGTCTTATGATCTTGGTTGAAATCCGAGTTCTAATTAGTCCATATAGAAGATAAGTCAAGAGAATGAGAGGCAAGACAACCGGAAGGATTTTATTTCTAAATATTAAAATTGCCCCAATGAACAGACCAGCAACCACCATTTTTAAAAATCCTTTTTGCGCGCGCAGGTCAATCGCCTTAAAGGAAGGATACTTGACTTCACTGACCATCATTATGGATAGGAAAAGCAAAAGCGGCAAAAGCACATAACGCCAATCGTTTCGTTCTAATCCTTTGTCCTCCCACCACATTAAAAACAAAGTGAGCGAAGCCACTAACCCGGCGGCAGCAGGAATTGGAAAACCCGTAAAATCTTTTGACCCTGAAAGACCGGATGATGATAGACAATTGAACCTCGCTAATCTTAATGCGCCGCAAATTAAATAAACCGATGCAATGAACCAACCGATTTCAGGAAAATCTATAAACATATCTCTTAATACAGTGCGATGAACAAGGAATGCTGGTGCCACGCCAAAAGATATCAAATCTGCAAGAGAATCAAATTCGCGTCCGAACGGGCTTTCCCGTCCTCCCCAGCGCGCCACCCGACCATCAAGTATGTCAAATATACAGGCTAACAAGATAAAAAATAGAGACATTTTTATATCTTGATTGAATGTAGGGCTGTTTGACTTTGCCTCAACAATCTTTATCAATGCTATAAATCCACAGGTTAGATTTCCTGCAGTCATCAGATTGGGTAAAAAATATATTTTTAACTCTGGCGCTGCTGGTTTTTGCTGATTTGAATTTGTTATATCTGACTTTTCCATATAAATAATAGGTCAAAATTAAGACAATCTCGCTAATATCGTTTCTCCACCCTTAACCTTATCCCCTAAATTCACCACGACTTTCATTTGCAATGGAATATATATGTCGCATCTTGAACCAAATTGAATCATACTAATTCGTTCGCCGCGGTTCACTTCATCGCCGACCTTTACCCATGGAACACAACGACGGGCAAGGTAGCCTGCTATTAAACGAACGCCTAATTTTCCACCAGGAACTTCTTGCGTATCCAAACCAATCAATACATTTTCATTTTGCAACCCGGCTTCCATTTTCATCGCTGCAATAAATTTACCCGGTGTCTGTTTTAAATAAGCGACTTTGCCTGATACTGGGGCATTTTGAGTGTGAACATTTAATGGAGATAGAAACATAGAAATCCTTCTGCAATGTCCGCCCATAAACTCGGGTTCATTAAATTCTTCTATACAATCTACCCGTCCGTGAGCTGGAGATAAAACACAATCTTTTTCATCTGGCACATTCGCATCAGGGTCGCGAAAGAAAAAAAGCACCGCGCCGGAAAAAAGCACCCATAATATCAATGGCAAATAGGCTAATGCGGCAATTGCATCGCTTAACATCCTCGCTACAATGCCAATAACATAAATCCCTGCCACGAGTATCAGCCCCCGCAATATTAACTTAAATCCAGCCTGCAGTGCTTTTCCAGAATGTTTCATACCAACTAATAATACTATCTCTAATTATTGTAGAAAAGCCAAATTGTTTTAAATAATTGAGTCGCGATCCAACCAAATCATCATATTACGGAGTTAAAAATAAGCCTGTTTTTCTTGACCATTATGGTGAATTTTGAAAAGTTTATGCCTATGAAAGACTGTAAGTTGTTCGGAATAGAATTTTTTATCGGGTTATCTTTCTTTTTGACCGTATGTGGTAGCAATGGCGCTGAAATGAATTATAATGAGATTCGATCTCCACAACTACATACCGGCAAAATTAGTAATAATCGCTATTATACGCCTGCGAATCAAATTTTGACACCGACAGGAATGCAAGTGGAACTGCCCGGATTGCGTCCACAGGCATTGGCTTTAAGCCCTGATGGTAAAATCCTTGTTACTTCCGGTAAAAACCACGAACTTGTTGTTATTAATCCAAATAATGGAACAATTTTGCAAAAAGTACAATTGCCATCAGAGAAAGAAAATACCGCTTCCGATGCCGTTTCTTCTCGTATTCTTGAACCGGATAAAGAGGGACAATTGAGTTTTACAGGATTAATTTTTTCGTCTGATGGAAAGAAAATTTTTCTTTCAAATGTTAATGGTAGCATAAAGGTTTTTAATGTGGGGAATAATCATAGGATTACCCCTTCACATACGATTTTGTTGCCGGCATTTAAATCGGGTAAGCGAAAGATGGATATCCCGACTGGACTTGCAATATCAAAAGATGGTAAGAGACTTTATGTTGCGCTTAATTTATCAAATCGCCTGGCTGAAATAGACACAGAATCGGGGAAGATACTTCGATTTTGGGATGTTGGTGTTGCGCCACAGGAGGTTGTATTAAAAGATTCAAAGATTTATATTTCAAATCGTGGTGGAAGGATACCAGAAAGTGACTCGTTAACAAGTAACGCCGGACAGGAAACCGTAGTCAGGGTTGACCCTGTAAGGTATATCGCAAACGAAGGTTCTATTAGTATAATCAATTTAAACGATGATAATGCAAAAAAAGAAATCGTTGTTGATTTGCATCCGTCAGGAATGGCTTTATCCCCTGATAGAAGGTATCTTTGCGTTGCAAACTCCGGTAGCGATTTAATAACTGTTATTGATACGCAAACCGATACAATTGTTGAAAAAATTTGCGCCCGTCAGAAACCATCAGACCTGTTCGGTGCTCAGCCAAATGCACTTATATTTAATGGAAATGGCAAAAGACTTTATGTTTGCAATGGCACGCAAAATTCAGTCGCGGTTATTGAGTTTGAACCGGGTAAATCGCGGCTAACGGGGTTAATCCCGACGGGATGGTTTCCGGGCGCTGTTGTGTTTGACGTTGCAAAAGATAAACTTTATGTTGCAAATATAAAAGGGATTGGTTCTACAAAGAAATTTAAGCCCGGTGAAAAAGTAAAGTACCAGACCTACCAATATTTTGGGACTATATCGCTCATAAAAGTTCCATCTACTAAGGAATTAAAAAAACTTACAGATGTTGCCTTGTTTAATACCCGTTATCCGTTGTTAGAAGAGGCATTTTTACCGCCAAGAACAAATGCGCAGCCTCGTCCAGTGCCTGAACGAATCGGAGAACCTAGCGTCTTCAAACACGTTATTTATATAATAAAAGAAAATAGGACTTATGACCAGGTGCTCGGCGATATGAAAGAGGGAAAGGGAGATCCTTCTTTGTGCGTGTTTGGGGAAGAGATTACTCCGAACCATCATAAGTTGGCTCGGGAGTTTGTTTTGCTTGATAACACCTATTGTTCCAGTATTTTAAGTGCAGATGGACATCAATGGACAGATAGTGGGATTGTAAATGAATATCTTGAACGTTCATTTGCCGGGTTTCCTCGCAGTTATCCTGACGGTATGGAAGATGGTGATGTTGATGCGCTGGCATATTCATCCGCGGGGTTCATCTGGGATCTTGCTATTGCTCACAAGAAAAGTCTCAGGATATATGGCGAATTTGCAATTACTGATAGGAAATGGCGGGATCCTGCTCGCAAAGGAAAACCAAAGTTCATAGACCATTACAGAGAATTTATTGAAGGCACATCAAATATTATTATTAGCAGTCATCCTGCAATAGAATCCATACGCCCTTATTTGTGCACTAACACCGTTGGTTGGTGTTTAGAGATTCCAGACCAGTTCCGCGCTGCTAAATTCATTAATGAACTAAAAGAATTTGAAAAGAATGGGGAATTTCCAAATCTCTCAATAATATGTTTGCCCAATGACCATACAAGCGGAACAAAAGCAGGCGCTCCGAAACCAATTGCGCACGTGGCTGACAATGACCTTGCGTTAGGAAAAATTATTGAAGCCATTTCAAAGAGCAAATTTTGGAAGGAAACTTGCATTTTTGTAATTGAAGATGACCCGCAGAACGGCTGGGACCATATCAGCGGTTATAGGACAGTTTCTTTTGTCGTTAGCCCTTACACCAAACGTAAAGCCGTAGTAAGCACACAGTATAACCATACCTCCTTGTTAAGGACTATGGAACTTATTCTCGGTCTGCCACCTATGAACCAGATGGATGCCTCAGCCACGCCAATGTTTGACTGCTTTGCTGATATCCCTGATTTCACCCCATACAAGGCTTTGCCAAATAATATACCGTTGGATATGTTAAATCCCGAGACAAAGAAAGTCGCAAACTCCTTTATGCGGCAACTTGCCCGACAATCAGAAAAATTACCGCTTGAAGAAATTGACCAATGTCCGGAAGGTGTTTTGAACAGGATAATCTGGCATTCAGTAAAAGGACCTGACACGCCTTTCCCATCTTATGCGGTCACAATTGTTGATGATGACGACGATTAGGAGAAGGTGGTAAAAAAAATCTGAGACTTTTACAATAATCCACTTATTCGGATAAAAGTCCGTTCATTTGTTTAAGTACGAGTTCTTGGCTAAATGCCTCTCCTTCAGCATTTTTTAATACAAATTTTTGCAACTCGGGCGTATCAGCAGTCAGGATAACGGTTGCATCATCATTTTTACCGGTTTTGATATGCGTAATTGAATTGGGATTTTCTTTAACAGTTTTTTCAAGCCACTCTAAATTAAAAAATCTCAATTTAATTTCCTTATCAATTGAATCTACCCGCATAAAAGTGTGGACGGGTACGAGGTGAAGCAAGCCAAATCCATTAAATTTTTCACCAAAATTTTCATCAAGATCTGTCAGGTAGAGATCGATAAATTTATATTTACCAAGTGCTAATAAATGGATATCAAACTGCGCTTTATTTCCACGTTTATCAAAATGAACCAGCTTATACCCGTCGCTATCCTTTGTGAATTGCCATTTTGCATTTTCCTCATCTGACCAAATCCCGATAATTTTATCATCAAAAATAATGTCTTTCTTTGTATAAAGCGGATGAAGTGAACGGACAAGACATCCGGTTAAAATAGTTACACATAACAAAAGGAATAATAAAAATGGTTTTTTCATCACGATTTAATATAATTCCTAATTAAAATTAATTCAATTGAAGTCTCGTTAAGTTAAACCAGCATTGGAGAAGGCTTTTTTCATAGCGTCTATTGTTGCAGCGCAAGCGTGTTCATTATCCATATTGTTCAGGGTTTGATTAAATGGCTCAGCCCTTACAGGTCCATCATATCCAATTTTCGCAAGAGCGATTAAGAAACCTTTTAGGTCAATAACGTTTGTTGCAGCAGGTAATTCGCGTTTATTATCCTGTTGATTTTCTTTGGGGATTCCAGCAGGAGCGTCGTTTAAATCCACAGCTACTATATCTTTTGATTTTAGTTTTAAAATATCTTCTGGTGTTTCATCAGCCTGCCACCAGTGCCACGAATCAAGAACAAGACCAACATTATCGGCGCCGATTTCTCCAATCAATTCTCGAGCCTGTTTCATATTATAGATAAAGGTTTTTCTACCAGGGCGACGAGAAGTTTTAGTCCCTACATATTCAATTCCAAACCTGATATCATAGTCCTTTAAAACATTGGCGATTTGCGAAAATCGGTCTTTGTGAAGTTTGAAATTCTCTGAAAATTCCATAGTTGGGTGAGTTGGGCTTATCCATGTTGTCATTCGGGTTAAACCGACAGATTTAAGAGGTTTCGCAATTGAAGGCAACCGTGCCAATCCGTCTTTAAAACGATTTTCGTCGCTTCTGAAATCCACTGTCAAGCCCGTAGCACCCCAGCAAAGACCATTTGATTTTAGGAAATCAATAATTTTGTTTGATTGCGTTTCGTCAAGCCTCGCTATTGTTGTTGCGTCGAAATCGAGGGCTTCAAATCCGAACTTTTTTGCAAGATTTAGCGCCGTTATTAAGTCTGCATTTACGCCTATGTTTCCGCAATTGAGCGAGATCTTCATTAATCTTTTCTTGCCCAACTCTTGAGCAAACGTTTTGCCAAAGAATGTAGTGGCAAGAATTGCGGATATAAAATGCCTGCGGTTCATATCGCTTTTATACTATTGTTTAAGGAGACGTTCAAGGATTTCTCCGACAAGCGCAGGGTTTGCCTTTCCTTTGCTTAATTTCATAACTTGTCCTTTTAAGAAATTCAAAGCGGCTGTTTTACCTGCCTTATAATCTGCGGCTGGACCGGGGTTTGATTCTATTGCCTGCTTACAAAATTGCTCAATTGCGCCAATATCGCTAAGCTGGACAAGCCCTTTCTTTTTCACAATATTTGACGGAGAATCGCCAGTCTCAAACATCTCAGAAAAGACATCTTGCGCAATTTTTGAACTAATTTTCCCTGATTCTAATAGATTAACCAGTTCAACTATGTAATCTTGTGGGAACCTTAAGGTGTCAAGGCTTAGCCCTGATTCGGATATTTTTGCCCTTAAATTATTTATGACCCAATTAGCTACAAGTTTTGGATTAGTAGATTTTGCTGCAATTTGTTCAAAGTAATTTCCAAGTTGCGGGTCGTTTTTAAATGTCTCGGCGTCAGAAGCAGGGATTTGATATTGTTTCATCAGCCGTTGTTTTCTTGCGAGCGGCAGTTCAATTATCCTTGTTTTAACGTCGTTGAGCCATTGTTCAGTTGGCGCAAATGGAACAAGGTCAGGGTCAGGAAAATACCTATAATCGTGAGCCTCTTCTTTGGTTCTCATTTCCTCAGTAATGCCTGCAACATCGTCCCATCTGCGAGTTGTCTGAATCAGTTTTCCACCATTTTTCAGGACTTCAATCTGGCGGTCAATTTCGTATTCAAGGGCGCGCCGAATCCCACTGAAAGTATTCATATTTTTAATCTCGATTTTTGCCCCAAGTTGTGTTGAACCGCGCGGTCTTATACTAATGTTAACATCGCAGCGCACCATTCCTTTCTCCATATCGCAATCGCTTACTTTACCCTGCACGAGGATTTCCTTAAGCGCATTAAGATATGCATAAGCCATATCAGGGCTTGTAATATCAGGCTCGCTGACAATTTCAAGAAGCGGCACACCGGCACGATTAAAATCCAACCCGCTTGAACTTTCAAAATGGAAACTCTTTCCGACATCTTCTTCAAGATGGGCGCGGGTTATCCTTACTTTTCGGATTGAATTATCACACTCAAATTCAACCCAGCCGTCCAATGTTGAAGGAAGTTGATACTGGCTTATCTGATAGTTTTTAGGCATATCAGGGTAAAAATAATTTTTCCTGTCAAACCGCGCAAAAGATGCAACTTTGCAATTCAACAGATAACCAGCAAGGGCTGTTAGTCTTAATGCCTCTTCATTTGCAACAGGGAGAGAGCCCGGTAAACCGAGACAAACAGGACAAACATTTGTATTTGGTGGCGACCCAAATTCATTTGGACAGGAGCACCACATCTTAGATTTTGTTTTAAGCTGGACGTGTGTTTCAAGTCCAATGACAGCCTCGTATTCCATAATTATCCTGCAACAATTGTGCCTACACCTCCGCCCATTACTACCCTTTTTAAATTATGCGGTTTAAATATATTAAAAACGATGATTGGCATTTTATTATCCTGACACATTGCAAAGGCGGTTGCGTCCATCACCTTTAGCCGTTTTTGCAACGCCTCACTGTAAGTTACACGAATATACTTTTTCGCATTTGGATCCTTTTGAGGGTCATTATCATAGACGCCATCAACCTTTGTTGCTTTAAGGATTACTTCGGCACCCACTTCATTTGCGCGCAAAGCAGCCGCTGTATCGGTAGAAAAATATGGATTTCCGGTTCCGCCAGCAAAAATGACAATGCGTCCTTTCTCAAGATGTCTAATAGCCCGTCTTCTAATGAAGGGTTCTGCAACCTGTATTGTTGCAATGGCGCTCTGCACTCTGGTTGGTATGCCGAGTTTTTCAAGGGCATCTTGCAGAGCCAATGAATTAATTATGGTCGCAAGCATACCCATATAATCTCCTGTGGTGCGGTCAATACCTTGCTGGCTCCCTTGTTCGCCTCTAAATATATTGCCACCACCAATTACAATGACAACATCAACCCCGAGTTCCTTTACCTCTTTTACCTGCATTGCCATATTATGGACTGCAGCGGGTGAAATCCCAAACCCGGACTCATCGGCAAGCGCTTGTCCGGATAATTTTATCATAATTCTCTTATATTTCGGTTTTCCAATCTTTTTCATCGGGCATCAATTTTTACTGTTTATTTCTAATAAATTCAAAAAACTATTCTTCTTATACAATAATTTTTAAAACAATCCAGAAAGATAATTAAATAATTTGTCTTTTTAAAAAGCCCGCTTGATATTGCAAAATATTGAAGTGGGGTTAACAGTTTGTTTTTAAAAGTTCAACCTTTGTACCAATTTTAAGATTGTATTTTTTTGAAATATCCCCGTCTCTAACAGCGAGTTCAACAAATCCTGTTGAACCCGGTACGGCAAGCGGCATACCTTTATCTACGGCAGCATAAAAATTATGAACTTTGCCAATTATTCTATTTCCAGCAATCACGGTGCAACCGAGAAAATCCGATTCTTTTTTGAATGGTATATTCGTTATAGCGTTGCCAAAATGATCAATATAAATTATTTCGCCGTCGATTTTATTTTCGCTAATCTCCGGGACAGGTAGCCTGATTTTGACCAAACCTTTTAATTTTTTACCAATTTGCGTTGGTTCAATTCCTATTGCGATATAGGCGGCGATTGGTGCAAAAACATCTCTTCCGTGAAACGTGTTGCCTGTTCGTTTAAGTGTTAATTGGTCGTTTTCTATCTGCCAGATATCCACAATCTCGTCAATGTTCAGGGCATAAGAAAGGACACCATTATTCGGCGCAACAAACCAATATCTTTTTGTCTTTACCACAATTGCTTTTCTTTTACTTCCAACACCGGGGTCAACAACAACGACGTGTATTGTGTTTTCAGGGAAGTATCTAAAAGATGATAAAAGAGAAAATGCAGCGACTTTTATATCGCCTTGCGGAATATTATGGTTGATGTCAACAATTGTAGATTGAGGCGCAATAGATAAAATAACCCCTTTCATTGTCCCGACGAACCAGTCGCATAGTCCAAAATCGGTTGTTAAGGTGATAATTCTATTTTCCTGATTGTTCATTAAAGGAATGAACTTCCTTATTTTAGCTCTTTTATGCGAATATTTCTAAATTCAAAAACCTTATTTTCAATTTGAATTCCGATATATCCGCTATCGCGGTCAAGTTCATTGAACTCCCAATTGGGTTCGTCATTGATAGTTAATGAGACCTTTTTGCCTTTTACTTCAATTCGCATTTTTACCCATTTATTCAATGGCTGTTTTGACGTCTCAGCTGGCACCATATTCTTGTATCCGCGGACAAGACCTCCAATGGCACTATATCTAAGATTAATTTGCCATCCATCTATAGGCCAGGGTTTTCCCTCCTTTCCGCAGCGAATAAAAATCCCGCTATCATATTGTTCGTCAAGGGCTCGCCATTCAAGTTCAAGTATAAAATCCTTAAATTCTTTATCATAACAGAGCCAGCCCATTCCTTTTACTATTTTTAATAAACCGTTATTTACTTCGCACTGGACATCATTCATTTTTATCCAGCCGGATAAATCTTTTCCATTGAAAAGAGAAACCCACCCGTCATCTTCAGCCGCTTGTGCGAATAATGCAAAGGTTAATGTTATTGTTGCAATTATTGTTTTCATATTTTGAGTTTTATGACTATTTCCGTTAAAAGTGTCAAGACCGATTAAATAGGATAAAAATTGATTTAATGGAAGAAGATTGGTTATTTTAGCGATTGTGACGGTGATTGAAGTCATAAAAAAAAGCGCGGAGTTTCTTGCAAAAAAGGGCGTAGAATCTCCACGACTTGATAGCGAGCTGATAGTTGCAAATGTGCTCGGAATTCAGCGACTGCAACTTTATTTGAACTTTGATAAAATAATTCCACCAGAAAAAGCGGAAGTTATAAAAGAAATGCTAATAAAAAGGGGAAAAAGAATCCCGCTTCAGCATATACTTGGAAGTGTCGGGTTTTATGCCGTAAATATAAAAATAGATAGACGAGCGTTAATTCCGAGACCTGAGACAGAACTGCTTGTTGAAAATGCGGTTTTGTTGTTGAAAGGCATTGAATCGCCGAGTGTTCTTGATTTCGGAACAGGCAGCGGTTGTATTGGCATAGCCATTGCAAAGCATATTTCTGATGCAAAAATAACGGCAATTGATATATCTAAAGACGCCCTTGAATTAGCCCGAGAAAATGCCAGAATTAACAATGTTGATGATAGAATAGAATTCGTACAGGGAGATGGATTTTCGGTGTTTAGTCTAAAAGAGGAGCTTGTTCTGAACAAATTCAAACCAAAAACAGCAACGGTTTTTGACGCTATCGTTTCCAATCCTCCTTATATACCGACTGAAGAAATAGCGAGGCTTCAACCGGAGGTAAGAGATTACGACCCATTGATTGCGCTTGATGGCGGCAAAGATGGACTTGATGTTATCCGAATTCTTGCCCGAGAAACTGGCAGTTTTTTAAAACAAAACGGTTTTTTAGCTATTGAAATTGGGGCAGGGCAGATTGAAAATGTTTTAAAAACTATGGAACAAAACCATTGGAAAATTGAATCAGTCATTAAAGATTATAACCGAATAGATAGAATTGTTATTGCTCGTAAAAGTTAATCCTTTTAAAATTTATAAAATTATTAAAATTTAGTAGTTGTTTTTTAGAAAAAAATAGAGTATAAGTTGTTTAAAGAAAATACCGTTATGGACATAATATTTAATTGCCCGCATTGTGACCTTGAGATGGAGACCGACGCCTCCGGCGCTGGGATGGAGATTAAATGTCCAAATTGTGGTGAAATGATTACCGTGCCACAACCAACACCGGAGACAATTGTTAAGCCCACGGCAAATCCGATAGCATCCTCAGCCGCAGCAAAAGAGGAAAAACATTATAAGGTACCAACACGAGAAGTACCAGCAGAGGCTTTAATTAAAAAACCAAATCGCCCTCTTGAATTTGCTGCAAAAGAATCAGATAAAAAAATAAGAATTAAAACTATTCGTCATCATGAATGTTATGAAGTAGGTAAGGATAACTTTGATGAAGTTGTTACCCAATTTTTGCAAAATGTGAGTCAGGAAAATATTATTGCTATACAGACAATAAATTATACCCATATTGATATTGGTACACAAAAGCTTTTGACCGACTTTGGCGTTATGATTGTTTTTAGAGGATGAGTAAATGTTTTATTAACCTTTCTGTGTTATTTTCAATGATTTTATCTATTATCGCTAATTTATATAGATTTTTATAGTTTTGAAAAATTTTTGTGGACAACTTTTAAAAGCAATATCTCAATTATGCAAATGATAACCTATCTAAGATACAGGGTGATTAAAAGGGCAGGTATTTTTCTTGTCCTGTTTTTACCATTAATCGCACCTGCATCAAACGGACCTGTTGTTATCACTTCACAACCAACAAACCAGACAGTCCTTGTCGGGTCATCGGCTGTTTTTTCGGTGTCAGTTGACGGTACACCACCATTTTATTACCAATGGTGGCGGAATAATGGTTTGATTCAATGGGCAACGAACCGTTATTATACCATTGCCTCAGTAAGTGAATATGATAGTGGCGCGCAATTTTTTGTAACAGTAAGTAATGCGCTTGGAGCTGCAACAAGCAGCGTTGCCACACTTATGGTTGACAAGGGAATCCTTGTAACAAACACAATCACTGTCTTGCCAATGAATGCACAATGGAAGTATAACCAATCCGCAACTGATCTTGGTTCGCTCTGGAAAGAG
>JAKPVM010000322.1 GCA_029572555.1 Verrucomicrobiota bacterium | reverse complement strand
GATTACACGTTGGGCCTTGTCTATTGGCCGCGAGACTGCTTTTGTTAAGTTTGTAAATCATAGTTAACATGCAGTAATAGCGTTTCTGCCGGGGTTCGCTTAAAAAACCCCGGCAACAAAAATCATGCAAAACTATTTTGAGGAAGTTTATAAAATGTTGGATTTACCGACAAAGGCATACTTCAAAGGCCATAGGGAGAGGTTTGAGTATCAATATAATTTATTCAGCTCTATTTTTAACGGCCAAGCATTAAATATCGTTTATGACATCGGAACATTTTTTCCTTTTTCCAGTCTTTATTTTGCCGAGCAGGGAGCAGAGGTTTATTACGGTTGCGAGAAATTACCGAATGTCTGCGGCATACCTAATACGCAACCTTTTAAGATAGATTTAACAAATCCGCCACAGTTACCACAAGCGGATTTAGTGTTGTGTTGTGAATGTCTTGAGCACTTAACTTGTAACCTTTATCCGGTGAGAGATTATTTAGTAAGCCTTGTTAAGCCGGGCGGTTATCTATTTTTATCATTTCCGACAGGCGTTATCTGTTTAGGCAAGTATGACGAAACTTTACCGTATGAAGGCGACAAGCATTATCGGGAATTTCCGGTTGAGCAGGCGCGCGAATTTTACAAGGCAATAGGTTTTAATCTAATAGCAGAGCAGGCAGTCAAGACGCCGCTTTATCAAAGCGGAGAAGGTATCTTGCATGTTCTTTTGCAGAGAGGCGAATAATGAAAGCTATCGTTTGGGTTGAGAGGACAAATTGCAACAATAAATGTCCTTATTGCATAGTCTATCATAAAGATATACCGCAGGCCCCGGTAACTTGGCAGGATTGGGTTGCTAAATTAAATTATCTAAAACCAGCTGTCCTTGATATAACCGGCGGAGAGCCATTTCTTAACCCTAACATGGTTGATATTATCAAGACGCTTAATCCGGGCATAAATTTAGGTATAACTACTAATTGCACTCAGGATTTGACGCGCTTCATTAATGAGATACCGAGCAGACGGATACTTAGTATGACGTTGAGTTATCACCCTTCGCAGATATTCAGCAAAGAGGCTTTTTTAGGCAAAGCTTTAATGTTGAAAAACCGCGGTTATCCGATAAATGTTAATTTTGTGGCTTATCCCGAGCAATTGTGGCTTATCCCGGAATTAAAGAATTATTTTGAGGTGCTTCACGGGGTTAGATTCCACGTTGACCCTTATTCTATAAATCCGCTTTTCCCCTATACCCTAAATCAATCCGAAATCGACTTCTTAAAACAATACGCCGGCAAGGACAGGGAGTATCGTTTTAAAGAAGCCGGAAGTAATAAAGTTAAATGCAGCGCTGGGCATGATTATTTATTATTACAACCTAACGGCGATGTATTCCGCTGCATGACACTTGTTTGGAAAGACGCCGGTTCAATAGGCAATATATTTGACCCTAATTTTAAGATCCATGAGACACCCCAGTTATGCGAAAACTTCATATCTTGCGCTGGCTGCGACATGGATAAGGTAACTGTTGAGGTGGTTAATGATTAAGACTAACAAAAAGAGCATTTATCAATGTCCGGTTGACAAAACACACACAATCAAGAAAGAAGCCGGAGAGAAAGTTATCTGTCCGCAATGCCATGTTGAAATGAAAGAAGTTGTGAAAGGGATAATAACTAAATGAACGATAAACTTAAAATCCATTGGGCGCTTGATCCTAAAAATCCGACAGGTAACGCATTAGGTTATGGTATGCACAATCGCATGCTCAAAGAATATGGCGAGAAATATTTTGAATATGTTAGCCCGGAAGAAACAGATATTATTTTTCATATAGTAAGCGCAGATTGGTTTAGGCCTATTCCGAATAAAATCAATATTCTGCTAACTATGTGGGAGTTTAATCAGGTTCCAGATACTTATAAGCAAGCTTTTAAATATGCCGATTTGATAATAGTGCCGAGCAGTTATTGCCGGGATATTTTCCGGAAGGTTACAGATAAGCCAATAGAAGTATGTTGGGAAGGTATTATGCCAGAGAAGTTTCCTTTTTATCAGAGAAAATTCCCGAGCATGGGAGAGAAATTCCGTTTTATGTGGGTTGGCGCTCCTAATGAAAGAAAAGGATACCCTCTGTTGCTCGAAGTTGTCAAGGTAATGGAGAACAACCCCGAAATATTCAAAAACGTTGAATTGTATCTTAAAACCACAATGGAAAGCGAAGTTGATTGGGGAAAATGGCTCAAAATCAATCTAAAGAGATTTGGAAAAGCTATCCGTGGTTGTAAAGACGCTTGGCGTGAGATCAGGCTATCAACCAAGGCTAATATTTATAAACATAAGAAAAACAAAGTTGAACATCACGGTAAATATAAGAATATCATTTTTGACCGGGAACGTCTTGATTGGGATAGATTACGTCTGCTTTATAACTCAGCGCATTGTTTTGTCTTACCTTCCTTTGGTGAGGGCTGGGGTCTAACACTTTGCGAAGCAATGGCAACAGGCGCTCCTTGCGTAAGCGTAGATTTCACCGGTTGCTCCGATTTCTTTGACGAAGATGTGGGCTATCCGATTAAATATAAAATGACCGAAACATTCTTGAAGAATTATAACCTTAAAACCGAAGTCTTTACCCCGGACACTAAGGACATGTTGGATAAGATGTTTTGGGTTATATATAACTACCAAGAAGCATTGAAAAAAGGACATAGAGCAAGTGATCGCATACATAATAAATTTACTTGGGAAAAATCAGCAGCAAGATTAAACGAAATAATAAGGGGGCATTATGTTGATAAATGTGCAAGATGTTAAGGATTTTTTAGGCATAACAGTAACAACCGACGACGATAAACTTATGCCTTTGTGCCAATCGGCACAAGACGAAGCTGAGAATTATTGCGATAGGAAATTTGACGGAGCAAGCCGAGTTGAATACCACGACGGAGAAGGAATAAGTTTTTTACAGCTTAAGAATTACCCAGTAAAAGCGATAACCAGCATATATGACGATTTAGACCGGGAATTTAACGCTGACGATTTAATCGCGGCTACCGATTATACCTTTGTCCCGGAGATTGGCGTTGTTGAGTTGATTGGTTTAGTCTTTGGTAATGGAGTGCGCAATATCAAAGTTACTTATGAGGCTGGATATGGCGGAACAGGCTACGATCCGGTTCCTTATGATCTCAAGCAAGCTTTAATCCAGCTTGCAGTTGCTATGTATCTCGAAGGTAAGGCCGGGGTAAATGTCTTTGAAAACCAAGAAATTGTCTATCGTCCCAGCTATCTTAAAAAAGAAGCTTATAAGGTATTTGACAGATACCGCAGAATGGCATGATTGAGCTAAGTATAGAAAAAAAAGATATTAACCGAATAAATAATCTGCTCATTGATTTATCTCCAAAGCAGCAGGGCCGGGCAATAGAGAAGGGTATTAAGAAAGCTTCCAGCACAGTTTTAAGACAGCTGGTTTCTAATGTAAGTGGAGCAATATTAAAACGGAGAACAGGGGCCTTGGCCCGTAGTATGGGTTGGCGTGTAGATAAGGATAAATACGGTATTCCTGAGGGCACTATTGGAAGCGGAGCTACGCTAAAGACAGCGCGCATGTCATACGCCAATATTCACGAAACCGGGGGAACGATAAGGCCGGTTAACGCAAAAATGCTTACGATACCGCTTCAAGCTGCTAAGACAGCGGCAGGCGTGCCAAGATTTACGGCTCGGGAAGTGCAAAGCGGTGCAACCGGGTATGACAGTTCTTTTATAGGGAGATCCAAAAGCGGTAATTTAATCCTATTCGGGAGCATTAAAGGCATGGCTAAGATTAAAGTTGTTCCGCTGTTCTTATTGAAGGATAAGGTTGATATTCCAGCCCGTCGTTATATGAGCATTACCGTAGAGCAGACACGAAAGCAAGTCGTTGACGATATAGTAGATGAAATCAAAGAAGCTAAGGAGAAAGCACAATGACACCCGCAAGTATAGTTAGCGCAATTAAGACGGCGTTAGAAGATAGTAGTTATTTGAGCTATATCAACGACAACAGCATATTTTTAGGCGTGCGCGATAGTATCTCTGTCTTTCCTTGTATTATTATTGAGCCCATAGGTAATACCTTGACCGACGAGGCCATGCCGAATGAATACCTAATTTTGAATGTAAATATTACCGCTTATATCCAAGTCTATGACAAGGAAAAGCAGATTGTTGGAGATACGCAGACGAAAGGGGTGCTTGATGTTGAAAATGATATTAAGAAGGCCTTGAGTTCCAATTCTACCCTCGGTTTAGCGGAAGTCATTGACACGAAGATTGTAAATAGCGTCCATGACTTTGAGCAATACCCGGTGCGAGGGTTTGCCATAAATTTAGAAGTTCATTATAAACAAAATAGGACGACAAGGGCTTAAAAAAAAGGAGAAGGTTGAATGCAAACAGTCCGTAATAGAGTTCTACTGCTAAAAGAAGAAGCAAGCTATGGCGTTGACAGCAACCCGACAATAGCTGCTAATGCAATTGAGGTTGCAAATTTAAAATTGAATTTTCAAGCGGACTTGCTTGACCGCAACAATGTGCGCAGCAATATCTCGCAAACTAACCCGGTTGTCGGCAAGCGTTGGGTAGAGGTTAGCTTTGACGCAGAGATTAAAGGATCGGGCTCAAAAGGTGTTGCCGCGCGTTTAGGCGACGCTTTTGAGGCATGCAGCTTTGCCGAATACGCGGTTGCCGGTTCAAGTGTGGCCTATAAGCCTACTTCAAGCAACCAAAAGACCGCCACAATCTACATCTATGACAATGACAATACCGGCAGTTCAGTATTGCATAAGATTACCGCGGCACAAGGCAGCTTTAGTATTAAGGCCACGGCTGGAAAATATGGCGTGTTTTCCTTCACCTTCAAAGGCCTTTACAATGAGCCGACTGATGTTGTAAACCCGGGAAGCCCGACTTACGACACCACAGTTCCGCCTATTGTAGAGAATTGCGCCTTTACACTTAACTCTAACACAGATTTGATTGTGCAAGAGCTAAGCATTGACATTGCCAATAACATAGGTAGCCGCGACGATATTTCCTCGGCAAACGGCATTAAGAATTTTATGGTTACGAGCCGCGCGCCTAAAGGTAATTTCAATCCCGAGGCAATGCTTGTTGCAAGTTATAACTTTTGGTCTGATTGGGTGGGGGCTACACAAAGAGAATTAAGTTTAGTTATAGGTAGTGCAGCCGGAAATAAAGTAACTATCAGCGCGCCTAAAGTTACTCTTGATAGCATAGCCGACGGAGAGCGTGAGAGTTTGCTTACCCGGGAAATACCATTTACCTTGGGGCAAGATAGTGGAGACGATGAAGTAGAAATTAAGTTTGAATAATCGGAGCGTTTGCTCAAGTGGGGTGCGCATACTATTAACGCACAACAAAAAGGAGATTGGGTTATGTTAAAAGGTATTAGTATTAATGAGACAGTTGATTTTGTTTCAAGTTTAGATAAAGAAGACCCGAAGACAGTTTTTGTTATCAAGAATATTACCCATGAGGATAAATTGCGCATATTCTCGGGAGCCATGAAGCCCGACGGAACGCTTGATATGACTGTTGCTGGTGATAAGGCATTTGACATCATAACCGCCGGAGTTAAAGCAATTAGAAATCTTGATAATCAGGATTATACCGAAATAACCAAAGAAGTATTAAATCGGATACCTTTTGTTATTATTACCGAGATCCTTGGCAAGATACTTGAATTTAATCAGCTTGGGGAAATTGAAGCAAAAAACTGACATTGGCAATCTGGGCCCAATACAATGACCTTGATTGCCAGCGTTGCAATAATCAGCTTCGCAAGGTTCGTGGTTGCAGCGAAGAAGTGCCCCCAAGAACGATTGAGGGTTATCAAATAACGCGTTGTCCATGGCGTTATATAACTTACACAGAGTTAGCTTACATTGACTTGTTTTATTATTTTAAAAATGGATTTTTACCGAATGAAGGCGGTTGGCTCAAACAACCCATGAAATTAATCAGTATCATTACTTTTATAGATAATTTGCTCTGCGAATATTCGGAGAAGAAAAATGGCACAACAAGTTGAGATAAACATAAAAATAAAGCTAACTGATGATGTAACCAAAGGGATTAAGGTTGTTGACAACAATCTGAATAAGCTTGGCAACAGCATTAAATCAATTGGACGTAATATTCAGAATATTGGTTCAACCCTGACAATGACAGGGGCCCTGATAACCGCGCCGCTTATTTTAGCTTTTAAGAACGCTGAGAAATATTCCTTTTCTGTAAATAAGGAAGTAAGTCGTCTTAACAATACCTTTACCAATTTTAGCACAAGCATAGCAACCGCTATGATACCTGTAATGCAGAAATTAAATAATACATTACAGGGGTTTCTTGCTATTTGGAATAAGCTCGGGCCTTCTACGCAACAATTCATTATACAATCTGTATTTTTAACAGGGGTATTCTTAACCATAAGTGGGAGCATTGTCTTTGCGATTGGTAAATTCTTGTCTTTAGCCGGGGCAATAATAAAAGCTACCGGGGCAATTGGGACATTTATAGCAAAAGCTTTAGGCGTAAAAGTCGCTTTAGTTGGCGGAATAGCGGCGGCCTTGGTATTAGTTATAGCTCTAATGTTACGTTTTAAAGAGGTAGGCACAGCAGTTATGAACTCATTAGAGGCTGCTTTTAAGACGCTCTCAATAGGTCTTATGGGTGTAGTGCAAGCAATAGCGAATTTAATTGCTTTTATATATGGAATGTTTGAGAAGTTAGACAGTTTATTAGCAAAGTTACCTGAGAAACTTGGCGGTGAATATTTCTCTGATTTAGCGCAACAATTCAAGGACGCGCGCGAACAAATTGACGCCTTCACAATAAACTTAGAGACAGCAAAACAATCAACCGCTAATGAAGTAATATCTATATTCCAAGAAGGGCAAGGCCAATGGTCTAAATGGCTTGATAGCGTAAGAAAGAATATTACTGATTTGTTTGATACTTTCTCTAAGGGGGCAAATAGCTCGGTAGATCAGTTATTTGAGTGGGGAAGCTATATTGAGGATATAACAAAACAAATAGCGCAATCTATGTCCAGCGCACTCGGTAATTTCTTCTTTGACGCTTTAACCGGACAATTGAAATCAGCAAAAGAGATATTTGCCGACTTTGGAAAGGCAATATTACAGATATTAACGCAAGCTTTATCCCGGGTTATCTTATTTATGACGCTTGGTAAGGCATTGCAGTCTTCGCTTGGATTTAATCCGTTTGGTTCTTTTCACCATGGCGGAATAATTAAGGCTCATTCCGGTTATCTTGCCAATGATGAAGTGCCAATAATAGCCCAAAAAGGCGAAGCGGTGCTCTCCCGGGGGGCCGTAAATAGTTTAGGTGCTTATAACATTGCTCGGCTTAACCGGGGGCAAGGTTTGACAGGTGGGGGACAATCAATAGTCTATCAGCCTGTTTTAGTGATACAGGCTTGGGACACTCGGGACGTGCAGCGTAATTCAAAATCAATTGAAGCTATTATGGCCTCTGCTTTACGTCGTAATAGCCGATTATTAAGAGATACCTCAAAGGAGTATGGATAATGGCTTCCGATTTAACTTTAATGCCTGACTATGTATATACAGAAGAAATTGCCTATAAGACGGCTATTTCTGAGTTTGAAAATGGCGTTGAGCAACGTCGTAGTCTTTGGCCCAGCCCTAAACATAAGTTTACCTTGCAATATAAGAATAGGACGAGCGCAGAATTAGCGACAATAACCTCGCTTTTTAACTCAAAACTTGGGGCCTTGACAAGTTTCACCTTTACCAATCCTAATGACAATACCGAATATACTGTCCGTTTTCTTGAGGACAGTTTAAAAGTAGATAAAGTATTTTATGAATTGCACGATTTTCAGTTTGATGTAATCGAGGTCTTCTAATGATACCCACGACAGCAGTATTTAATCAAGAAAAAAACAAACTCGCAAATCAGCCCATATTTTTATATACGATACATGATTACGACGGCGGCGGGAACAATCTTTATTTTGCAGAATATCCGACAAACGTCGTCTATGACGGAATAACTTATTTAACCTTTCCAATATCGCATGAATACGTCGGGGATAACTCGCAAGGCGAAATTGAATATGTATCTGTTCGCATATCAAATATAAACCGCCTTATCCAATATTATCTTGAAACTTACGAATTGCGCGGGAAGAAAGTAACGATAAGGCTTGTTTGGGCTAATCAATTGTCTGACGCAGACGCGCACATGGATCACGTCTTTTATATAGACAGCTATGTAGCCGGGCAAGATACAGCAGAATTCAGCCTTGCGCCAAAGATAGATATATTAGATGTCAATTTGCCTATGCGTAGCTTTTCGCGTAATTATTGTGGTTGGAAATTCAAGTCTTCTGAATGTGGGTATGGTGGCGCAGAGACAGCCTGTAACAAGACTAAATCGCGCTGCAAAGGGTTAGGCAATTACTCCCGGTTTGGCGGTTTCCCAAGTATTCCTTCACAGAGGGTTTATCTATGACAGAGATTGAGGTAATCAATAAATATTTAGGTATACCTTATTTAAACCGCGGCCGCACAATGGAAGCGCTTGATTGCTGGGGTTTGATTATTGCAG
>JAKPVM010000297.1 GCA_029572555.1 Verrucomicrobiota bacterium | reverse complement strand
TGCGCTTCTCATGTATTAAAAACAGCAAAATTAATACATGACAAAGAGATAATGCAATGAATTGGCATAAATTAATACATGAGGATCTCAAAATGATGGGAGAATCGCTGGTATGAAAATCAAATCACTGGCATTCCAACTGGCTGAGCAGTCTGCCTGTAGGAATGAACTGCAAGAGCGGATTCGTGAGAATTTAAAGGGGATTGGGTATGAGTTTTAGCGAGTGGGTAAATTGCAATCTAGGAGAAATTGCCAGTTTTAAAACAGGCAAATTGAATTCTAATGCAGCAGAGACTAATGGTATTTATCCTTTTTTTACATGCTCTCCAGAAACATTTTCAATTAACTCATTTGCATTTGATTGTGAAGCGGTAATTCTAGCAGGAAATAATGCAAATGGGGTTTTTAGTTTGAAATATCATAATGGAAAATTTAATGCTTATCAAAGAACTTATGTAATAACAACGAAACCATTGATAGCTGATGTAAAATTTATATATTATCAACTAGATTTACAACTAAATCGATTGAAAAATGTTTCTCATGGTACAGCAACAAAATATTTAACATTGCCATTGCTAAATGAGATAAAAATAATTCTTCCTCCCCTGCCCACCCAACGCCGCATCGCCGAGATTCTCTCCGCGCTGGATGACAAGATCGAACTCAACCGCCAGACCAATGCCACCCTGGAAGCCATCGCCCAGGCCATTTTCAAAGAATGGTTTGTTGACTTCAACTTCCCCGGCGCAACCGGTGAGATGGTCGAGAGTGAACTGGGGATGATTCCCAAGGGGTGGAGAGTGGGGAAGCTGGGAGATGTATGCAAGTTGATTAAAGGCGTATCTTATAAAAGTAGCGAGTTACAACATTCGGATTCAGCTCTTGTAACTTTAAAATCCATAAATCGTGGAGGTGGGTTTAATAATGGTGGATTTAAAGAATATTTAGGTACTTTTAAAACCTCACAGTGCCTAAAAGAAGGGGATTTGATTTTTGCACAAACTGATATAACTCAGAATGCGGATGTTGTCGGTAGCCCTGCAATAGTAGAAAATCCCTTTAATTATAAAAATCTTGTCGCTTCTCTTGATATTGTCAAATGCGAACCCACAAACGAAATGCCTAGTAGCGGCACACTTTATTATTTTTTACAACGCCAAGAATTTAAAGATTACTGTTTGAGTCAAACAAATGGTTCGACTGTCTTACATTTGCGTAGCTCAGAAGTCCCGAATTATTTGATGATCATACCCTATTCAAGTATTTTAAGAGAATTCAATTCTACAATAACTCCTATCAGGCAAATTATCCTAGAAAATAATCGGCAGAATCAAATTTTACGAGAAATTCGTGATGAATTATTGCCCAAATTGATGAATGGGGAAATTGAGGTATGAGCGGAATTAAATATGAGGATGATAATTGTAGGCGATTTAATGAATCCCTCGATGAAGAAGGTCTGGTATACATCGCGGGGATTGAATTTCAAAGAAGCCGCATCCTCTATGAATTGGCAACCACTACATATATTGATGCGTATAACGAGTTTCAAGAACAGGAATTTCAAGAGTTAAAGCAGACTGTTTTTGATTCATATCCAGCCTGTGTCGCCTATAATTTTCGGCTATCTGAAAGGGGGGAAGGCGCAAACGATCCTGTACGAAAGCTCTTGCATTTGAAGGATTCCTGGGAAGCAATCGTTTTCGTTTTATATGCT
>JAKPVM010000275.1 GCA_029572555.1 Verrucomicrobiota bacterium | reverse complement strand
GTGGCAGGCTATCCAAAAGAAATGAATGCCTTTATAGAATCCAACCCTGGCTTAAAATCGCGTTTTTCCCAATATTTTATCTTTGATGATTACCTGCCGGAAGAATTGTACGACATCAGTTTAAGCATTGCAGAGAGATTGAAACTAAATATTGATGTGGCGGCTAAAGAACTGTTGAAGATTGAATTAACGGATGCCTTCAGAAGCAGGGATAAAAATTTTGGTAATGCCCGTTTTGTGGAAGGTGTTATCAACAAATCTAAAATGAATATGGCGCTGCGGCTCATGCAGGTGCCTGATCAGAAATCACTAAGTAAAGAACAATTATCCACCATCACTCAGGAAGATATTGCCAAGGTCTTTGCCGACAGAAACCGCAAAAAACTGAAATTACCGGTAAATGAAGCGGAATTACAGTCGGCACTGCTGGAGCTGAACGAACTGATTGGGATGGCCAATATAAAAAACGAGATTGATGAACTGGTTCGATTAATCAAATACTACAATGATATCGGAAAAGATGTATTGAATAAATTCTCGTTGCATACCGTGTTTACAGGCAATCCCGGCACGGGAAAGACAACGGTTGCGCGGATTTTGGGTAAAGTTTTTAAAGCACTCGGCATTCTGGAAAGAGGACATACGGTAGAAGTAGACAGAGAAAGTTTAGTTGCCGGTTACCTTGGTCAGACAGCCATTAAAACCAATGCAAAAATTGAAGAAGCCATTGGCGGGGTCTTATTTATTGACGAGGCATATGCATTGGCAGATTCGGGTTCAACCAATGATTTTGGCAAAGAAGCCATAGAAGTTATTTTAAAAAGAATGGAAGATTTGCGCGGACAACTAGTGGTATTTGCCGCAGGCTATACCGACAATATGAACACATTCCTGACGTCGAATCCCGGACTAAACTCACGTTTCGATAAAAAACTGCATTTTGACGATTATGCTCCGGAAGATATGATGCAGATTGCACTTAAGAATTTGAAAAAGGAGGATTTGAC
>JAKPVM010000274.1 GCA_029572555.1 Verrucomicrobiota bacterium | reverse complement strand
GGCAAAAAAATGAGTAAATCACTCGGTAATTTTTATACTTTAAGAGATTTGTTTAAAAAACATTATAATGGCAGAGAGATAAGATATCTTTTGTTATCTGCGAATTATCGCGAGCCACTTAATTTTACATTTGATGGATTAACCGGTGCCCGTTCAGCCATAGCCAGAATAGATGATTGTATTGCAAAATTGAATGAAATTGCTGGCAATACTTCATCCGACAAATTGTCTTCCGTAGTAAATGAGTTTGAGAATGCGCTCGATAATGATTTAAATATACCCGCAGGGTGGGCTGTGGTTTTTGATTGGATTCGAAATCTGAACAAACAAATTCAGGAAAACAAACTCACTCAGGAACAGGCTGCAGTAGAATTAGCTTCGTGGGATAAGATAAATTCCGTTTTGGGAATCACAATTCATTATGAGACTGTTATACCGCCTGAAATAAATAAACTTGTAGAAGAACGTCAAGCCGCGAGAAAAAATAAAGATTATGCACGGGCAGATGCTATAAGGATTGAATTAAGGTCAAAAGGCTGGTGGATTGAAGACACACCAAAAGGTGCACGACTTAAAAAATTATAAACGTACCATCCTAATTATTTATCGACTTTTGATTTCGTTCATATAATTTTGGGATATGAACCATCGGAAAGTTATACGATGTTTATTGATATTTTTGTCCGTTCTTGTTCTACAAATTGTTAGTCAGGATGCAATTTGTTCAGAGAACATGAACATTATATTTATTCTTGCTGACGACCTTGGTTATGGCGATGTAAGTTGTTATAATCCGGAGTCAAAAATACGAACGCCAAATATTGACCGTCTTGCCAATGAAGGCATAATTTTTACCGATGCCCATTCCAGTTCAGCGGTCTGTTCACCAACTCGTTATAGTATTATGACTGGACGATATAACTGGCGTTCTAAACTTCAATCGGGCGTTTTAGGAGGTTTAAGCCCGAGGTTAATAGAAAAAGACAGGCTTACAGTTGCAAAAATGTTACATCAAAACGGGTATTACACCGCTTGCATCGGGAAATGGCATTTAGGTATGGATTGGGTGTTGCTAAAGGGCAAGAAAGTTAATGAACTCGGGATAGAAAATCCAAATCAAGTGTGGAATGTAGATTATTCAAAACCGATTAAAAACAGTCCTAACTCGGTTGGTTTTGATTATTATTTCGGAATTAGCGCGTCTCTGGATATGGTACCATATACTTTCATTGAAAATGATAGGGTTGTTGAATTGCCCGTCACAAAACTCAACTTTCCAATGATGTATGGGAAAGAAAATCAAAGGACAAGATTAGGTCCCGCCGCAAAAGGATTTAACGCAGAACAGGTGCTTCCAACTTTAACGCAGAAGGCAATAGAATTCATAAAAGAGCGCAAGCCTTACGCGGACAAAGGCAAACCATTTTTTCTTTATCTTGCTTTTGCATCGCCACATACGCCAATTCTGCCAGACAAGAAATGGTTGGGTAAAAGTGGGATTAATCCCTATTGCGATTTTGTTATGGCAACGGACGATTCTGTTGGACAAATTCTTAATACCGTTGATGAACTTGGTATTTCCACGAACACGATTGTTTTTTTTGCCAGCGATAACGGGTGTTCACCTTCCGCTGATTACAAGACACTTTTATCAAAAGGTCATAACCCAAGTTACAAATATCGCGGCACAAAGGCTGATATATTTGAAGGTGGACACAGAATCCCATTACTTGTAAGGTGGCAGGGAAAGATTAATCCAGGCGAAAGATATGATGAAACAGTTTGTCTTATAGATTTTATGGCAACCTGCGCAGATTTGCTGAAAATAAAACTGCCTGAAAATTCGGCAGAAGATAGCGTTAGCGTTATGCCAGCGCTGTTTAACAAGGTTAAAACGCCGATTAGAGAAGCGACTGTCCACCATTCTATCAATGGTTCTTTTGCAATTCGGCAGGGAAAATGGAAATTGATTTTATGCCCTGATTCTGGCGGTTGGAGTGAACCAAGACCTGCGAATAAAAAGAATGTGAAATTATCTTCAAATGATTCATCAAATAACCTGCCGCCAATACAATTGTACGACCTCGAAAATGATATTGGAGAGACTAATAATTTATATGCAAAATATCCGGATATAGTTAAGAAATTAGCAGGACTACTTGAACGTTATGCTAATCAAGGACGCAGCACGTCGGGAAAACCTCAAAAGAATGAAGTCCCCGTGAATATCTGGAAATATTCTAAGAAGATTGAAAATTAAAGTTGTATAATTTTAGCCAAAGGTTGATCCCCATCGCAATTAATAATTGCGACAGTCCTTTCCCATATACCATTGGGGTGTCCTGAATAGCCCGGATTCAAAAACAACCTCCCTTCTTCATAATAATTTACAAAGAAATGTGTATGTCCAAAAATTACAACGTTCGGATTTTCTATAAATATTTTTTCTCTTACGATTAAATCATATTTACCAGAACCGAATTTATGCGTAATCAAAAATTTAAATTTTCCAAGTTGGACGCATTTAATATAAGGTAAAAAAATACCGGCGTCATTATTTCCTCTAACGGCAGTAACTGGCGCAATTTCTTGCAGGCGCTCAATTATACTAATTTCTCCTATGTCGCCTGAATGGAAAATATGAGAAACACCGTTAAAGACATCGTATAATTTTATATCGAAATATCCGTGAGTATCGGAAATTGCGCCAACTTTCAAGACTCCGCCTTTTCTGTGGAAGTTTCACCTTCCGGCTCTTCTTCGTTTTCCTTTGCTTTATCTTCGGAGACCGATTCGGCTATTTTCATCGACCCGACGAATAAGCCAGTAAATAGGCCGGTGCTAATAATTGTATTTTTAAAAAAGACCCAGGTCGGTGGAAATTCAGGATGTCCAACGGTGATAGATTGAATCCAACCAATAAGACTTTTTGAATAAGCGGGGTCGGTTATCCAGGATAATGTATTGGTTATTACATAAAATAAAACCGCGCCTAATAATCCGCCTGTAAGCAAAAACAAAAATGAGGCGCTTCTGCCAATCTTTTTACCGATTAATACAATTAATGCGTAAGAGACATAAATCACTACCATAAATGGGCTAATGACAGGGGCATTATAGTAGAAAATATTAAGAAAGATATCTGTTGTAAATAACGCGCCTAATGGCAACCACCAAGCCATTGCGCCGGGGAAGAAAACACCGGCGCAAAATGCGATAGCGTATGCCGCGCTGAAATTCTCCGGCATCAACCCGGGTAGCCTTGATATGGCAAATACAATCATTAATGCTATAGCAAGACCTAAATGTTTATTCCTTCCAACCATCATAATAATTTAAGCAGATAAGAATATATATTAAATATATTATAATAGAAACGAATTTTTAAAACGATTTTTTATCTATTAACTTTTATGCATGAACATAGGGGTTCCATTCTAAACCACTTACTCCTTGAATATCATCAATCCCTTCCTGCGCGATTTTAATTTTCATAAATCGGCAATATCGCTCTACATCGCGCGTATAATCACCATAAAAAATAACTCTATGAAGCCCGCTTGACCAGTTGGTCAAAAACTTTTCTATATTGTTAACTTTAACAACAAGTTTGCTCCGACATCCACGTTCTACATAAGGACTATCAACAGCGTCGCCAGTGCTATAAAGCAATATATCTGAACCTATTAACCGCGCCATTGTTACTTTTTTTCCTATCGGCAATTTAACTTGCAATGAAACCCCGCGGTTATCCTCAAGATGAGTTCTGATTCTATAAGGCGATTGTTTTGTTTCTGGACCTTCCATTTTTGTTGCGGCAACGCAATGGGCATGAATAATCGTATTATTTGAATAATCGAACATTGGGTCTGTGACGAAACCTGTTCGTCCAACGAGATATGTAAAAATAAGTTGTGTCATTGAGGACTTTAAATCTGCCTCGCAAATACCGGCGAGTAATGCATTGTTGAACCTAACAAACCCGAGACACGGATAGCCCATATTTTTATCAATCAACCCCATTCCAAGACAATTCATAGTTACCGCCTGAGCATTATAATTACGAAGCAGATTTTTCATTGCGATATACATTCGAGCGCCTTTCCTGACATCTTCTCTTGTAGGTTCTACGATCTTTTGGGCATCACGAATCCAACGTTGAGTATCTGCATTGACTTCGTCTTCTGATGCGTCGTTATAAGCCTTTTGAAGTTCTGGAAGTTTTAAAGAAATGATTTCAGTGCCGAATTTTTCCTTCATTAATGCACAATATTTCTGGTCTGCATCCTGGTAATTTACGTGGAGGATGCGGGCTTCTTGCATTCTCTGGATTGCGCGGAACGGTCTAACGGTTTCAACAATATCAGCAAACTTACTGCTTGGCACAATATCAACCATCTTTCCTTGTTTCTGCCATGATGGCACTATATGCCACTCGTGTCCACAATATGGCATTGTAAATATCATTACCGGTTTATTTAAATCAAATAAGCCAGAAATCAGTCCTCCGGTGCCAAGTGTAAGGTGCAATACAAGGATACCGGTAACATCTTTAAATTTTTCTTTTGCCTGTCCTAATTCCTTGTCATTCGTAACAAGTCCGCCCTCTATGAATTCAATATCAACAAGTTCATTCTTGAGTTTTAGCAGTTCATTTTCATATCTGTTCACTTCGGATTTTAAATCAACAGCCGCCATAGGCCAGCCCGGGTTTGAACGGCCAACATAAATTTTCCCTACCCGTATTTTGTTTTTTAACTGAAGTTCGGATAATTTATCATCTTCAATTCTTGTTTTTCCATAGCCAACAAGGGTGGATAAAGCAAGCGCGCTTGCCGTTGATAATATGAACTGCCTCCGAGAACAGCCGGAATGACACCCATTGAAACGAATAACATTTTGGTTTGTTTTTTTCATAAAACTACTAATTTTTTCCAAAATATCTATTTATCTACCATTACACAAGAAGATTTTAAGTGAAATACCCGAGTTGTTTTCGTGCTTCAAACGAAAATGTTGCAACCAACTAATTTTGTATAGTCTCAGTTTTGCGGCTGAGCAGGTGTTACCACTCTGAAATAGCCTGATGTTCCTTGTATAACATTTGTTAAAACAATTATGGTATTGGTTTTTCTTGCAACAAAATCTAAAATATTTGCCCAGTCATTTTTAATAAGTGTGTTGTTAATCTGAACTCTATACGTATGGTTTGATATTGCAATAAACTGAAGTTGCAAATTATCGACCGAACCAAAATTCTGAATTTTAAGACAACTTTCTGGGTCAAGTGGGTCTGTCCCGGCAATATATTCATCAAGATTGTTCATTCCATCACTATCGCTGTCAAGTATAGCATCGTTGGGCGAGTTTGCATCAAAACCGTAAGTAGTTTCCCAAATATCAGGGATACCGTCGTTATCAGTATCAGCAAGAACTGTTATTGTTGCTGACAGGCTTGCAAAACCAGATGGCCTTGATGGATTTGATATAATTACTTGATAATTTCCATTAGCCTGAATGTTCGTTATCAGCATAAATGATTTACAACTCATTAAAACATTTGTTGCCAGGTAAGTCGAACCCCGTCGCCAACGATAAGTTATCGGAAGTGTTGCGTTATTTGTTACTTCAACACTTAAAACAGCGTTGCCACCTTTTGGAACGGTAATGGAAAGTGGAGGCTGGATGATGGTCGGGTCTATTAACACAATAAGTTCAGCAGTATCACTCTCAACAGAACCCACATCGTCACTAACCGCAACAGAGTAAATTCCGGCATCTTTTAACTGGACATTAGAAATTGAATACGAATCAGAAGTAGCGCCAACAATCTCAGCCCCGTTAAACTTCCATTGATATCTTAATAACGTTGTACTTACCGCAACAACTTTGAACGTTACATTTGATCCCGCTTTAATAGAAATATCGACTGGTTGTTGAATAATTTCAGGTAATTTTATTACAGTCAAATTAACCGGCGCGCTTTCAACGGACCCAACATTGTTATAAGCTACTAAAGTATATTTCCCGGCATCTGCAAACCTAACTTTATGCAAAACTAATATATTATTTGTTGCTCCGAGGATATTTGTTCCATTCACCTTCCATTGATAGTAAATAGTGGAAGAGCCGGAAACTTGCGCAGTCATTATTACATCTTGATATTCATAAACTACCTTATCGTCAGATATGGATATGACAGATGGTGACGTTCCCGACAGGTTAGAGCAACTCGGGTTCGGTGTTGCAGCAAACCAATTGCCGGGGTCATCGCTAAAAGCGTTTTTCTGTATTTTATGTAAAGATGCCCCTAAACCTGCCGCTGCTATAGGCCAGGGAGATTTGTCATTATAACGGACTTCATCAATTGTTATATATACTGGACCGCGTTCGGTTGGTACATCAGGCATTTCAATGGATATATTTTCGCCATTGTCCTGCAAACCGCCGTTGTATTGGAAAATCTGAATATCATTGCTGATATTATAACGTTGTCTGAATAATTCAGAACTGGTGCTGACAAGAAGGATTGTTCCTCTTGCTGGGAAAACTGTATTTGGCGGGAAGCTAAAACCAACTCCGCCTACTCGCCATACATCCTGTGGATTATCCGGTTTGAAAAGTTGAATATCCCCATCAGTTAGATTTTCCAGTTTGATGAATTCATCCGTTCCATCGGGACTAAAATAATTGATTTCAGTAATTACAATAGTGCCGACCCTTGGTCCTGAATTTGAGGATCCCAACGAAAGTGCATTTTGCAACACAAAATGCTCCTGCCCGACGCTGTCAACATATCTACCAAAAGAAACATTCGGGGGTGCCGCACCAAAATCAAAACCATGACTATAACCTGTAAGTTGATTTGGGGTAGCAGAGAATATAAATGCAGAATCGCCAGAATAACCAAGCCCGAATGGTATTAAAGAATTTGCTCCACCGTCATACTCAGTGGCATACACAACGTGACATTGATTTGATTGTATCACTGTCCCATCGGGTATTTTATATTTTGTTGGCTCAAACGGATCGTCGGTTAAAAACCACCCGCCGATGTCAACATTGGTTGTTGACGCATTATAAATTTCTATTGCATCAACCATTGGTGAAACCGCCCTTGAAAGAACCTCATTTATATAAATCTGATATTGTGGAGGTTGTGATGGCACAAAGCCTTCAAGCAGACCTACTTTCCACTGGCTTTTTGAACTCCAATCTGTTTCTCCTGTAAAACTTGAACCATTATTTACGACAAGCGAAAATCCCAATCCATCTGTAAGTGGGAACCAATCGTTGTAAGTAAATTCTTGAATGACCTCGCCAAGCGCCCCTTCAAGTCTAATCCGTTCACCATCATTGCTTAATGAACCAACAAATTCGCCAACGTATTTTGGAAGTGGCGCATCGCTGCCCATTTTATACCTCCAGAAATCCTCAAATGAATTAGTGCTTTTTACAACAAATATTCGTTCTCCTGCATTTAAAATAATTTGTGGAAACACAAAAGTAATTCCTGCCGTGAATTTTACACCTTCAAGATTGATGGGATTGTACCCTATGTTTTTCAGCACAATATATTCATATTCATCTAAATCATTAGTAGTACCCGGTGGTCTTGATGGATTATACATTATTTCTACAATCATGAGCGGCACCGGTGTTAATTCAACAAAAGGCGCTTCAATTATTGCGCTCCAGTTGGTTCCAGATATTGCGCGGGCTTTAACAAAACAACTTGATGATAACCTAACCGGGCAAGTATAAAGGGTGGCATTAGATGACACAGCGCCTCCCGGCAATCTTGGGTCAGCCCCATTTGTAGTGTAATAAATATTTCCCTGTGGAGCAGTAACTGAAAGCACCATATATCCCGAAAATCTTCCGCCGTTCATACTAAATGAAGGCGCGGAAATAGTTGGGTATAATCCGGCACTTTTAAATTGCTGGATAACAAGAGCAGTTCTATTTGGGAAAAACTGTGTTAGTAGCCTGTTTTTCTCGGTAATCCACTCAACGTCGCGAGTATATGGCTGAGTTGTCCTTACCACATCTCCCCAGCGAGCAGACTCGCCAACAATTGCGCGGTCAATTGTATCGCATAATTTAACGAATCTTTGAATAGCCTGATTTGTGGTTAATGGTCCGTCGTTAAAGAAAAATTTTTGAGCGCGGTCTGCAAATAACATTCGCCATTCGGGGTTTTGTTTTAACTGGTAATACAGTTTAGCAGGCGACATAGCCTCTCTTGCCTCTGTTCCAACGGTCGTTCTATCTTCTGGTACCCACGGGGGCAGTTCCAATGTATATTCTGCATCCCATACAAGGAAGATAAATTTACCATCGGATGAACGACGTCGCACTGCGTTCCAGTTCTGCCAGGGCCAATCAACAGTGCAGGTATAAAAATTCAACATCATATAATCCGCAAGGTTTGTAACATCAAGATAATTTTGAATGGCGGCATATTGAGCCGGAGTTGTAAGCCCAGCGTTTGCAATGTTAAACATTGTATCCCATGCAATTCTGTCGCCATCCGCAATTTTTGGAACTGTAGGTGTGGACAATTCGCTAAATATTGCGTCGTAATCCTCTTTACTGCCGCCGAGATAAGAAGAAGCAAATGATGCGTCTGTTCGCTCTGCTGGATTATACACGCCCCAGTAAAGACCATTTATGTAAACGTGAACAAATCTACCGTGAGAACCTAGCGAACCCATAATAATCTGGCTTTCGCGTGTAAACTGGTCTCTTACATAAAGGGCATGTGTCCTTTCTGCGCCATCCGCATTAGCATTATTTAATGGTCCTGAATTATCCGTCCTGACCCATGACATATTGTAAATTGGACGAAATTGAATTGCGTCAAACCTGTCAAGTTCGCTGTCATCAAAAAACTTATATTTTAACTTGCCCGGTCCATATTTATCTCTGAACACAACGCGCAAGCCTTTTTTAGGAGTACCGGTTCTACTTGCTCCTCCGGCAATTCTTACTCCACAATTTACTCCAAAATCGTCTTTTGAACCATCGGGATAAAACATTTCCATTGCTCCTGGACGTTCAGAAGCAACGCCAGACCATGATGGATTTGCATATATTCCTTGCGGTCCGAAAAATTCGTCTGGATTTACTGTAATACAAACAACTGGCAGGGATTTCAAATCGTTAGTAATTGTATTTTTATAAGCTGCATTTGTTACAACTCTCAAATCCATAGCGTAATCCGCCACTGGTCCTCCCCATGTTGTAGGGTATGTTGAAGGGAAACCGGGATTTGTTTGACGGGTAACATCGCTGATATATATATACGTATGAGTGTCTGTATTAGACGGTTTCCATCCCGGTTTAAATGCGGCAGCACGAATAATAGTAGTCTTGTAGATTGGAATTGGATTTGAGTAAATAAAACCATTGGTTTCAGAAGGAGTAGTCCCATTCATTGTATAGCGAATCTCTGCTCCCGGTGTTTGGCAAGTAATTGTGAGGTCAATATTCGTATCATAAATTCCGCGATTGTGACTAAATTTCGTATCATCTACATAGTCAATCACGCCCGGGTCATTGGCAAATCCGGGCGTAGGATTTCCGAAATACCGTTCACCAAGACCTGTGACCTCATCAGCTTCAAGTTCTGGAGTAATTAAAAAGTCGGGGTCGGTATTTGAGGAATTCATTGCGTGAATAGCAATAACATTTATACCGCCATCAAGCAAACCAAGATATGGGGTTAAATCTATTTCCTCATAATCGCAAGCAAGAGAGTCGTCTCTATCAATAATAGCGGTTGAATTCCATCCGGCATTTTGCGGAGCATTTTTTCTTGCTACTTCAATGCCATTCAAATAAGCGATAAATCCATCATCATATTTGACGCGTAAAACCAACGTATCAAATATTGTTGAATCAGAAATATTAAATGTATAACGAATATAAAGACTGGATTTGCCCGTCATTTTATTTTTTACATCGGTATTTGCGTAACCGCTTAAACCAGAAAGAGGTGTACCGGCGGCTACTTTTCGCACCTCTTCTGTCGTCAAAGCCCTTGTCCACAAAGCAACCTCATCTATTAAGCCAACCGAATATTCACCGCTTGTGCCAGGATCACCACCCCAATAAAGCGGATTTGATTCAACATCGCCCCCGGCAAAGTTAGCCGATACTACTTTTCCATTGGCATAATAAGTAAAATAGTTTGAATATTTAGTAACGCATAGATGCACCCACTCATTATTGGGAATTGTATAATACATAAACCCGATATCAGCACCGCGATAATATTCAAATTTTGTAGGGGTAAATTTTATAAATTGTACCGGTGATTGAACTCCGCCGTAGCGGTTTCCGAGTATGACTGAATTGTTATTTAATATTGTAAATTGTTTCCACCAGAATGACCATGTAAAATTGCTTGTATATTGCGAAAATCTTGGAATTGTGCCTGCTGAAACATAACTATTTGTGCCGCTAAAACTCAAAACATATCCGTGCATTGAATCATTAGTCCAGGTAGCGCCGTTTAATGTTCCATTTATACCTCCTGTAAGGTTGGTTACTGATGTGCCTGATCCCTCTCTTATAGGCCAGTATGCATAGAGGTTTGTTCTTGCTGGTTCTGCTAATCTGCTAAAGCCAAAACCAGAGTTTCCTGATGTCCACGAGGAGTCATTAAAATCAACTGTCGTCCAGTTTGTGCTGAGCGAATTGTCGTTAGGAACGAAATATTTGGCATTAAAATGATTTGAAATTAGAATTGTGGCGCGGACTTCGCGACCATCACCATAGGATATATCATCATATTGTTGTGGAAAAGTTGGAAAGAATTCAGTAGCAACCGATAAATCAGGTCTTAAAAGAGCAAGGTATTCACCGCTTCCACCAAGTTGAAAACTTGTATGGAGTGGATTGCCGGGAACAGTTCTATCTTTTCCTGAGGCAAAAATAACCATATATCCATTTGGCGGAATATTTGTTGAAGGAAATCTCCATTTTGTGAGGTTGTTTGTATTATCAGTTAAAAACCATCCTTCAAGATTTATATTTGTTCCGGTCACATTATGAATCTCTATCCAATCTGAATTAGTACCATTTTCATCGGCAAGAGTTTTAGTGTTTAATGCCATAAACTCGCTGATTGTTACATCCGCAGCCGGCGAAATAATCGTTTGAAGAATCAGTAGCGCTAATGGAATAATTATTATCCACATTGCAAAACCAAATTGCCGAATTTTTACATCTTTCATAGTAACGCTGAATTTGTTTATAAAGTCTATTATGCTTATTATTTTTTTACAATAATAAAGTAAAGATATTGCAAGTAAAATAACAGTCATAGCAAACACACATTATTCAGATTTGTAATATATCGCAAAATGTAAGAAAAAATTAATGTAGAGCAAAAATATAAGAGATTTTACTTTCTGCCAAATGGGATAGAATGACTTTTTAAAAGATTAAATTTGAATATATGGTTAAAGAGATTAAAAAATTGAATTTTTGATTGAAACTTGAATAATTTAGTTCGTCAAACAATTTATAATTAAAATGAATTATCATAGATTGAAAAACAAAATTATTTCCCCGTGTTATTGGGTTTTTCTCGGTCTGTCTTTTTTTCATTTTATATCCATATATTTAATTGCGGACGAAATCCTGACTGATGATTTAGAATTATTAAAAGGCAAAATTAAATTAACGAAAGAAGGTGTTATCCTTGAACCTAATGGAAAAAAACAAAGTATAGATAGAATATTGGACATCCAATTTCAACCTTTTACCCCCATACTCCCCGCAGAATTAATTTATCCGCAATTTACGGAAAAGAAGGATTACAACAGTCTTCCTATTGGATGGAAAAACCAGGATATTAAGGCTTCCAAAGGTTCGGTCAGACACGGCATTGAATCTCGTGAGCCGCTCATTACTTATTTTGTGATTAAAGGCGCCGGTGCCGGCTTTTCGGAGACTGGCGATACCTGCAACTTTACTTATACCCAGTTGTTTTGGGATTTTGATTTTATAGCCAAGATTAGAAGTATTGATAAGTCGAGTGGTTGCGCAGGGATTATGACAAGAACCGGACTTGAACCCAATTCACCTTTCGTAAGCATTGGACTATCTTCAAAAGAAGGTGCTGTGTTTCAGTATAGAGGCAAACAAATTGAAAAAAAGAACCTTTCTGATGGTCAAATTCCAAATTGGGTAAGGCTGAAAAGAGTTGGAAAATTAATCTTCGGTTATTATTCAAAAGATGGCAGGGATTGGAGCATTGTTGGGTCAATTGACTTTGATAGTAGAGAAACGGTTTATGTCGGTTTATTTATTTATAGTGGAAAAGAAAATGTTATTGCCCAATCTCGGGTTTCTGATGTCCTTATTTTGGACAGAATAACAAAGCAGGACGACCAATTTTTAGTTATTAAGGACCACACACGATTATATGGCAGATTAAATGGTTTTGATGGGAAAACGGTCAACTTTTTGTTTGAAAACCAAAATTATTCAGTCCCAGTAAATAGCATAGCGCACATACGATTTGCTCCAATACCCTTCGAAATTGAAAACAAACTTGCATATAAACCGATGGGTGTTTTGATGGCAAACGGGGAATATCTTGAGTGCGAAATTCTTGCGATTTTCCCGGACGAAGTAGAAGTTAGTACAAGGGCTGGCAGGATAAAATACAAGACTAAAACCGAAGCACTGGTCGTCGCATTTAATACTGCCCAAAATGAACCTGCTGATTATGAAATATATAAAAGCGATGGCTCACTTTTATTCACAAAATATTTAAAAATCAATGACGAGAGAATAACTGCTGATGTATCAGGATTGAATAATGTTGATATCCCCCAGAAAAATCTGGTTTTGATTAGACGGATTGGTTCTATAATGCAGGTTAAAAAATATGTTGATAATCAACGAGATACAGCAATTATTGAAACTAAATCAGGCGAAAAAATATCAGGTTATTTTGATATTTTGAACAATAAAATTAGCCTTACTAAAAACAATAGCGAAACTGTTGCATACGAGTTGAATGAAATAAAACAGTTGAAGATAAATTGGGGGCAGTCAAGTGATGAAGAGACAAACAGCGATATAGCCAACAAAATCTGCAATTATTCTGGAATTGATATCGGCATAACTCAAATGCGGGGAAGACATTTAGTTAATGAAGATTCAATAATTATAGAAGCAAGTGCCACTGCCGAAACAGAGACACCATTTGGATCGTATTATTTTTTAAACTCTCCGGTGGAAGAGAACTTTGAAATGGTTGTCAGGCTAAAGGGATTTGAAAAAGTGGATAGTTCTGCATTTGCCGGCATTTCCGTTGTAGATAAACCAGAAAAAATTGCGAATGGCATTCAAATTGCTTATCAAGAAAAATATCTGATGATTTTAAGAAAATATGATAATAGACCGGATGAGGTATCCAGGTATGAAATGAAGATACCGGTATGGTTGCGGGCAGAACGAAACGGTAGAAGGCTTTCCGTATATAGTTCAAAAGACGGGAAACGGTGGGGTTCAGTATTTCATTATGAAAAACAAATTCCAACGAGGATGTTTGCCGGGTTAATAGCTGGCAGTGGAGAGTTTTTTAAGAATGTGCGTGTATATTTTGATGACTTTAATTTAAAAGGTTTGAAAAGTAGACCGTTCAAAACGCAAGTAATTCTCACTGACGGCAGTGAAATTAAATGCAATATAATTTCTGCCAATGATTCTGCATTTCGTCTTTACACAAAATTTAATCAAGACGTCTCAATTTCTAGTAGGAATATACGCCTTATTTTTTTTAATCAATTAAACCATAACCAATTCACGATTAATGAAAACCGCTGTGGCGCACTTTTATCAAACAATGATTTTATAGAGGCAGAGTTTAAATCAATGGAAGGTGATAACATTGTATTAAGTTCTGTAATACTTGGAATGCGATATTATAAAGTTGGCGAGACAGTACAGGCACTTGTTTTAAACAAACCGATAGCCATCAAGCCTAATGTGGAAGTAGTCCTTAATGATGACACCAAACTGATATGTAATAATATTAACATTGCGAACAATAAAGTGGTTATTCAGGAGTCAGTAACACAAGAAACATTTGAAGTACCAATAAAGTTAATTTCGTCAATTAAAATATTGGAAAACTAAAAAATGAGTGTAGTTTTAGAAAAATTTTTAACGGTTAAGGTGGGCAATAGATAGCCTGTTTTTAAGGTTTAAAATGAAAATTGCTTTTTTAACACCCGGTGCTGGAAATATGTATTGTGGGGGGTGTCTACACGATGGCACTCTTGTTGCAGCCTTAAACAAACTCGGGCATAATGCAATTATTCTGCCTCTATATTTGCCACTTAAACTTGAAGATTCAACTGATGATACCCCGTTATTCTTTAATGGAGTCAATGTATATCTTGACCAAAAATCAGCATTGTTCAGATTGCTTCCTTGCCCAATAAGAAGACTATTTTCGAGCAAGCAATTATTAAAGATTGCTTCTGCCTTATCATCGACAACAGATGCCGATAGCGTCGGTGATATTGCCGTTTCAATGTTACAGGGTGAGGAAGGAAAACAAAGCCGCGAATTAGAAGAACTGGTGGGGTGGCTGGAGAAAAATTTTAAACCAGACCTTGTTTGTATCTCAAATTCACTCTTGATAGGAATGGCAAAAAAAATTCGCGAGAGATTAAAATGTCCCATTGTTTGTCAATTTCAAGGCGAAGACACTTATATAAGTTCAATGCCGTCCATTTATCGTTCAATGGTATGGAGTTTGATAGAAGAAAAAACAAAAGACGTTGACCTATTTATCGTGCCTTCTCGTTACGCCTCGACGGCATTAAAGCGGCATGTTCTTCTTACTAATGAGAAAATAGAAGTTGTTTATAATGGCATAAACACCGAAGAATTTCAAAATGTGTCAGGTCTACATAAAAGCGATAAAGAACCAACTGTCATCGGTTATTTTGCCCGGATGTGCGAGGGAAAAGGATTGCATTTACTTATTGATGCATTCCTTGAACTTAAAAATCGGAACGGCAGTAGAAAATTAAAATTAGAAATTGGAGGCACTTTGCTCCCAAAAGATGGGAAATACGTCAATAACCTCAAGCAAAAGATTGAATATGCAGGTTATCTTGATGATGTCGAGTTTCATCCCAATGTCGGGAAAAAGGAAAAAATCAATTTTTATAACAGCATAGATATATTTTGTGTTCCTGCGGTATATAGCGAGGTGTTCGGATTATACACTATTGAGGCAATGGCCGCTGGTGTGCCTCTTGTCCTTCCGCGTCATGGCAGTTTTGTTGAAATTGTTGAGGAAACATCCACGGGAATCCTTTATGCACCAAACACCCTTGAACACCTATACGATGCGTTGAACAAAATAATAATCTACAAAACAATTTATTCGAATTACCAAAAAACCTGCATACCAGTTGCCAGACAACGTTTTGATTCTCTTGTTATGGCGAAAAATTTTATCAGCGCTATTGAACCTCTTGTTAAGATTTAATCTTTGATTATGTTTTTAAGATTAGTCCAGAAAAAGTTTTTCAAATAAACAGGATATTCAGACACCGACTTTTGTATCGCCCATCTTATTCAGGCTTTATTAAAAGCAACCAATCACCTTTTTCCGGCACAGGAATCTGACAAGTCTTATCCCCAATAACAGCAACAGCCGGTCTGGTTTGTCCCGTTCTTGGGTTGAACCAACTTATATTCGGGGACTTTGGCATCCGGGTTAATGCTTCCAATTTTAGTTCAATGACCTGATTATCCGGAGCATACACAACAACAATGTCTTTTTCTTCAGAACGAGATAATGATACATATTTTCGGACATCAATTAAACCGGGTTGATTTACTACAAGTTCAGGTTCCGGGCGCAGCCGCCAAAAATCAATTGAAGTAAAGAACTCATACAGGTGCCGCATCTGTTCTGCGCCGGGCATTGTTAAGGCTTTTTTCCAGTGCAATGGGATGCCAGTATAAGGATGGTCAACTGGTGGGCGGGTTCCATCGTCCCACCCCCAGATACCGTGTCCACCATAAGTAATGCCCGCCGTCGGCGCATTCAATAAAGACCAATAATGCGCTCGGCGGACAACATCGGCGCTCATTCTCGTTTTATCGCTAATATGGTACTCATAAGGCGCTTCAAGGCTAATGAATGGTCTATACGGTTCTTTTTTCCAATCACGCGATGGCGGACCAAAAACAATCCACTTTAAGTTATCATCTCGTTCATTGTGGGCGCTTTGGTATCCACAAATATCATACCACTTTTCATTGATGAATTCGTTTAAAATCCAAATCCTGCCGCCGGGGTGTTGTGTTACGGGGGCGTGAGAAATACTTTCAAACACAGCGCGGCCAATTCGTTTCCACTTTTCAGACCGTTCTCCTGTATAATTGCCATCACCATTTAAAATCCATACAACGTGGTTTCCCTGCCAGCGCGCAACCATATACCGCGCAAGGATAATAGCTTGGTCATCCGGTAGAGAAACTCCGGGATTTATATCAGGTTGTGAACCGCCATTAATTGCCCACAACATAACGGGTACACTCAAGAGACCAGCGCGGTTCATTTCATCAACCTTTTTATCAAGCCGCTGGAAAAATTCCGGATTAATTTCAATTCTTTCCTTGCCAGTATAAGCAAGCCTTCCATCTATATCGCCATCTGGAGCAGCGCGCCATTGAGTAGTTACCCATTGAACGGCACTGAATTTCTGCCTTACTCTTTCCCGAAGATAATACGACCATTCTTCATCACTTGACCTGAGCGGTCCATTCCATGCAGTATCCGCAAGCCAGAAAAATGGCGTCCGGTCTTGATGTTCAAGGAACCGCCGATTTCTTGACACCCTAATCGGTCCGTGCGTTGTAAATAGGTTGTTGTTTTTAGATGCCGTGCAAATGAATGAACCACTTTTATTATCAAGTCCCTTATTTGATTTATCCGAACAAGCGGTGGTAAAAGTCCATGTTCCCGCAATGTCCGGCATAAACCGAATCTTCCAGACGTCGTTGCCGTCCCAGAAACCGTAGACGGTCTTTTTTTCTCCTAACGGCGAAACAAATGTTGCCATCAATATCGCCTGTTGAACGGGATTGTTATATTTAACCGTACTCTTCAATACACATTCAAACTTGTCCCATCTTTGAACAACCACCATTTTTTGTGAATTTTGACAACCTGAAAATATTAGGGCTATAATCAGGCTATTAGCCGCCAACAATTTTGACACTGCATTTCTCATAAGTCCTATTCCTCTCTAATAACAAATACTCGAAACCTGAGTTATGTTAATCATTAAATACTACTGGGGCAACATTAATCGCTATTGTTTCAAATCTTTCGGCTCGGGCAACAATAAGGCGCAAATTATTGCTGGAATGAAAAGAAACGAAGCATAAAAAAGCGCCTGCCTAAAATTGCCAACTTGTGAAAACAGACCAAAAAATACAGTGCCAAATGCCGCTGAAATCCTGCCTATATTAAAACAAAAACCGGCGCCAGTTGTCCGCAATAGGGTAGGGAATAGCGGTGGCAGGTACATCGTGAACAATGCAAATACACCGGAGAAAAAGCCAATTGCCGGCGCCCAGTATAATAATTCGATATAACTGCGAGGAATGAGAAAGGTAAAGACCATTGAAGCAAAAAATCCAATGAACATTATTACAATCGCTCGGGAATAACCAAATAGTTTGGCAAGATAACCAGCAAAGAAATTTCCGGGTATAGATACGCCGATTACAAGGAAAAATGCTGCGCTTACAAGCCTTTCGCGCGACTTAACATCTAATCCGGCATCTATTGCTAAATTTCTGAAATGCTGCTGGTTCCAGAACAGAAAAGCCCACCACGCAGTAAGCGAACAGGCGCATACTATCAACGACAATATTGTAATCCGTTTGACATCGCCCCTGAACAAATCACCGATTGGTTGCGCTTTATGACTTGATTTTGCTTGTTGCCACTCTTGCGGTTCAGGGACTTTTCTCCGTATCCAAAAGACTAAAAGAGCTGGTAAAATTCCGACTAAAAAGACATACCGAGGAGGCAATCCAGCCATTAAGTAGACCGTCAAGCAGGCAAACAAAATTCCGATGTTAACCCCCGTTTGCAAAACTGCGGCAATCCACGGTCTCCATCTTTTATCCCATGTTTCTGAAAGTAATGATGCGCCAACAGCCCATTCACCACCTATGCCCAGAGCGGTAATAAACCGAAAAATCAATAATTGCCACCAGTTTTGCGCTATGCTGGATAGCCCAGTAAAACAGGCATAAGTAAGAATTGTTAAAGCAAGCGTCCGGCTTCTTCCGATTAAATCCCCAAGCCGCCCAAAAAATCCGCCACCCACAGCCCAGCCAATAAGAAATGCAGCCTGAATCCACGAACTTTTCTCCTTTACAATAAAATCGCTTGTCGCCGTTGCCCCGACAAGTTGCATAACATACGGCGCAGCAACAAGGGTATAGAGGTGCATATCAAGTCCATCAAACAGCCACCCCAACCATGCCGCAATCCCAGCCCGCCATTGATACGAAGTTATACGGCTTCCGTTTTCCTGTTTTGTTTTGTCTTGGCTCACTTGTTTTGATTTTACTCGTGAGTATCTTAATAGCAATAAAACAGTTGCGAAATGTGATGATATGAGTCCTTTGAAAAGTTACCCATTTTCAGGGATAGTTGCTAATATTTTTCAGAAAATCCACGCGATAATTAGGTGTGTAAGGAGCGAACCTTTTAAAGACTGGCGGAAGGTACTGTAATTTTAATTTGCCGGTTTTATATTTGGGGAGTGCAGGTTTGCGGTTGCCTCTTGAACCATACCGGGCGGTAAAGGGGGTAGTTCGATTTTTCTATTGGACTGAAATGAGCGGACAATGTTTCGCCATGCATCTCGTTCTTCAGGGGATATTTCTGCCCATTTTGCCGCATTGCGTAAAAATTGTTCTCTCTCAGATTCGCTCATACTCGAGAATTTTTTGAACGACGCAATACATCGTTCTCTTTCTTCTTTTGATAGGCCGGAAAAAGCCGAGAGTGTTTTTTCCATTCGGATTTTTTCGCCAGCAGGGAGGATTTTTAACGCAGATTGTTGTTCTTGTGGTGATAATTCAAATAGCTTATTGAAGTTTTCGATAATCGTTTTTTTACGTTGTTCGGGAAAACGATTCCAGTTTGCAATCAATTGTTGGACTTTAGCCTGTTGTTGTGGATGCAATGAAGATAGAACTGCTGTGTTATTTTGGTTATCATTTAGCCGCAGGATATATTGAAGCGCAAACTCATTTTCAATCAGTTCTTTTTGCAAATCTGAAGGAAGTTTCTCCCAGTGTTTAACTCTGTCGGTAACAAGTGATTTATAGCGGTCAGGAATCTGTTCCATCAATGCCGTTCGATTTGTGGGGTTATTTCTTAAAATTATTAATAAATACCATCGCAACTCGGTCATAAAAAGGCGCAGTTCTCGTTCGTCTGGCGGCAGGGTAAGGTATTCGTTAAATTTTGCTTCTAAAATCTTCCGCTGTTCTGGCGGTTTTTCAGATAAGAACTGTTCCCGCGCCTCCCGGTTTGTTTCAAGCATAGTCCGAAAAAATGATATTGGGGATTGAAGTGTTAGTTTCGGGATAGCAGGTGGTTGGGGCTGAACATCTTTGGCAGATAAGTTAATTACTAATTGTCCCGAAATGGTTAAACCGCAAAAAATTGTTATTATTAACTTAAAAGATTTGTGTTTGTTAGATGCCATCGTCGGGTTTATTGGTTTTTCAATGCGGTTAAAAGTTCAAGGTCAACCATCGAACTTGAACCAGCCAAATTCATTTTTTGTATAACATCAAAGTCCTTAAATACTTCGACTGAGAAGCCGCTATTTTTTCCATCTAACATAGCAACTCGTTCCAGTTCAATTATTGAACCTGCGAGTTTTGTTTTTCTGGCTTCATTGTAGCTGATATAACCGATGGCGATAGAAACAATCAACAAAGAAACAGGGACAAGTTTTCCGGTAAGATTTTGCCAGAGTAAACGTAAAAATGGAATATTAACTACTTCAGGTCCTTTGGTCTGAATTGTCTCCATTACACGGGCTGTGAAATTTGAGGAGACGGGATAAGATGGTAGTTTTTGTAATAACTTGCTTAATGCGATGTCCTGTTCAATTTGAGCCAATTCCTCAGAATTCAGCAATTGACTCAACCTTGCCTTAGACTTTTCATCCAATAAGCCTTTGAAGGCAAGTTCCTTTAATTTATTTAACTCTGTTTTATTCATCGCCGTTCCATTGTTTAATAAACCGACAGGTTCTAAAAGTTTCATTCAATTGTCGCTATATTTTTTGGCTTCAGAATCTTCCCGCCATTCTCCGCTTTTCAAGTACGGTTTAAGCGCCTGCTTAAGGGTTTCTCTGCCGCGATGTATAATGGATTTTGTTGCTGACAATGAGCATCCAAGCACCCTTGCGATTTCTTCATAAGACATATCTTCCTGCTGGAATAAAGTTATTGCCGTTCTTTGGTTTTCTGGCAGTCGTGCGAGGGCTTCTTCCACTTTATACAACAGTTCGCTTTTTACAATATCTTCATAAGGAATGGGGGATTTTTTATCTTCATATTGTTGTGTGAAGGTTTTTTCTTCGGTTTCGACCGATTGTTCTAATGAATCTGCAGGATGACGCGAACGTCGTCTTAACTCGTTTAATGCGAGATTTCTTGCGATTGTAAATAACCAGGTAATGAAACGCGAAGAGAAGTTAAATCTATTAATTGCCCTATATGCTTGAATAAATGCTGATTGCGCAAGGTCTTCTGCTTCAACCGGGTCGTGGACAATCCTCACGAGCATATTCATTAGCGGTTGTTTATATTTATCAACCAGTATGGCAAATACCTCACTATCCCCTTTTTTTATTTTCAAAATAAGGGGGTAGTCGGGGTCATTTTGTGATGCCATACCCATTTATTGTTTAGACATTGTTAATCTACAATAGTTTATAAAATAATGTTATAAAATTTTTGGTTTATAATTTTGTTTGCCAGTTTTCTAAATAGAATAGAATATAGTGTTATGAGATGGATAAGATATTTAATTATTTCTATTTTGCCGTTTGCAGTCTCATTAACCAATGGCGCTGATAAACGACCAAATATATTATTTATAATGTCCGACGACCATGCTGCGCATTCAATTAGCGCTTATGGCAGCAAGGTAAATACTACGTCTAACATTGATAGATTAGCTAGGGAAGGGATTAAGTTTAACTCTTGTTTTTGCGTAAATTCAATTTGTGCACCGAGTAGGGCATCTATATTGACCGGTAAATATAGTCATAAGAATGGCGTACCGGTGTTTAATACCTTTGATGGGTCTCAACCTACGGTTTCAAAATATCTTCAATCAGCCGGTTATTATACAGGTATTATTGGGAAGTGGCATTTAGGGAGTCAACCTACGGGCTTTGATTACTGGTCTGTTTTGCCAAGTCAAGGAGTGTATTATAATCCCGCATTTCTTACGCAAGATGGTAGAAAAGTCATAAATGGTTATGTTACTGAAATTATTACTGACCTTTCTTTGAATTTCTTAAAAAATAGACCGAAAGATAAGCCGTTTTTTTTAATGTGCCATCATAAGGCGCCGCATCGGGCATGGGAACCAAACGAAAAATATAAAATTGAGTTTGCTAAAAAAGTTATCCCTGAACCGCCAACTTTATGGGATGATTATTCCACACGGGCAGACGCAATCCGTAATTGTAAGCAAAAGGTATTTTATGATATGACACGTCGCGACCTTAAACTTATACCGCCAGCGAATTTATCCCCTGCCGAGAAGAATAAGTGGCTGAGCACAAAGCCGACCTCTGTGGAAATTCAGGTTGATGGAAAGACGAACATATTAACTGGAATAGAATTGAATAAGTATAAGTATCAAAGGTATATGCAAGACTATTTAGCCTGTATCCAATCTGTTGATGATAGTGTTGGCGTGTTGCTTGATTATTTAGATAAAGAAGGACTAAGCGATAATACAATAGTAATTTATACCAGCGACCAGGGGTTCTTTCTTGGCGACCACGGACTTTATGATAAACGATTTATGTATGAAGAGTCTTTAAAAATGCCATTCCTTTTAAGATGGAAAAATGGCGTTAAGACAGGGGTAGTAGAAGATTCAATCATTTTAAATATAGATTTTGCCCCTACATTTATGGAAATAGCAGGAGTAAAAATTCCCGATGATATTCAAGGAAGGAGTTTTTTGCCGCTATTGAAAGGCGAGCATCCGGATAACTGGCGGACACGTTTTTATTATAGATATTATCACGACCCCGGGGACCATAACACTGCTGCGCACTATGGAATGCGGACTTTGACATATAAACTTATTTATTACTGGAAGTTAGACCAGTGGGAGTGTTTCGATTTAAAGAATGACCCGCTTGAACTCAAAAATTTTTATAATGATAAAGACAAACAACCTATTGTTGCCAAGTTAAAACAGGAACTTTATAAGTTGAAAAAAGAGGTCCAGGATAATGATGAATTCGCCTATAAACAACCGCCTCACGGCGTTGATGGACGAACATTTTCTGCTCCTGTAAAATTTGATCCATATCAAAAGTAATTGTTAATGAAATGTATAGCAAAGGCAGTATTTAGCACAAAATATGGCAAATTTACTGCATTTTATTCTGATATAGGTTTATGCAAATTGATTTTTCCCTCTATTATTAAGGAATCTGAATTTTCGGATGTTCCTTATGTATCTTATCTGAAGGAGGTAAATATAGATAGGGATAGTATTGAAAGTTGTATCAAACTAACAAATGAATTATTAAATAACTATTTCAATAAAAAGCCTTCTACTAACTTGCCGCCGCTGGATTTATCATCTGGGACTGATTTTCAAAAAAAAGTATGGTCTGCTTTATTAAATATACCTTTTGGTAAGACAAAGACTTATAGCGAGATGTCTGAATTTATTGGATGTTATAATGGCGCACGCGCCGTTGGTTCTGCCTGTGGAGCAAATCCAATCCCTATCATTATACCGTGCCATAGAGTAATTGCTAAAAATGGCAAACCTGGCGGCTTTTCCGCAGGTTTAAAATGGAAAAGATTATTATTAGATGTTGAAAGTTAATTTATATTTAGATAAATAAGTTGCAATCAATTGGTTTGTATGTTATTAGTATCAAAATATTAGACAATAAAAATATAAAGATAATGAGACTTACATTAGACAAATTGGAACGCGCTGTTCAAATTATAAAACAAATAAAGCGACTCGAAAAAGAGCTTGATAAAATTTTTACTGGAGTTGCTCCAACTAAGGAGATTCCAAAAGCAAAACATGCTAAAAGAAAGATTAGCGCTGAGGCTCGCGCTCGTATTGCAGCTGCTCAGAAGGAACGATGGGCGCGTGTTCACGCCAAGCAGTCGGCGCAAGGCGGAAAATAGTATGGTGTAATCCATCACAATTAGTTTCTTGTTATGACTGATAGCCGAATTGTTGTTTGAGTGAAGCATTTGTGATTGATGATGTTAGATTAGATAAGTGGCTCTGGGCAGTGCGGGTATTCAAAACACGTTCGCAGGCAATTGAATCCTGTAAGGCAGGGCATATAAAAATTAACGGGATAAGTGTTAAACCATCGCATCAGGTTAAAATTGGCGAAGTAATGACCGTTCAAAAAGGAGAACTAACTAAAACTTATAAAGTTCTCGGTATAATTGAACAAAGAGTCAGCGCTAAGGTTGCCATACAATTTGTGGAAGACTTAACCCCAACGGAGGAATACGAAAAATTAAAAGAGATAAAACAGACTATGCCTTTTTACTTTGATCCCGGCTTTGGAAGACCAACAAAACGGAACCGGAGAATGATGAAAAAATTCGGTTTGATTTAATAATCCACTGCTGGTGGTTATTAAATCTATTGGTAGTTCACTAACAAGCGCGGTTGATTTTTAATTTATGAAGTAATAAGGCAAAGATAAGGTGGAACATTTTAGTTGTAAAAAGCAAGATATGGATTAATAATAAACTTAATTTATGAATATTTTGGTTACAGGTGGCGCAGGTTATATCGGTTCTGTCTGCGTTGAACAACTCTTAAACAGAGGATTCAATGTCGTTGTTGTTGATAATCTTTCTGAAGGACACCGCGACGCAGTTGATACACGCGCAGTGTTTGTTGAAGCTAATATTGAGGATTCTGATGCAATCGGCGCTGTGTTTAAGAAACATTCTATTGATGCGATAATGCATTTCGCTGCGCTTGCCCTTGTTGGTGAATCAATGGAACAGCCCGGACGTTATTTTAAAAACAATGTTTATGGCGCTCTCAATTTGCTTGAAACGGGGCGAATTGCAGGGATAAAAAAATTCATCTTTAGTTCGACTTGCGCAACCTATGGTATGCCAGAAAGAGTTCCTATAACCGAAGACCTGCCACAAAATCCGTTAAATCCTTATGGCGAATCTAAATTGATGTTTGAAAAGATTCTTTCCTGGTACAACAAAATATACGGACTTGAATTTGTGGCATTTAGATATTTCAATGCTGCGGGGGCTACAGAAAAATTCGGTGAAGACCACAAAAAAGAGACGCATTTAATCCCAAATGTCCTTAAAGTGGTTCTTGGTAAAAAAGAGGTATGCGAAATTTATGGCACCGATTATCCGACGCCTGATGGTACCTGTATCCGCGATTATATTCACATTTATGATCTTGTAACCGCACACATAGCGGCGTTAAAGCCCGGTATTGTTGGTTTTTATAATCTTGGCAATGGCGATGGTTATTCAGTTAAAGAAGTAATTAATATGTGCGAAAAAGTTACCGGAAAAAAGATTCCTGCAATAGAACGACCCCGTCGCCCCGGCGATGCCCCTAAGTTAATAGCAAAGGCAGATAAAGCACACTGCGACCTCAATTGGAAGCCGCAATATCCATCGCTTGAAAAGATTGTTTCTTCTGCCTGGGAATGGCACCGAAAACATCCAGATGGATATAAGAGATAATTTATAAAATATTTAGGAATTTTATCTGGCTATGTTATTGCTCATTAGGAGGTTTTTTATTTAAAAAACAGTTTTTAGAATCAATAAGAGGTTATATAATCCAAACGTAAACTTATTTGCGGTTAATTATAACTTTTGAAAAAATGAAGACGCCCGACAAAATCAGGATTTTGATTTTAATAACAGTTTTAATCCCGACTACACTTTTTGCGCGAATCTTTGATGAGTTTGAAAAGCGAGGTTCATACTGGAAGCCGGGTTTAAAAGGTTTCATCACAATAACAAATTTTGAATCAACAACGATACCTCCAAAGATTTTGCTTTCAGAACATTATCCGTTGAACCCACATTTAATTAGATATGGTGTGCCGTTTGATTTGCCTGAAGAGTTTGATGAAATTTTTGCTACACAGGTCGAAAATGAAGAATCAATTTCTGTTATGCTTCCACGTGGAGCGCGGGAAATTTTTATTATGCTTTCTGCGGATTTTCCCGACAAGGAACTTTTTGGTGATGGCGGAGATAGGTTATTAAAAGTTGCCATCCTTGATGAACTAGAACGGATGACTATTGAGTTAATGTACTCTGACGGCACAAGCGACCAGTTTATACCCTTGAATGTTCGCAAACCAGTATATGGTATAGAAAACGGGCTTGGACTTTATGTTGTTCATCCGCCAAAGGATAAAAATCCAATAACACTTGCTCTTCACGACAAAATGAAAAACGCCGCATTTGGCATCTGGGCAATTACTGTGAATACCAAAAAGCCTGTGGTTGAAGAACCGATTTTTCCGAAGGTCTGGTATTATGCTTCAAAGTCAAAGCCCGCGCCGATGAATATCGAATTTAACAATTCTCGCGGATTGGCATGGGGAACGGTTGAATCGGCAGTCTGGGGAGAAAAGGTATTGTTATCCGACAAACCGATTTTTTCGCTTTTCGTTGAAACAGACCAGATAAACATAAAAACAGAGTTGAAATCTACAATGTGGGAGGTTATTGATGTCCAGAAAACAACGAACTTATTCATAGCCAATCTTGCATACAAGACTGGTAATCTTAATCTCACCGCCCAGTTTACTGCACGAAAGGTGAACCCGGATGAGACTGTTGTTTCGCTTGATGTCAAAAATGTGGGAAATTCCGCGATAAAGGGGAAACTGTTTTTTCCTACAATCAATGGGATTCAGTTCAAAGATTGGGACGATACCTGGTATTTCGCTTCAAGGGTTGGCGGCGTTATAAACAAGGTAAAGGCGCAATTTCGTGATAGGATAGGGGAACTACACCCGATGCAGGTTGATGGCTTTTTCAGCGTAAAAAATGGCGGTGGAATATGTTTTATGCCACAGGATTTAAAAGAGATTTTCCGCTGGTATAACATTGGGAAAGATGATTCTGGCGGGAATTATTCATTGGAATTTGTTGAGCAAACCATAAATCCGAACCAGAGTTGGGACTCTGTCCCTGTGTTAATTTCTGCTGTCGCAGGCGATTGGAAAGACCAGTTCTATAAATATATTAACTGGAAAAATTCCTGGTATGTTAAACAGTCTCTGCGTCCGGATTGGTTCAGAAAGGTGTTTTCTTATGTCAGTTGTTATGCTGCGGAGAATTTGAATTTTATCCCGCAGATAAATGATGCTTATAGTAAATTTGGTTCTTGCGATTATGCGCATCTGTTCGGCTGGGCAATGACAAAGCAGTATGGACATTGGGGCGATTACTCTCACTTTTTCCAGTTTGGCAAAGATGATAAAGATGGCAAAGAGAGGTTTATTGAAGTCATAAGGCACATTCAGAAGTCGGGTCTACCTGTCGGTTTGTATATTGATGGTTATTTAGTATCGCCAACGGCAGTAAAACCGGCTGGATATGAACGCGAGCAATGGGCTATAAGAAATTCAACCGGCGCGTTGGCAAAGTATTATAATGATTGTTTGTCAATGTGTCCTTATGTGACGGAGTGGCGAAATTATCTAAAAGGAACTTACAAAAGAATTGCGGAGGAAATCCGCCCTGACGGACTTTATGTAGATGAATTTGGCAGAAACCTTGAAAATCGGATTTGCTACGCTACAAACCATAACCACGGTATTCCCGCTGGTATGGCGCCGGGAGAAGGCATTTTGCTAAAAGAGATTCGCCAGACAATTCCGAGCAACATCGTGTTATACACTGAATTTGCCCCATCAGATGTTACAAGCCAATATACAGACGGCTCATTTTCTTATCTTTATCCAACAGCATATTTAGGAAAAGAAGATTGGTGGATGAATTTAAGGGATAGAGAATTAAGCCACGAACGAATTGCGCCGCATTATGTTAATCTTTTCAGGTTTGCATTTCCCGACTTCAAGACATTTCAAATTATCTATTCAGTCCCGCAGGAGAATGGGAACTGGTTTTTATTAAAATATCCATTCTTTAATGGCGAGGGTTATTATTTAAAAAGCGAGGCTCGGACAAGTTCTGATAAACACGCTACCGCTTTTTATCAAAAGGTATTTGCGATACAGCGCAAATTTTCTGATGCCTTTACTTCTACCGAAGTTGAACCGCTTGTTAAAACCGAGATACCTCATCTTTTTGCCAATAGATTTTCCACGCCACAATATACATTGTGGACATTATACAATGCCAATTTTCAAACAATTCGTGGCAATCTTTTGCGCGTCAAACATATTAAAGGACGTCAATATTATGATGTCTGGAATAATCGACTTATAAAATTTAAAGAAATCAAAGATATGGCTGAACTTGATTTCGATATAGGTCCCCGCAGCATCGGTTGTATTATTCAGAGAGAGATTGTGAAATGAAGTGGAAATTTATTGCGTAGTTTTAAACAAAGATGGATAAGAGATAAAGGATTTTAATGTTTGTACTGAATACTTTTGTTGAATGTTATTGTAAAGTTGGTAAATTAAAATAATAATTTTTAACTTATATTAATTGGTTAATATGAAAAGCGACAATTTGACTTTATTTGATTTTGATTCTGACAAAAAAACTGACTGGGGAACAGAATCCATAATTAACCAATTAATGTTCATTGAAATTTTATCTAAAATCGGAAACATAGATGAAATTAGCAAAATAAAATCTGAAATACAGAAAATAATTGATATTATCAACGCACCGAGAAAAGATGATTTCGGATTGTTAAATATTTGTTCAAACGGAGGCACAATAAGAATCAATAAACAAATACTTTTAGAAGATTTAAACCAAATATTAAGGTCTCAAACTATAGAGAGAGCAAAATATTATGTTAGCCGCCTCAAAAAAAGTTTAACAGAAATCAAAACCAGCAAGATAAACGATTTGAATCTTAATCGTTGGAAAGAATACGGCGATATTTTAACAGAAAGTTTGTGGATTTTATACAAAAGAGATAAATCAGGTGCTCACAATGCTGGTTACTGGGGTAATTTTATACCGCAAATTCCTAATCAGTTTTTGAGAAGATATACTAAACAAGGAGAATGGGTTTTAGACCCTTTTTTAGGGAGTGGTACAACACTGATTGAGTGTAAAAGATTGGGTAGGAATGGAATTGGAGTGGAGTTGTCGCCGGGAGTGGTAGAAATAGCAAATAGAAATAAGTTAATTATAGGAGAAGATAAAATATGCAGCAAAATAATAATTTAACATATTCCGATGCAATTGAGCAAGTAATGTTAAATAATGGATACTTTGCGCCATTGAAACTTATTTATAAAAATATTTGGAAATACAAAGACAGAAAAAATATTCGTGGATTGACTCCAGAAAAGACTATTCAGGAGAGAGTTCAAAGAGACAAACAACGATTTACAAGAATAGGTTTAGGAGTTTATGCATTAACAAAATATCTTGATAAACTACCAAAGATAGTTCCACCTAAAACAGAATCTGATAAGAGGGAACGGCTACACGCAAAAATTCAAGGAATGTTAATTGAAATTGGAAATAGCAGAGATGAAGTTGAGGATACTTATACTAATGATAAGAATTGGATTTTTGATAATAAAACACTCGGAAGTTTAGCTACGCTTTCTGATGTTCCTATGTTTACTTATGAGAATATTATCAATGAAACAGTGAGATATTTTGATGTAATTTGGTTTAATAAAAGAAAATTTCCATTAAAAATATTTGAAGTAGAACATTCTACCAATTTTAGGAATGCATTTGTTAAGTTTGTAGAGTTACAAGATTTTAGAACAATTTTTTGCTGCGTTTCATTTGAAAATAGAGAAGAAAAATTTAGGAAAGAACTGGACAAGTGCGCTTTTAAAGTACTAAATGATAAATGTGAATTTGCCACCTATGAACAAGTTGAGAACGACTATAATCTCGCAATAAGCAAGAGGTATTTATGATGATAATTGATAGTCAAGAAATAACGTCTTTCACAAACCTGAATGAAGAAATTTGCTTAAAAGTTCTTAATATTGTACAAAAAGAATTTGGTGAAATAGGAGATTTTCTTATTCAAAATAGTGAAATCTCCTTTAGTGTATATAGGGAGTATTTCAAAAATGCACCTAAAACAATCATATCAGAAGGATTAAAATTAAAAAGAATAGGAAGATTTGACGATCCTGTTTTTTCGTTGGCATATAAAATTATTAACCACGGGGAGAAAAGAGAAAATAAACATTCTTCCAAGGTTGATTAAAAAATACGGAGATAAAAAAGCCTTTGAAACTCATTTACAGGCGTATGTTATCCAAAATATTGGTAGAGGAACTAATAAAAGTTTAGATGAGAATTTACTTAATGGTTTAACTTTTGAGTGGTTAGGGAATGAGGTTTCTTGCGGTGTGGGAATGCAAAGGATAGATGTAATGCTTTCTTTAGTTAAAGGTGATATAAAAATTGTTTTACCTGTTGAACTAAAATCTGTTGAGGCAAGCACCGACAATATTATTCAGATTCAAAGATATGTTGATTGGTTAGAACAATATTATATTCCCAATAGAATAAGCGATATACAACCAGTTTTAATTTCTAAAAAAATAAAAAATAAATCATCGGAAAATTACAGAAAAATTTTAGAAAGTTTTGAGAAGTTTAATAAGAAGAATAAAAATTGCATACCTTTAAAATATATTGAATACGAATTGATACAAAATGATCTTAATTTTCGAAACATAAGTTACTGATGTCCAAGTAGTCTTGGTTGGAATTAACAAAGTATAATTATCTTACTAACAATCAAAATCTATTTTTAAACCAAATTGGTGCCGGAGGCGGGACTCGAACCCGCACGGCTTTTTATAGCCCCAGGATTTTAAGTCCTGTATGTCTGCCATTCCATCACACCGGCACCATTTAGATTTAAATTTACCACAAAACTTCTATATTTGAAAAGATTTAAAAGATAAAAATTGTTCAATGAGATAGTGATTTATATTATAGTTAAAATTGAAATAAAATAGATATGGAATGAGCAACTTAAAGTATATAGGGCTCTGTTTAGTTTTGGTCGTGATGGCTTCTTGCACTACCCGTTCTGCAGCGAATAAGAAGGCAAGCGAGACGTTTATGCAGGGGCAGATAGCTGCAAAATCTCAATCGCAACAGCAAATCATAACTGTTAAAGGGGACGTGATGAATTCGGTTATTCCTTACACAAAAGATATGACGCTTGCAAAGGCTCTGATTGCTGCTCGCTGGCGCGGGATTCGAGACCCTAAATATATTACAATTACTCGCGGCGAAGAATCTTATAAGATAAAGGCAAGCGACTTTTTTACAGCAGGGGAAGATTTGCCGTTGGAACCCGGCGATGTAATTATTCTTGAGAGATAGAATTGCAGATTAAACATTATTATGCGAAAAATAGTTTATGGCGTTTGAATCCTTCCGTAAATTTTTAGATGAACTTGAGGGACGAGATGAACTCAAGAGGGTGAGCCAACAACTTGCCACTGAACTTGAAATCACCGCAGCCGCAAATATCGAGATGAAAAAACCCGGTGGCGGCAAGGCGCTGTTGATTGAAAAACCGACCATCAATGGCGAGCAATCTCCGTTTCCTGTTGCAATCAATACAATGGGCTCCTGGAGCAGAATGGCAATTGCATTGGGTGTTGATTCTGTGGACTCTGTGGCGAGAGAATTAGATGGTATTTTAAAGATTAAACCGCCAGTAGATTTTAAAGACGCAATAAAATTGTTATCCAATCTTTTAAGCCTTAGAAATTGCAAACCTAAATTTGTCAAAGACGGGCAATGTAAAGAGGTCGTTCATAAGTTTGAACCGCAAACAAGGAGAACTGAACCATGGCAAAAAGCCCCATCAATTTCTGAACTTGAACAGTTAAACGAGGTCGGAAATTTTCCAACTTTATTGAATATACCAATCTTGAAATGCTGGCAATTAGACGCAGGACGATTTATTACGCTTCCTTGTGTCGTAACAAAAGACCCGGATAGTGGCGAACGGAATATTGGGATGTATAGGATGCAGGTTTATGACAGCCAGACAACAGGAATGCATTGGCAGATGCAAAAGGTTGGCGCAAGACACGGGAGACGATATTTCGAAAAAGGAGAGAGAATGCCAGTGAGTGTTTTTTTAGGCGGCGACCCTGTGTTTCCATTTTGCGCAAGCGCGCCGCTGCCTGATGGAATGGACGAATATTTGCTTGCTGGGTTTTTAAGAAAAAAGCCAGTTGAACTTGTTAAGTGCGAGACAAATGACATTGAAGTGCCTGCAAATGCAGATTTTGTAATTGAAGGATACATTGACCCGCAAGAACCACTAAGGGAAGAGGGACCGTTTGGCGACCATACTGGCTTTTACACAATGCCCGAGCCTTATCCGGTTTTCCACGTTACAGCAATTACACATAGAAAAACTGCTGTTTATCCCGCAACAATTGTTGGGAAACCGCCGATGGAAGATTTTTATCTTGGCAACGCCTCGTTAAAGATATTTCTTCCTGTATTAAAGATGACTTTTCCTGAACTTGTCGACATTGCTTTGCCCGCGGAAGGCGTTTTTCACAACCTTCTTTTTGCAAGCATAAAAAAGACCTATCCAATGCAGGCTTATAAAATTATGTATGGGCTGTGGGGGATGGGGCAGATGATGTTTACGAAATATATTGTGATTGTTGATGATGATGTTGATGTCAACAACACAAGCGAGGTGCTTTTTAAATTATGTTCAAACACTGACCCACAACGGGATTGCGTATTTACAAAAGGACCGGCTGATGTGCTTGACCACGCAACCGATATTATCGGCGTCGGGACAAAACTCGGAATTGATGCCACAAGAAAACTTCAAGGCGAAGGCTTTAAACGTTCCTGGCCACCAGAAATAAAAATCAAGAGAGAATTGATTGAATAAGTTATTAGGATTTTGGAGGACAAAAAATAAAAATGATGCCAACATCCTTACTGACAATTCTAATTTCAGGAATTTGATATGCCTATTGCAATTTCAGATTAGAATTACGGATAATCTATCCACAAATGTGAATATTAATCTTTTTTACCGAAAAGATTCCTCAATGATTTTTTCTCTTATTATTTCGTGTATTTTTTGGATCGCATTTTTTATCTCTTCTGGTGGCAACTTTAGAATCATAGCGCAATCTTTTTCGTTAAAACCTTCTATAAAATAAAGGTCAAACACATCGCGTTGGTTTTTGTCCCAATGTTTTGAACTTTCAATCAAGGTATCCACAAACTCTTTTTCTGCAAGGGCTTCGTCTGGGGCAGAAACCGGAGACGATAGGTAAGATTTAGATTGGATTGTGTGTTCGTCCAGTGGTATTTCATTCAACATTGATTCAATAAGTGGCGCCACATCCACAGGTTCACTAATTGCTTCTTCAAATTCATCAAAAGAAATGGTAGTTGATTTTTGTCTTTTAAACAATTTACGTCTCCGCTCAATTTCGGAATTAATCATTTGATATAACCACTGAATAAAGCCGATATTTTCCGGTTTTTTATCCACTGATGCAAGGGTAGTATTGATTGCTTCATCAAGCGCAGCTTCAGGATCAACAGAGCCTTTAGGGATTTCTCCGTTAATTTCAAGGTGTTCTATCTGTCTTTTTACGTAATCAAAGATTCTGTCATAGTTATCTTCTATTACCTGTGCAAGAAGCTGACCCAAATCTTTCGGGGCTTTTTCTTCTGGCAACGGTTCAGGGGCAAAGGCAATTGGTTTTGTTCCGGTCTCCTCAATTTTTTGTCTGAACCTTCTTCTATCTTTAGTATGTCTTAGTTCTGATTTAAAACGATCAACTTCTTTTATTAACGACTTCATTGCGCCGGAGATTGCAGAAATTGGGTCGTCATCAAGACATTTTGCGTTTAATAAATTTGAAGGAAGGCGCAAAGTCAGACTTGCGGTAAAGTTTTTACTGGACTTATGCATTTCCACAAGAACATGGAGATGCACCTGCTCATGTGGAAAATTTACAAGGTGCCGTTCAAGTTTAGTAATCTCCCGTTGAACCCAGTCCTTTAGTTGCTCGTGTGCACGAAATTGCCGGGTTGCAAGGTTCCACGGTAGGTAAATTTTGTTTTCCATAATGTGTAAAAGTAAGAAATAAAAGATGATTTTCTGCCTTCAGGTGCGACCAATGCCCCTCAAACGGTTTATTAAAATTGCAATGGCCTTTAACCATATCTGATTAAATAAACCACCTTTTATTTAATGCGTCAATTTAAAAGGATTAATTGTAGAAGTTATTTGATGTTTTTAATGATTTCTAAACATTGCTGGTTGATTTCAATTGCGCTGTCTTGTGAATCTGATTCAGTATAACATCTAAATTCAGGGGCATTCCCGGAAGGTCTGAGATGAATTATCTCTCCATTTTCAAACGTTACACGAATGCCATCTAAACGATTTATACTAACAGGCTTTCCGCAGACAATTCCAAAATATTTTTCAAACTCCTTTAAATTTTTTTCTTCGTTATCAGAACTGAACTTCTCAAGAATTGCGCGTGAACGGTTCTGTTCATAATTTGCTAATCTATCGCTGGCTGTATATCTGGCAGGTAATTCTGAGAGAAGCGCAGAGATTTTTTTTCCTGAAATCTTTGATAAAATGAGTATTGATAATATAGGTAGCAGGGCATCGCGTGTGGGCAATGGTAAAAGCGTTTTGCCATTTTTTACAACTTTTGTCTGGAGCAAAAATCCGCCGTTTGCCTCAAACCCAGCGACAATTTGCCTGCCCTTTTCAGTTGCTTCTTGCATTGATGAAATTACATAAGGAGAACCGATTTTTGTTCTTTTTACTTCAGCAAAATATCCGCATTTTTCAATAGCAGTGTTGCAGCTTATAGGCACGCTTATTGAATCTACTTGAAGGTATTTTGCGCATAAAAGCCCGACAATATCGCCTTTAATCCAGTTACCATATTCATCGCTAATAAGTGGCCTATCGCCATCTCCGTCAGTTGAAACAATAGAATCGAACTTATATTCACTTGCCCATTTTTTTGCCAGTTCAATGTCAGTTTGTCTAATCGCCTCAGTATCAACAGGTATGAACTGGTCTGAAAAACCGAGCGGAGTAACATTAGCGCCAAGACGTTTTAACACTTCAATCAAGATATCTCTACTAACTGATGAGTGTTGGTAAACACCGATGCGCATTGAACTGAGCGAGTTTTCCCCAAAAAACTCCACATAACGGTTTATATAATTAATTCGCGCCTCTGGATTTATTTTGTTTAAGAGTCTTGTTGCATCCTTTAAAAAACCGCTTGAATCAAAGATTGAATCATCAATTTCTACTATCTGTTGTCTGATACCTTCTTCATCATCTTTCAAAAGTTCGGCATCTTTTTTATTAAATTTTATACCGTTTCTATCCGCAGGGATATGACTTCCCGTAACCATTATAGATGGGATAGAATTTTGAAATCCAAAAAGCGCGAGTGCAGGCGACGGAATTTTCCCGCAATAAATTGGTTTGCATTTATAGTCCTCAATTGCGCGGCAAATTGCATAAGCAATCCTATCTGTGCTTGGTCTTAAATCACCCGCAACCGCAATTGTCCGCAGTTGAAATAAGGACGACTTATCGTTTGCAGCATAAGCAGTGGACAAATTTGATGAGGGCAATTCTCCTATTGATTCCAAATAGGATAAAAACCCGAGAGTGTATACATAAGCAACAAAATCAGTGATATCTTCAGAAAGTCCACGCGCCCCGCTTGTGCCAAACTTCACTCCACAACGCGACATCAAAGCACCAACTTTAATCTTCATTTCTTACAGACATTTTTTGAAAATCACAGGCTTTAATTTCCAAGCAAATGGTCAATTACCATTTGTTCAAGCGCTTGATAATTCCGTTGGGCAATTAATTTTTGAGCCGCAGATTCATCAAACGACCTTGCTTTTTGAACAAGCTTTAAGAAAGTTTTACGACTGTTAATTAAATGCTCAGCCCAATTTTCTGGTTTTGTAGTTCTGTATGGGTGAACATCAAAGCAGACATATTCGCCTTTTTTGCCATAACCGTTTCGTTCAAGCGCTCGCACCTGATTGAACGCAGAACGTAAATTCACGCTGCCAAATGGTTTATCCTGGTCAAACTTTAGTCCGTTCTGATCATTCAAATGAAGAGACCAGAGTTTCTCAAAACTGCAGGCAAAATCAATTTCATCCGCAGGGTCAAGACCGGCAAGGATTGCGTGCGCTGATTCAATCAGACATCCAACTCGTTTGGGGTCTGAGGTTAATATGGCAAGGGCAAGTGCGTGTCCAATTGTCGGCACATAGGCAATATCCATTGGTTCGTTAGGTTTTGGTTCGATAGCAATCCGTATGCGCCTGTCATAAGCGAGCATTTTATTTAAGGCTTGAACGAGGTAATCGACACATTTTCTCGCATTCTTTGATTCCCTAATATAACTGCCTTCACGGGCAAGCCATAATACAATTAAGTTTGTTCCAAGAATGCGCGCTATGTCAATTGTTCTGAGCGAACGGTCAATAGCGTATTTTCGGCACTTTGCGTCGTTGCTTGTGAATCCGCCATCAATAGTCATCGGGCTAAACCAGAGGCGAGGCGCAACCATTTCAGCCGCAACACCGACGTCATTCAACCATTTTCTTAACTCTTTTGCTTCTCTTAAAATTTGTTGGTAGGGTTTATTGTCAATATCAGGAACGGCATCATCGTCGTGAAACATCATCGCGTCAAAGCCGTTTTCTTTAAGCTGTCGTAATTTCCACTCAAAGCTTTGTGTAGGCCTTGTTGGGGGACCGTAAGGGTCTGAGCCTTCGCTTAGATTCCAGGGTCCAAAACAAAATTTATAATCGCAATTCTGGCTTTTCATAAATCTTTATATAAAGAAAGTTTGAGATTAAGAAAAGCAAAATATTTTCACAGCCATCCCACAACAAAATAAAAAGTGCTGGATTATTTTTTATTTGAATCATTAGCATACAATATTAAAAATATATATCTATAACTCTGACAATTAATATTGCGAAAAACATTTTGTCCGTAAAATATCAATCAGCCGAAGGCTGACATTATAAAACTCCATAAGGAGTGGCAGAATTATAGCATTGAAATTAACACAGAGGAAAACCCCGTTAGGGGTGTCAGAGCGATAATTGAGAACCCTAATAATGGCTCTGTCACCGCTTTGGGCGGTTTATGATGTTTTTGTATTCCGTTTGCTATAATAATGCCACCTCTTACGAGGTTCTTTTGTGATGCCAGCATTCTTGCTGGCATTTTGAAACTCCGCAAGGAGTGGCAGGATTATAGCATAGACATTAACACAGAGGAAAACCCCGTTAGGGGTGTCAGAGCGATAATTGAGAACCATAATAATGGCTCTGTCACCTCCTGTTGGAGGTTAGATTTGAA
>JAKPVM010000270.1 GCA_029572555.1 Verrucomicrobiota bacterium | reverse complement strand
TTAATATTAAGAGAATTATCTTTTAACGGTAAATCTTTGACGGCAGCCGCATAGTACTGCTCAGTATTGATTTCAAATAAGTCGTTTAAATCTTTTTGAATAATAACATCGCCATCCAGATACAGGGCCTTTTCCTCACCGGAAATCAATTCGGCTAAATCAAATTTCAGATACGCCGCGGCTGTGACGTGGGGGTGGTCCTGCAAATCTTTAAATTTTTCTATGGATGCCGCAAGGATATGAATATCAGCGCCGCACTTTTTGAACTCATAAAACCGGTTTATGTCTTCCTCCGCCAAACTGGTGGTAACGATATAAACAACATAGTGCGTGTCCGGATCTTTATTGCAAATCAGAGACGTAATCGCCACAGCCGTCGGGATGACGTAATGGCGGTCGCAAATGAATACTACTGGAATCCTTCTCAAGCCAATATCCTCATCTCGGCTAATCAACACTGCTCAAACCTGACACTGCCCCGGAGCCATGGATTAAGCCGGTATTCAGTTTCTTTCGACGTGTCCTATTGAAAGGTTGCGCAAATGTCAACATGAACATTGCGGCGCGCGGAAACTTCATCTGATGATAAACACAAATCCGCTTTTCCTCATCTGTCACGGCTGAACCTGTTCTTTATGGACAAAATACTCTTTCGCTTTGCCGACGGCAAATTTAAATCCTTTGCCGCGCCAGAACCGGAAGAAATAGTATAGATTGTTTAAAACATCATGCGACTCTATAAAATCCTGCAGCTTCATGGACTTTCGTTTTAGCCGATGATGTTTAAAAGGCGATCTTTGAAAATAATCATCCCATTCACGGGCCAGAGCGCTGTCGAAATACATCCAGGGCTTATCCCAGCCGACCAAGTGAACGATATGAGAATCTTTGTTCATTTCATCATAGGACGCATAAGTTGTTCCAAAACCCTGGTTGATATAATCGAGCGTATATTTATTCCTGAATCGCAGGAAAAAACCGTAAAAACAATTATACGTCATCGGCAAAAATTGGACTTTTTTTTCGAATAATAGATTGAAACAATCCTGATCCATACAGGTTAAGCCCGTTGCCGTTTTGCGCAGATGCAACAACGCCGTCGGCATATTGTTCTCCCGGAGCAATTTAAGATTCAAGAGCATGACTCCGGAATTAAAATAATCTTGAATATTCAGAGAGTTGTTTTTGAGCGGCAAATCTTTAACGGCAGCCGCATAAGCATCATCAATGTTTATTGCAAAAAGATCGCTTAAATCTTTTTGGATGAGAATATCACCATCCAAATATAATACTTTTTCGTGCTGAGGAATCAAATTCGGCAAGTCAAATTTCAGACAGGCTGCGGGCGTAATGTACAACGATTTGCTGCATATGCCTTCAAATTTTTTTAAAGAAATGCTTATAACGTGAATATCCGTCTGACACTCTCTAAATTCAAAGAACTTATTGATTTCTGTTTCCGATAATTCAGCGGCGACGACATAAATATCATAATGTGTTTGTGGATTTCTATTCTCAATCAGCGAGGTGATCGCCACCGCCGTCGGGATAACGTAATG
>JAKPVM010000253.1 GCA_029572555.1 Verrucomicrobiota bacterium | reverse complement strand
CATTACTTCACCTTTCACTATTCACTTTTCACAGTATTTAGGACCGTTGAACTTTGAACCTTGAACCACCGTGTCACTTCGAACGCATGTGAGAAGTCTTGTGTTTCTGACTTAAAACGTAATACGTAAAACTTAAAACCTAAAACTGTTTTACATAATCCCTCATCAACTCAAACTTAGAATTCTCACACAGCCAATGCAATTTGGGAACGGTGGAACGAAGATTGACATAAGACTTAAATCGCCTGTGCAACCGCAAAGGCAGGCGCGGGTGCTCCGGATCAACCTCCCGCGGATGAACATACACAACCAGCGGCAAACCGGATTCCTGCAATTTACCAATTCCCCATTTAATTAACGCTATCGGTGCAAGCCGCAGATACCCGCCGCCGAAAAAACTCACCCGCCTGCCGCAAACCTCAACCACCGATTGAGGAATCTCCAAAAGAGAGCCGTCATGTGCATCCATCTGATGCGGTTCCCGGTTAAAATCAGCAATACCGCCGTGTCCGCGTTTCGCCGGAAAAACGCTTGAATCATAGACAAAACCAGCAGCCCGAATCTCATCAAACAGCCACGGCGTGTCAGCCGTGGTGCCAAAACCCGCCGCACGAAACCCGAAAACCTCAGCACCCGTAATATCCTCGAGAATCTTTTTCCCATGCCGGATATCTTCCCGGAATTTTTCACGTCCCGCTTCATAGGCAAGCACATGCGCATATCCGTGACTGGCAATTTCATGGCCGGCCTCGGCGCACCGGCGTAATAGGGCAGGGTGCTTTTCCGCCGCCCACCCCAGCCAGAACATGGTGGTATTAACCTTGTATTCATCCAGCAGCGAAAGAAGCAATTCCATGTTGCGCTGAAGGCGCGATTCCAGCCCCGCCCATTGTCTGAAATCAGGCACCGCCGGATCATCCAGAATATGAAACCATTCTTCCACATCGATGGTTAAAAAACCGATGGCATGATCAGATGACATCGTTATCACCCCAACTGATTGACCATGCTTTAGGATCAAAGATCAGATGATTTAAAGATGGGTCAAAGCACCTGGCGCCGAAGTACAAGGGTTGCGGAAATAAACGTTCGGGCAGCGGCAGAAATAATTTCTTCCTGAAAATATGCAGATATTTTGAACCGGGCGTCAAAAGAACACTGGCAAACGCGCACTCGTTTTTCTTGGCGACGTTCACAACATAGCGAATCAACAGATCCGCGGCGTATTTAAAATTCAGATCAACCAGAAAATCCATGATGAAGATCGTATCGCCAAAATTCATATTGGTACAGGCAATGACCACGTAGCCGGCCGGCTGAAAACCCTGCCAGATACTGACAATATGATATTTGTTTTCGGGTTTGGTGACGTAACGCCAGTTGAGATAAGCTTTATTGCGCACCGCCCATAAGCGGTGCTGGTTACGGCAACGCATCCAGAGGTCATCCGCCCAATCGCCGAATTCCGTTTCCACATGCAGTTTGTACTTCCCGGATTTTCCTGTAAGCAGGGACGCTGCATCCTGAAAAGCGCTTTCTGAAGCAGCCGAAGAACCGGTAGCGCTGTGGAATATTTTGCGGGAAATGCTTTTGGAAATTCTTACCGGCCGGATATGAACGGGTGCTGGCATGATCTGTTGCCACTTAAGATATTTAATAAAGCCGTGAATCGAATTGCGATTGGGAAAGCCATAAATAAAACGTTGCCCGGCATGTGTTTGTTCTCTGTAAAGTGTTTCGGCGGTAGCCCGGAAAATACCCAGGCCGCCATATTCAGGATCAGTCATGGTATCGTGAGAAAGCGCCGCTGTAATATCGCGGCCATCAGCGTACATTTGAACAGGACTTACGGCATATTGGCCGACAAGTCTTTCATTATCCCATGCCAGCTTAAAAAACAGGCCGTCAGTCGGATTTTCCAGAAACTCCCAGCGCCAGTGACGGAGGCTTTCCATTTTGCCCATCGGTTTTCCGAAAACGCGTTCAAACAAAGCACAAATCGCGTTTTCGTCACCGGGTTGGTAGCTCTTAATGTTCCAATTTCTTTCCAATTTAATATTCTATACTTCGTTATATTTCTTTTCTGAATTAATTAGTAATGCGATGTTGCAAGTGATGAATGTTAAGAAATCTTAAAGATCGCTTATAAGTTCTTTATAATGCCGATAATAATTTTGCGTACTTATTGGCAATATTATCCCATGTGTAGTAGTTCTCAATTCTCTCTTTTGCATCGGCTTTCAGCTGTAGAATTGCCGCTTCATTAAATTGTTCTAAATCTTCAAGCCTTTTTTGAAGATCGGACGCTTGAGAAAAGTACAATTGCTTATTATTTGTGACTTCTCTATTAAAAGGGTTGTCATGGCAGATAGCTATATTACTACTTCCCAGTGCTTCTAAAAGTGAAGGATTCGTTCCGCCGACAGAATGTCCATGAATATATGCAAAAGCTGAGTATCTTAGAACAGCCAATTCTTCGGGATTATATATGCCACCCAAAAGCCTAATCTTTTCGTTTTTTTCTTTTTGAATCACTGCGGCATAATCATCTGAAACAAAATCTCCAACGATGATTAAAGATTTTGAAGAGTTGGACAATTTATAACCATCGATAATCATCTTAATATTATTTTCCGGTTCAAGACGGCTAACAACCAAATAATAAGAATCTTTTTTCAATCCGTATTTATCCAAAACCGTTTGATCAAAAGCGTTATTGATATACGCCCCGTATTCAATTGTGGATAATTTCATTTTATCGAGATTTGAATAAGTTGAAAAAAGGTAGTTAGTAATTTTTTTTGAATCAGCAATAATATGTGTAGAATGTTTAACAGCCACTATTTCCGTCAATTTTATGAATGCTTTTTTCAAAGGTGACCATTTATCTCTTTTAGATTCAACACCATCTACGTTTGTAACAATTTTTTTCCGGAAAAAAATGTTAATAACGTAAAATAACGAACCACCTGTGCCCGCAACCAAGATTACATCTTCACTTTTTAATGAATGCCACACACTAAGCAGGTAATAAAGTAATGGGTTTCTCGTTTTGGTTGTAGAAATATAAAAAAGCGAAACATTTTTAAACCTTTTTGGTGGCGTGGTTAATTCTGAGCGATCACAGTAAACCGTAACATTAAATCCCTTCTTTACTAATAAAGGAGACAACTCTTGTGCAAAGGTTTCAAATCCACCATACTTTGCGGGAATGCCACGCGTGCCAATAATGCTTATTTTCATTTCTACGTTGTTATATATTAGAAAATATCGTTTGGTTGTTTGGTTGCTAATATCAATTGATACGCTTCTAAAGTTTTGTGCGCTGTATCTTCCCATTTGTATTCTTTGATAATTTTTTCGCCAAGCTCTTCTATATATGGCGTTTCATGCGCCTTGACGATAGCTTCCCTTATTGATTGAATGTCATCAGGTTCACAATAGAAGGCTTTATTGTCAAAGTAGTCCTCTGTATCACCTTTTTTTGTGACAACTATGTTGTTGCGCATTATTCCGGCTTCTAATGACGACAGTCCGGGAGTTTCCATCCAGGAAGCTAAAACATGAACTTTAGATAGTTTATAATATTGCGGTAACATTTCATGATCTATCTGCCCGAGAAACACGCAGTTGTCAGTGCATTCTTGTAGACATTGTTCCATGTATTTTGTAGAATTCGTTCCTGCTTTCCCTAAAAAAACAAATTTGTATGGCAATTCTCTGGCAACGCGCACAATATTTAATTGATTTTTTCTGCCTTCAATTCTTGCAACACACAATACACAATCTCTGTACTTTTCCAATTCAGGAGCAATCGCGGTTTTTTCGTAATTAAACTTAGTTGTGTCGACAGCGTTGGGAACAGATATATATTCAAATTTTTTTAATTTAAAATCATCTGCTACTCTGAGCATTTCAGAGGGTGAATTCGGTAAAAAAATATCCACATTTTTAATTATTTTTCTTTGCAATCGTTTATGTCCATTAATCAGATAATAGAAAGTTCCCTTGCCAAATTCTCCGTTTAAAATTGCACGGAGAATAACCTTTAAATATTCTATTTGTGTAATTGAGAGGAACTGATTTATAATTTGAATAATCCCGCCACGTGCTCTTTTCTCATATTCAGTATATGGCCCATATATTGTTGAGAGCGCCACCATTTTGTTTTGTTTTTTTGCATTCATGACTTGGAGGTATATATCCTGTGGTCGCATCAGGTTGAACACATGAACAATATCGTATTTCGATAAATCCGGTGTCAATTCCAATGAGACCTCCACACCTACACCTAATTTCTGGAGGTATTCTTTGGTTTTTAATATTTGAGTTGTGTCACCACCCGGTGCAGTAAACAGGGTTTTTCTTGATTGAAATAGAACTTTCAAACTATATCGCCTTAAGGGAATTAATAATTCTTTTACACGCGTTGCCGTCGCCATAAGGATTATGGAGTTCGCTCATTAATTTATATCGCTGTGCATTATTTAGTAAATCCATCGCCTCATAGACAATTTTCGTTCTATTTGTGCCGACGAGAATTACTGTTCCTGCATCAACTGCCTCCGGCCGCTCCGTGGTTTCACGCATAACCAAAACAGGTTTACCCAAGGAGGGTGCTTCTTCCTGCACACCGCCGCTATCGGTAATTATTAACTTTGACTTATTCATTAGCCAGACAAATGTTGGATATGAAAGCGGGTTTATTAAGTGTATATTGTGAATACTGGACAGCATATTGTGCACAGGTCTCTGAACATTTGGATTTAAGTGAACAGGATAAACAATCTGGACATTAGCAGCTTTTTCGGAAATTTCTTTAAGTGCATTACAAATACTGATAAATCCTTTCCCGAAGCTCTCTCTGCGATGACCGGTTACTAAAATTATTGCTTTTGAAGAATCTACTATATGATTCAAGCGCACAATTTCTTCGTTAGAATAATCTGAATTTATTTTCTTA
>JAKPVM010000227.1 GCA_029572555.1 Verrucomicrobiota bacterium | reverse complement strand
TGTTGGATTAAAGGACACTGGTGGCACATTGTATGGCGGAGCAAACCAATCTGGCACAGCCACGATAAATATAACCATACAATAACAGTGGTTTAGTATAAACAATTAACAAAGCGGCGGCAAAGTTGCCGCCGCTTTTTTTGTTTATACTACTCATATTTTCTTTTGAAAATTTTCTGGTTGAGAATATAAATATTAAAGGAATTGTATTTTTTATGATTTTTTAATGAATCTTATAGTTATCTTAATTTTATTAGTAGGAATAACGATTAGCCATTGTGGTACTGCACTGACTTTGAATGGTGATAAGTATGAGGGTAATTTATCGTTTAGTGAGCAATTTGTTAGTATTTCAGGAAAAGAATTTACAAATGAAGTCCAACTATCAAAGGTTCAAAAAATAATTTTAGGGGAAGTGATAAAGACTTATGTTTTGATTCCAGAAGAAAGAGAAGGTGTTTCTGTAATAATCAGGCATAGTGTACCGTTAGAACAGTCAACGAACGATGCGATAAATGGGATCGTTGGAATCGGAAAACCGTTTGGGAAAGATAAAACCATAAACCTTCCTTATTTGAGCGATGGCATAAAGCCCGATTTTACAGCTGATAGTAATGCATTGTTTGTGGGAGATGTAGTATGGGATTTAGGAGATGCTGTTCCACCTGTGGAACGAGAATTAAAAGAGGTGTCAATTTGGATTAAATCCGATAACAAGGAGTACTGTGATTATTCAGGGGCGCTTGAGATATCAGAAGGTGGTAATATGTTTTTTCCCCTTGATGGTACATATACAAATGTAAATTTTTTTGAAATTTTTGGTCGTGGATTTTCTGATACATATAATAATGTTATATACGATTTTGCACCGGGTTCAGTCACCGGGTTCAGGTATATTAAATTGAAAGTATTTCCTTCTGTTGCAAGTCATAACGAACCGTATTTGGTTGAAGTAGATGTATTTGTCAATCGGATTAAACCTCAAGTACCACGGATAATAGCGATTTATCTTTTGAATGGGACAACTCTCGTGGGGAACTTAAAAAGTATTAATTCTAAAGAGATAATTTTGTCCGTTGAGAAGAAAGAGTTTACTGTTCCTTTGGTGAGCGTGGGAAAAGTATTATTCCGAAATGTTCCCGAAGAATTTAAGGATGTAGTAAACTCCGGAAGAAGCGGGGTTTTGTTAAGAAATGGCGATTTTATAGATGGCGAGGTAAAAGAAGTAGATGAGGATATAGTGAGTTTATATTCTACATTATTGGGGGTGAGGAGATTAAGTATTAGATTGAATGTGGTGGCGATGGTTTTAGGAAAACCAAAGTTAGCAAGACCAGATGTTAAAATAATAACAAGATATGGTTCTGAAATTAAAGGTAGTAGCATTAAATTTGAGCAGGAGAATATTAAGCTAAAAGAAGAAATACTTGGTGAAGTAGAATTTCCTTATAGAGATTTAGCTGAGATAGAGTTTGTTAATAGAAATCAGTAAAAGGGAATTTTAATTAATGGTAGGGAGTATTTCGTAAATGTTTTGAAAGTTTGGCAGAACTTGTTTCGATGCTTTGTAAAAGTCAATTGGACAACTCTGGTCGTTAATTATAGGTAAATCAATGGTTTTGCCAAGTGTGATTTCTGATGGAGATTTAGTCTATAAAAGTAGCCGAGTTCTTTGCCACAGGCGTATTTTACCGAGATTTTCACGAGTGCCTCTTCCAGTCGGAGATTTCGAACCCATAATTCAACAAAAAATCTTCAATAGATGCCTTTACATCTATTAAATTTTTCTCAAATGGGTCTTTAAATATTAAGCGGACTGATCGCAATGCAAGCGGATATTTTCCTGTATGGATATTTTTATTTGTGCCATAAATAACGTCCCCTATTACTGGATGTCCGAGTGTTGCAAGATGGACTCTTATTTGGTGCGTTCTTCCGGTTACAGGTTTTGCCTCTAATAGAGCGTTGTTGTTTTTTATTTTTAAGAGTTTGAATCTTGTTTCTGCTGGTTTTCCGTTTAGAGGGTCTACGACCATCTTACTTTTTGATTGTGAAAGAGGCATATAACATAAGAGTTCCTTCCAATCAGGGGGTGGTTTTACAACTACTGCATAGGTTTTATGAATCAGGTTGTTGACGAATAATTTGTTATATGATTGGATTGCGCCGGGATTTTTAGAAAATATCAATAGGCCGGAGGTATCAGCATCGAGACGATGAATGAATCTAATGTATTTGAGATTGTGCGAGCGCGCCCAGTAATCCCCTTTGATTATAGAGTTTTCTAAAGCTGCCTGTAAGTTGCGCGAGGTATGCTGCCAGTTTGAAGGGGCAAGCAACCAGAACGGCGGTTTATCGATGATAATGATTGTTCTATTTTCAAAAAGAATTGGGATTTTTAACTTTGGCTTTTCCAACTCAATATAATCAGACTTTTGCACTTTAATAATGTTTGATTGTTGGCAGTAAATATTTATCTGTCTTGATTAATGTCATGGTAGGCCGATGATAAGAACAATCAAATCAATTATAAACAATAAAACAATTGTAAATTCAAGGATTAGCATCCATTGGTTCATCTTGTCCTGATACAAAAGTTGATAGATTTCGCCTAATGTTTTTAACTTTTCGTTAATAATCCGATACCAGTCGGAAAGGTGGAATCTTGATGCGATAATTTCATATATTCTGGCAAGGTGCCAATCGCCAAAGAATTTTGTAATGTTTAGCAATTCGTCGCTAATTCGCGTCATATCAACTTTTATCTCGCGTAGGTCGCGCATTATATTGCCGCGCTGAAAAAGGGCGTGCATATAGAGGTCATTATAAGCCCTATCAATAGATTGATCGAGGATCTTATCATAGGCTTCAAGTTCAGCTAAGTGAAGATTAGCTAATTCCATAATATACAGTACTTCATCAAAGTCTTTTTGTTCATCTATGATGAGAGCGGCATCCCAGTCAATTACTACAAGGTCGTTCTCGTAATAGGTAAGGTATCTTTCTGTGGATTCATCGGATTCTTGTTTTGAAAGGATCGACTGGTCGGTTTCTTGTGTTAGGAGGGAGGCAATCTGGCGTCGGTGGCTTTTAAACCAAACTTCTGTATTAACAGGTTCCATCTGTGAATCTAACACAGGAGAATTTATACAAAATACCGTATAAGCCTCCTCATCGCCAATCTGGTTTACTGGTCTAACAGAGGAGGATTTTAGTTCCTCGAGAATCTGGTTTGCAAGTTGCTTGACTTCATCGTAAAGTGATCCGCTTTTAAACTCAAGATCATGATAGCGAACAAGTTCTGAGAAATGATCAACTGCAAATGGCACACGAATAGTTATACTTATTGCGCCTACCTGAAACAATTTTACATTTCTTGAAACTTGTATAAGTCCGTCTGGGCCTATTCGTTCAATAGGCGGCAGGCGAACCATATATGAACGGTGGAGGAGGAGTTGTTTTGGACTACGTTTGCTGATATCTAATCCAAACTCAGCTATCGGTTGTTCAAATAATCTTTTGATTTTAGGAATCTGTAGTTCGTAAGCAATATCAAAAGCAAAAATATAAACAACTTCACCGGTGTATTTTTTTGTTTTCTTTACCGATAAAATATCCTGATTAACAGTTGGAGATGTTTGATCCATTTTCTAATTAAATTTAAACCAGATAGTTGTTAAAGTCTATTTATAATTGGTTGTTTTGATTAGTTGGTTATCTTTTACTTTGCAGAGAAGCAAGTTTTTCACGGGCATTAGCAATTCTTTTAGCAAGTGTGTCATACATAGATGGTATGAGCGATTGGGTTCTTTCGCACAATGAAATTAGCTGTTCCCATTGTTCAGTAGCCTCAAGGATATCAATTGCATACAAAGATGCCTTTTTAATCCAGAACGGGTCTGGTGTCTCGTTTAGTTCTGGACGAATATTTTTACCATAGATTACGGTTAAATAATGTTCGAGGGCTTTTTTTTGCTCCTTTTCTTGTGATAATTTAAGCGCTGCAAGTTTTTCACTTATGATTCCAAGAGCTACTTCTGCCTGACTGCGTGCTGAAATTCCGGCATTAGAAGAAACTACCTTTTGATAAAATTCCTGAGCCTTTTTATAGTTCTCGGGATTTTCTGAGGCAAGTTGAAGATAACAATCCGCGATTCTACCATAAGCCACAGGAACAAGGTGATTCGTGGGGTAAATTTGCGGGATTTTACTAAAAACAACGATTGCCTCATTAAACTGCTGGGTTTTTTGGGTCGGGTTTGAACTACCCTCTTCAATAAGCGTATCTCCTAAAGCGAAAAGCGCCTCAATCACAATATCTTCCGGACATTTTTCGTCATTTATCAAGGAACGAAAATAATCAGCGGCGTCTTTAAAACCCTGTCTGGCAAAGGCTGTCCTACCAGCCATTATTCGTGCTTGATATGAAATGACGGTGTTTTGAAAGTTTGTGTTCTGGAAAATCAGTTGGAACTGGGCTTCTGCATTTGTGAAATCGCGATGTCTATAATGGAAATGTCCAATCCAGAGTCTTGCTAAAGCGGCGAGGTTATTGGTTGGATATTTTTCAATAAATTGTGTGAAAATTAGAAGGGCATTTGTTTCCTGATTTGCCTGGTAATGTGCAAATGCTCGGTCAAATTCTGCTTCGGGTTGGGGTGAATTTGTAACATATTTATTAAACCAGTCATCATAATATTTTGCCGCCGTTGAAAAATTTCCCTCTTTTATAAAAGATTTAGCAATGGCAAGAACTACTTTTGACATAAGCGGCGATGAAGGGAATTTTTTAATAAATTCCTCTAATAGTGCTCGGGCCTTTTCTGGTTTATCAATACGGTTTAAGGTTTGTCCCATTAACAATAAGCCTTTTTGAGAAAAGTCGTCATCAGGGTAGTATTTTAATAATAGTGAAACTGATTCTTCTGCTGAATTAATATCGTTTAAGTAAATTGATGTGCGAAGCATTTGATATAATGCCTGATTAAGGAGCGATCTTTTAATTATGGGGTCGTTGATATAGTTAGTGATTAAGAGCTTATAACTGCGAATAGCATTTGAGTAATTGTTCAAGAAAAACTCAGTATCACCGAGTTTAAAAATAGCAATTGCTTGTTCTGGGGAGTGTGGAAGTTTTTCTGCGGCAAATTGAAATGCGTCTCGACTGGCGGCAATATTGCCAGTTAACCATAAACACCAGCCGCGTTGGAGTTGGGCTTTGGGGAGAAACTGGCTATTCGGAAAGTCCGCAATGATTTTATTGAAATGAGAAAACGCTTGTTTGACCAGATTGGATTCTGCGGGGGTGGAAATAATCGTGTCGTTTGTTCGCCACTTTTGAGTTGAGAGCCAGTATTCTTTAAGACGAAGTTCGCCAGCAGTCAACAAAACTGCATCCATAGCTGGTTCATTGGTGAAAGTTTGGGCATAAACTTCAAGACGGGTTGCAGCTTCGTTTAAGTTATCTATTGTTGCAGATAGTTCCACAATTTTAAGGAGTGCAAACCGACGTTGTTCGTTATCAAAAGAGGTTATATATTTATTTAGGATTTCTATTGTGTTCTTTTTCTCACCTAATTTTTCGTTTATAGAAGCAACAAGTAAAGCAGATTGGCTTATGTATTGAGGTTGTTTAGTTTTTTCTGCCAGAGAAATTAGATTGGTCGAAAGGGCTATGGCTTCGGTGTAACGCTGTGGTCCAACAAGGGCACGGCATTTTAAATAATACCAGCGCCATTGCATTTCAAGGTTTAGCGATTCGAGTGGAATGGTCTGAAGTGTATGTTCTACGTTTGTGTATTCGCCGAGATGGATTTGAGCATCAGCCAATAAGAGATTTGCGCGTGCAATTTGTTCGATGTTTGAAGTGGTTTTTGGCAATGTCCTGAAGACGCTATTAGTATTGGATAGAATTTTCACAACCTCCTGAAATTGGTTCAAATGGAAATGACATATTGCCAACCGATAATATGCTTCGGGAATTCGTTTTGAGGCAGGGTGTTCAGTTAATAGTTTTTGATAATATTGAATAGCATTAGAATAATTAGTTAAACTGTAATATGATTCAGCAATCCAGAACAAATATTCATCACAAAAATTCTGGCATTTTCCGAAGTATTTTTGGAGTACATCAATAGCACCGGTGAAATCTTTTAGTTTAAACCTTGACTGGGCTTGCAATAATATTGCCTCAGGAACGTTTTTAGAATCGGGATGTTTTGCAATGAATTCGCCCAAAGCATTATTCGCTTGTTCATAAAAACCATCATTAAACATCGCAACAGCGGATTTTAATGCCGTTAGTTCTTGTTGAGCAGGATAGCAGTTAAGAATTATTGAAGTGAAAATCAAAAAAGGTAAAACAGTGCGACACACAGCAAAGAATAAATATTTGATTGTGTTTTCTGTTTTTGATTTCAAATAAAATATGTTCATTTATTGCGATGCACTGTATTATTAATATCACAAATTTAATTGGAACGCACGTCTCAAATAATATCCCGTATAACTTTTATCGCAATTAGCAATATCTTCTGGTGTTCCTTCAGCAACAATATAGCCACCATTTTCACCGCCTTCGGGACCAAGGTCAATTACCCAGTCTGCGCATTTTATAATATCAAGGTTGTGTTCTATTACAAGGAGTGTGTTTCCTGTGGTGCGCAATTTGAATAACACTTCAAGGAGTTTTGATACATCGTGAAAATGTAGTCCGGTTGTCGGTTCATCAAGAATGTACAATGTATTGCCGGTGGATTTTTTGCTTAATTCGGCAGCTAATTTTAGCCTTTGCGCCTCACCGCCACTTAACGTGGTGCCGGATTGCCCCAGTTTTATATAGCCAAGTCCGACTTCAGAAAGGGTTAGGCAACTTTCATAGATTGAAGGTATAGAACGGAAAAATGTCACCGCTTCATCAACGGTCAAGTTCAATACATCAGCAATATTCAAGCCTTTGTAATTTATTTCGAGTGTTTCACGATTATAACGTTTACCATTGCAAGCCTCACAGGTAACATATATGGGTGGCAGAAAATGCATTTCTATTTTTATAACGCCGTCGCCCTGACACTTTTCACATCTGCCACCACGAAGATTAAAACTAAATCGACTGGCATCGTATCCGCGAATTTTTGCGGTTGGCAATTTTGCAAATAGTTCCCTAATGTGGTTGAACATTCCGGTATATGTAGCAGGATTGCTTCTTGGCGTCCTGCCGATGGGTGATTGGTCTATGATTATCACTTTGTCAATCTTTCCTGTGCCCAATATTTCTTTATACTTGCCCGGTGGTTCTTTTGAACCATAAAAAATTCTGAACATTGCCCGTCTTAAAGTTGTGTCCACAAGTGTACTTTTGCCTGAACCGCTTACACCGGTAACGCAGGTAAATGTTCCAAGGGGAATATGAACATTAATATTTTTAAGGTTATTTTCACAAGCGCCTATAATTTGCAGCCATCCCTTTTCGGTGGATGGTTTAATTCTTTTTAAAGGAGAGGGAATTGATAATTCTCCACGCAAATATTTAGCGGTGAAGGATTGCGGATTTTTCAAGATTTCCTCAATAGTTCCAATAGCAACAATCTCTCCCCCATTTACGCCGGCGCCGGGGCCGAGGTCTACTATAAAATCAGCGCTGCGAATGGTGTCTTCGTCGTGTTCGACGACTATCACAGAGTTCCCGAGGTTGCGTAGTTCTTTCAGGGTATGTAGTAGTTTGTCGTTATCGCGTTGATGTAGCCCAATGCTTGGTTCATCAAGTATATAAAGGACGCCTACAAGCCCGGCACCGATTTGTGTTGCGAGACGAATCCGTTGTACCTCGCCTCCGGATAAAGTATCACTTTCTCTGTCAAGGGTAAGATAACCAAGCCCAACATTTTTTAGAAAGCCGAGTCGGGCTCTTATTTCTTTAACAATGTCGGCTGCGATTTTTTTCTGGAACTCATTTAAAATAAGCGAGATTAAAAACTCGTCGACTTTTTCAACTGATAGTGCGCATAAATCCATTATTGAAAGGCCTTGTATTTTCTTATTTAATTTTTCATCGGGTAAAAAGTTTGAAACATCTATGGAACTTGAAAGTGTAACTGCAAGAATTTCCGGTTTTAATCGTTTCCCATTACAACCATCGCAAAAGTGAGGGTTCATAAACGCCTTAAGCCTATTTCTTGTAGATTCACTTTCGCTTTCATTAAATAATCTTTCTAAATTTGGTATAACACCTTCAAAAGGACGGGACACCTTGTTAAGTTTTCCATTACGCCAGTGGTAAAAGTCCATTTGAGTATTATCAGAGCCGTACAACAGGATTTTTTTGAATTCTTCGGGCAATTTTTTAAATGGAGTCTCCATTCTTTGTTTGTAATGGGCAGCGACGCCTTTAAGCAGGCTTTTATAATAAATTATCATTCGTTTTCCGCCGCGTCTCCACGGGAATATTGCCCCTTCTTCAAGAGATTTATTTTCGTCCGGTACTATCAATGACGGGTCAAAAACCATTTTTTGTCCTAATCCATGGCATACCGGGCAGGCGCCGACTGGTGAATTAAATGAAAAATGTTTTGGCGTTACTTGTTCATAAGATTTTCCTGTAATTGGGCTGAACAAACGCGTTGAAAAAACCGTTTCTTTCATCTGGGTGTCAGACGGTTCTAAAACAATCAATGTCCCTTGTCCCCATTTGAGTGCTGTTTCTACCGAATCTGCAAGACGAGGGCGAATTTGTTCGTTTATTATCAATCGGTCAACGATGATTTCAATGGTATGTTTTTGTTCCGGGTCAAGTTTTATCCTGGCATTTGCCGAAAGTTCAAAGACATTGCCATCAATTCTGATTCTTACAAAACCTTCGCGGGCAAGTCTTTCAATAACATCTCGGAATTCGCCTTTTTCATTTTTTATAACAGGCGCAAGTAAAATTATTTTTGTTCCTGAGGGATAGGCGAGAATTTTATCAACAATATCTGTTGCGGTCATCGGGATCAAAGGCAAGCCACTATCCGGGCAATGTGGTTGCCCTACGTGGGCATACAAAAGGCGAAGATAATCGTAAATTTCTGTGGTAGTGGCGATTATAGAGCGGGGGTTTCCTGCGGAACTTCGTTGTTCAATAGCGATTGTTGGAGATAACCCATCAATATAATCGACGTCTGGCTTTTCCATCTGGTCAAGAAATTGACGGGCATAGGTTGAAAGTGATTCTACATATTTTCTTTGCCCTTCGGCATAAATTGTATCAAATGCAAGGGAAGATTTCCCCGAACCGCTTACGCCGGTGATAACGACAAGTTTGTCTCTTGGTATTTCAAGAGAAATATTCTTTAAGTTATGCTGTCGCGCCCCTGCAATTCTAATTAAACTCTTTACCATACAACAGAAATTCGTCTTATATCAAATCTAATAATCTTATAACAAATTGATGAGAATTAAAGGAATAGTTTTAGTAATTCAGATTTTTTAAAAATTGAGATTTCAGTATTAACTGGCAATTGAACACTTTAAAGACCGACGCCAATTTTATAAAAAATTGTAGTATTGCGATTAGTATCCGTTAAAGAGTCAAGCCCTCCTTTTCCACGAATTCTATATTGTCCCGGGACAATCAGCCATTCATCTGGTTGAAGTCGCATAAAATTAGTTCTCTGGTATAATGTGTAATTTCTATTAGATGAACTCATAAAGTAAATTCTTGTATCATTGATCAGAGAAATATCTGTTATTTTGAAAAATGACGTTGAATTTATTGGGTTAGTATCAGCGATATATTCATACAAATTTGAATAACCATCGTTGTCCGGGTCTTCATCTTTGGTGTTATTGGAGATCGGATTTAAACCATAATTTATGCACCATCCATCAGGAATGCCATCGTTGTTGGAGTCTGCTTGTGGATTAACAAATTCAAATGCGCCAATGTCAAATTTTGCAGCGCCGTCGTTGTCTCCATCTAATGGTCGCGGGTTTGAATCACAATCATTTGTAATAGCAATTTGCAGGTTTGTTAAAATCAGTGAGATATTTGTTCCCGCGTCAATGGAGGGTGAGCCTGATTGAAGTCGGTAATTATTCGTGAACAACGGGTTTGCGTTAATATTTCCATCTCCCCAGGTTAATGTTGAATTTGCGGATACAGAAGCGGAGGATTTCTCGCCTTTTACATTGCAAGAGATAACCGTTGCGTGAGAACCGCGGTCTCCGGTGTATGTGGTGTCCTGCAATTCAAGAGATGTGGTACAATCCCAGATTATGCAATTAATAATAGTCGCTTTTCCACTACCAGGCGTAAGGCAATAAGGAGCGCCCCATCTGGCTGTGTGGTCAAAAAAACGAATGCCTTTGCCACAACTGACTATAGTTGTATTTAATATAAGGGCATCGCATTGGTTTTGAACAGCTATTCCGCCATTTGGACAGTTATATATGAGGTTATTTATCAAAATTGGCGCGCATTTATCGCGCAATACTATTCCGTGGTCGTCAGTTCCATAAACAACATTTCCTATCAATGTTGCCGAGCATCTTGTTGGGTTGATTGCATCCTCATGACAGCTGGCAAAAACATTGCTTATGATAAGCGGTGGCGGGTTGCTTTCGCCGTAAAGGTCAACATAATCGTTATCACCCCTTTTGCCGTTAAAATAGCAACGTTCAACGAGGACATAGGAATATCTTGTGTGAATGCATTGTCCGATTGATAAAAACTGGCAATTGTGAAATGTGGCTGAAGATATTCCTGCTACTTGTGGGTCATCCGAGATAATTGCGATAGCATCGCCTTCGGCTGATGAAGATGTATCCGGCAGGTTTCTGAAGACGCAACTATCAAAATCAAGGTGTGTTCCTATTGCAACAATCGCTTCGTGATAACTTCGGGCTGGTGGAGGCGTATCGGGGTTGCAATCATTGTCGTAATAATCAAGGTGAGTACCAGCGCAATTTGCAAATTCAAAATAGCAGTTGGTAAAAGCGCTATCGCTTGCCTTTATAAACATAATTCTGTTCCAACGCGCCGATGTTGTTGCTCGGGTAAAATATATCGGCTGGTTAGTTGTTCCTGATGCAATCAATTTGCCATACACAGTGATAACGACGCCGGTATTCATCAGCATAGTCGTCCCGGCTTCAATTGTTAGAGTGGCATTTGTTTGAATTACTACGCTGGTATTAACAAGATTTGTACCATTCAAAGTAAGGTTTGTAGTTATTTGACCTGGTACAAGATTTGTTTGCGAAAACAATCCATTTTGCGAATTCAAAAGAAATAAAAAATAAAAGACTGTTCTTTTGAAAGAGTTCATAAAAATAAAATAGCCCTTGAAGGATATTAATACAAGTTAATTATACAAAGGACTTTTCTGATTAACTTAAACCGACCAGAGATTGAATTAACCCCAATGTTGATTTAGTTAGAAAAACCATCGCTTGTCCCACTATTGGGATTTGAATCAGGATTATTATGATTATAAAACCGAACCGCGCTATGTTATTATAAGTTTCCTCGCTCCATCCTAATAGGTAACTTGCAATATGAGAACCATCAAGCGGTGGCACTGGAAGCAAGTTAAAGAAACAAAGAAACATACTTATTACAGCGAATCTATAACAAAGTTCTATCATTGCATTGGAGTGCAACCAATTGCCGGCGTGAATTAAGGCGATTGCTACAATGGCAGCGACTATGTTCATAAACGGCCCAGCAACACCCACAAGCATGCTGTCAAGACGGCGATTCTTAAAATTTGCGGGATTGACAGGAACCGGTTTACCCCAACCAATAACGAATCTTGCCGCTCCAGAACCTGCGGCGTCAAGAAACAGCCCTAATAATGGGAGCAAAACAGTGCCAAAAAACTCAATATGCACGAGCGGATTAAGTGAAACGCGCCCCATTGAATAGGCTGTGTCGTCGCCACATTTGTGCGCCGTATATGCATGCCCGGATTCGTGAAACGCCAGGACAATTAGAAAGCATAAATAAGAAATAATGCCATCAACTAAAATTCGTGGATCAAGTTCCATTTAAAACATTTAACGTTATATTGCTATATTAACTCTGTTTGTTTTGTTCTTGGTTAGCAGTGTCAGGAGTAATGGCATCTGGGGATGTCTCGTTATCTGTTTTGGCATCCGTAGACGCGGTTTGTTCCTGAATCGCTTCTTCATCTTCTTTTGACAAATCCTCATCATTTGTTTGCGAATTGGACAACTCCTCGCCTTCAAATGTATCTTTTTTCAATTCTTCAAGTTCAACAGGTTCAGCAACGTTAGCCTCTTCTTCTTGTTTTTGTTCGGTCTGAGAGGGTGTTGTTGATGCAACATCAGTGGTCGTAGATGCTATTTCGGCGGTTTGAACAGGTGCCGTTGCTTGTTCCTGCGGTTTTTCTTCCGGCTTTTGTTCTTTTACTGGTCTTGGTCTTGGTTTTTTAGCAACATACATTTTGCCATTGTAAAATTCTATGATATGTCCCTGATGGATAAGCCAGTGAATATCGGCAATTAATGATGTCTGTTCTGGCGTATATTCTTCTGTTGCCGGCTGTTGTTCAGTGGATTGGGCAGCAGGCTGTTTTTCTGTTGAACCTTCTTGTGGTTTGTTTTCCGGTGTTATTTGAATGACTTGTTTTTGAGAAGGCGCAAGTGCTTCAAGTAATTGTTGTATATTGCAACCGGGGTGAGTTCTTGTATGTTCAATTATCCGTTTAACATTTTCGCTCACCGGCATCACTTCAAGGTCAAGATAATGCAGACGCGAAATTGCCACATAAGTAATTATTCTATCCCATTTGAAAAATTGTAGCCCTTGTTCAGCAAACTTCTGACTTAGAAAGATTGCAACTCTCATAGGGAATCTTTTTTGTTCTTCCCATTGTCTACGGACAAGGCGCTGAAGCGGCTGACAGGGTATGTTCCTGCTTGCCTCGCCGCTGAGTGTGTAAGATTCGACCTGTTGAATAATATTTGGCAGATGTGTTTGCCTGAAATGTTGAATGACTTCGTCTCTGGTTATAAGTCTAACGGGTTCCGGGATATTCAACGCAATGTATTCTGTTCTCCAACTTTGTTCTTCAATCCATTTTTTAACAACCTCTTCATCTTTAACAATCCGTATTTTCATCTTATATTGTTCAAACGGAATGTGTGAAAACCGTTCTGCGTGAAGTTTTCTTAACTTAGTTTGATAATCGTGGTGGTTTGGCGGACCTAATATAATCCCGCTTAAACCGCATTGAGCAACGAAAGTATATTTGCCCTTTGGGGGATCGATTTGGGTTTTTTCAGCCTGATAGAATGTTGAAAAATGCTTATCAAGAACATAGTCAATCGCCTCGCTTTCAGATAACCAGATTGTATCATCAAGAAGGCATACATAGAGAGGCTGAACAATAGTTCCATCTTTGTTTTTTATGACTTCGAATTTGACCATCTGGCTTGCCGGGAAATCCAGCGCCCTGCGGGCAAGTTCAAATAATGGGAAAGCGCGTCCAAGCATTTTAATCTGTCGGACTGTTTTATTTATTGTTTCATCTGTCAAAATAATACTGACCCTTACCCTTGGAAGAGGGATAAAATCCTGCCGTCTTCTATTTTGTCTCCGTTCTCGTCTTTGACGCGGCTCGGCAACGCTTTGTCTCTTCCGCCCATCAGGTTCTCCCCTTCTAAAATCTCTACGGCGAAAACCGCCTTCTCTTCTTTTGGTTGTTTTTTCTTCTTCTACATAATTTGTGTATTTTCCGGTAGCGGGTGGTTTTACCGCCCAGTCGGGTAAAAACATTTTCTCAAGGTCAAACTCACTTTGTTGCGTATTCTTCATATTTACCTACAGGCATATTATTATGCCTCGTTTTAATTTAATTAATTCCGTTATAACCTGGATTATAATCGGCGACAATTTTCGCTCCTAACTGTTCAGGAGTTCCAGCGCCAAATTTAACTTTACTTTATATTAAGACAATAAACATCACATCTAAAAAATGCAATGTCCAGAATATTTTAAAAATATAGGCTCAAATTTTTTTAAAATTTTAAAATTTTTATCACAGCCATCTCATAACAAAAATAAAAAGTGCTGGCTTTATTTTTTATTTGAATCATTAGCACAGATATTGGAATAAAATATTTTGTCCCTAAAATATCAATCAACCGAAGGCTGACATTTTAAAACTCCGAAGGAGTGGCAGGATTATAGCATAGAAATTAACACAAGGGAAAACCCCGTTAGGGGTGATAGAGCGATAATTTAAATAATGGCTCTGTCACCGCTTTGGGCGGTTTATGAGGTTTTTGTATTTTGTTTGCTATAATAATGTCACCTCTTACGAGGTTCTTTTGTGATGCCAGCATTCTTGCTGGCATTTTTTAACCATCGATAGATAGTGGCAGGATTATAGCATGGACATTAATACAGAGGAAAAACCCCGTTAGGGGTGTCAGAGCGACCATTGAAAATCTAACCATCAAAATTCAATGGCTCTGTCACCGCTTTGGGCGGTTTATGATGTTTTTGTATTGCTATTGCTATAATCCTGTCACCTGCTTTCGCAGGTTGGGTTTATACCATTTTTACAAACCTAAAAAAATTCATTCATAACATCAATCAGCCGTAGGCTGGCATTCTAAAACTCCGAAGGAGTGGCAGGATTATAGCATGGACATTAATACAGAGGAAAAACCCCGTTAGGGGTGTCAGAGCGATAATTTAGAAATCCAATAATGGTTCTGTCACCGCTTTCAGCGGTTTATGATGTTTTTGTATTTTGTTTGCTATCATAATGCCACCCGCTTTTGCGGGTTTTGAAATGGGTTTATACTATTTTGCAACTTCAACAAATATGCGCCCCAAAATTCAATTCTTATTGGTTTGCTAATTGATTGGGGTAGGACACGATTTTTTATCCTTTCTATCCTTGTTAATTTCTTTTATTTGTCATCTGTGTAAATCTGTTTCATCTGCGTAAATCAGCGTTCCATTTTCGTTCACTAATGTAATGCCAACCTCCGGCTGATAACGATAAATTTACCAGGAGGATGTGAAAAGAGATAAAAATTTCTAAAAGTGATTTTCAAAAATGACTTCAAAAACACCCAGAAAAATCAGGGATTTTCTTCAAAAACCACGTGAAGTTGGCTTACTACAAAACGTAGAACATTTGTTTACTATTTCCATCATTTTGACCATTAAAGAATATCATCAAACTATTTTGGCTTTAAATAAGTGTAATCTTTAACTAACTTTGTTTTAGTATCAAGTTTATGAGTGGGTTCTATCTGTGAAAACATTATTGGAAATATCAGGTAAAACAAAGGTTGTCCTGTTGATAACCGCATTCATTATTATCTTTTTTCCGACTGTTATTATCGGGATTGACTCATTTTTTTACAGGGATTTTGGGGTTCTTGCATATCCAATAATATTTCATGGGAAACAATCAATACCTGAACTACCATTGTGGAATCCATTGAGTCATTGCGGCGTGCCATTTTTAGCGCAATGGGGGACAATGACTCTTTATCCATTTTCGTTTATTTACCTCTTCTTGCCGTTGCCATTAAGTCTGAATCTATTTTGTTTTTTGCATCTTATTTTAGGTGGGGTGGGGATGTATTTTATTGCAAACCGCTGGATTGGGAAGGAGTACCCGGCTATGATTTCAGCGGTTGGTTATGTCTTTAATGGGACGGTTCTCTCCTGCCTTATGTGGCCTAACTATACTGCGGCTTTAGGGTGGCTTCCATGGGTGATATATTCATCAGAACTTGCGCTTAAAAAGGGTGGTAAATATTTAATCTATGCAATAATACTTTCTTCCATACAATATCTAACAGGCGTTCCAGAACTTTTATTAATGACACAAATTATTGTGTTTTGTGTTTTTATTCTGACTTTTGATAGAACTAAATTATTCCGCTATTTATTAATTATCATAATGCCGATTGCATTATGTTTGATTCAATTGCTACCTTTTATTCACCTTTATTTTCATTCTCAAAGACAATCGGGAATTGGCCTCCATAAATGGGCAATGCCGGGCTGGGGCTGGGCAAATTTTATAGTTCCACTATTCCATTATTATGAGACCTATCAACATACCTTTACTCAAACAGGTCAAGCATTTATCACCTCTTATTATTACCCGCTTGGTTTAATATTTTTGGCAATTTTCTCACTATTTAAGATTAAGGACAAACGGATTTTGTTGCTGGTGTTTCTTACCGTTTTATCATTAATCCTCTCACTGGAGACAGATGGATACTTGTTTAACTTTTTATCCAACTACTTGCCTTTTTTTGATAAAATTCGGTATCCTGTTAAATTTATTTTACTGACATCATTTACAATCCCGTTGCTTGCTGGATTTGGTTCAACTTTTTGCGAAGACAAAAGGTTTGGTATAAAAGCTTTGATTATCGGTTTAATTTTGTTAGCTGCGGCAGGATTTATTTTATGGTTCAATTACAATTATCCTTTTCTGTATGACCAGTTTGGACTCACTGTCAAGAACAGTATTATGAGGTTTTTGATACTAATCTTGTTCGTCATTGTATTGGCAATATCTGGCAAAAATAAAAAGTCGCTAATTTATTTAGCAATGTTTTTGCTCTGCTTTGATGCGGTAAAACATATCCCTAATTTTCATCCAAAGTTATCATCTGATCATTTTACATCGGGTCTCTGGGAATCCGCAGTTCATTCAAAAAAACCTACCATTAATGAGGGTCGGGTTTTTATATCCCGTGAGGCAGAAGAAAAATTATTGAGAAGCACGGTTTCTGATTGGAGCGCAAACTTTATCGGCAAGCGCCTTGCATTGTGGTCAAATCTCAATCTGCTTGAACAAATTCCAAAAGTTAATGGGGCATTAACATTACAAATAAAATATCAAAAAGATATAGAAACCCTTTTGTATGATAAGCACATCACCAACATTGCAAATATATTAAGATTTCTTAGTGTAAGATTGATTACAAAGCCCGGCACCGTCATAGAATGGCTTGAATTTACTAATTCTCTACCAATTATCACCGCAGGACAAAAAGTTATAATTATGTCTGACAATGAAATTACAAATCTGATTTTTTCAACAGACTTTGACCCGTCAACAACGGTGTTTATTTCAGATTCAGAATTAACAAAATTAGATACGAACATTTCTCAAGGTGATGTCAGGATTATTAACTGCAATATTTCAAATCATAAAATTGTTGCGGAATACGAAGGCAAATCGCAGTCGGTTCTGGTTATTTCTCAAAGTTATTATCCATTATGGAATGCCTATATTGATGATGTGAAAGTCCCGCTTTTGCGCGCAAACTATGCCTTTCAATCCGTGTTAATTCCATCTGGACGACATATTGTTGAAGTTAAATACGAGGATAATTACTTTCTTATCGGGTTCATAATATCGGCGGTGTTGTTGTTGTTTATTTTTATAAAAATCAGGTCACGGAAAAATTGATCAATTCGATGTATTTTCTCAAGTTTTGATGATTAGTGCGATAAAATCACCTTTCTTAAAATATAACTCATTGTAATTCAATATGTTATGAATTTACATTTGTTAATTTATGAGGCGTGTCAAAAGTAGGGATCGTTGGTATCGTTGTACGCATATATTTAGCAGATGCACGACATCTAATAAAGTTGAATTGAGTTTTGCAGAGGTATCAATTCATTAGTTCGTATTCTGGTTGCAACGCATCCCATTATGTCCTGTATTTTTCAGGAGTTTTTTATTCTATTAGTGACTGGTGTAATAGGCGTCTATTTTTGCTGCAACATCGCGGTAACTAATATCAACTTCATAAATTTGTTTAAATTGTTCAATTGCCTCTTCTTTTTTATTCATCTTTTCATATATGCAACCTAACTGGTAAATAAGGTCTTTCTTTTCTTCGTCAAAGATCAGTTTTTCTTTTATTGCATTCTGGAGCATACGAATTGCAGAATCATATAGCCCGCGTTTTGCAAAACACTGAGCCAAATAATTTAAAGAAGCTATTCGTTTTTGCGGGTTATTTTGAGCCTTTTGAAATTCACCGATTGCTTCGGTTATTTTGCCGACGTTAAAGTATAAAATACCGAGTTCAAATTTTATCGAGAGGTCTGTTGGATATCGTTCAGCGCGTTGTTTACATTCTTCAATTTGATAGGTTTGTTTTTGAGCTTTTAGCTGAGAAAGTTTTTCTTCATAATCAGGGGCATTTTTATCAAGTTGTTCAATTAAAAAGTCGAATTTTTTGAGTGTTGTTTCAGCAATGGCTTTATCAAGGGAAGGGTCGTTGCCGGCTTCTGAATTTTTTAGAATTGCGTAATATTCAAGCGACTTGTCAAAGTCTTTTTTCTGAGTATACAATTCTGCTAATGAACGAACGAGTTTCAGATTATCGGGTTCTTTTTGAAGTCGTTCAGTATATTCCTCAATCAACCTTTGAGTAACGTCTTCGGTTTTTGTTGCCCTTTGTTCCTGTTCAAGCGCTACTGCCTCTTCTTTATCTTTTATAAGGTCTCTATAATCGGCTTTTCCCTGTGCGACGGCTTCAAATCCGGTTTCAACTAAGGTCTTATGAGCTGATACATTTTTATAAGCTCGTGAAACCTCAGCATCGCCGGGATAAAGTCGGAGCAACTCTTCATAAATAGCCTCTGCTTTGTCCACTTGTTCAATCTGGACTAATAAATCGGCGAGTTTAAGTTTAATATCTTTGTCTTCTGGTTTTTGATTAGCAAGGATTCCAAGCGAAAGAATTGCTGTTTTGGGAAATTCTGCTGCAACAGATGCCTCGGCAATAATGCGGTGCGCTGTGGCGTTATTAGGGTCTTCGTTTAAGATTCCTTCACAGATTTCTATGGCTTCAACTGGATTTTTTTTAAGGGCGAGTTGCGCCTTTGCAATCTGACTTGAAGCACTTGCTGCGCCAAATACTTTTTTAAAGATATTTTTAGAACCACCGCCTCTTTTGAACTGCACCTCCCTCAAAGCCTCTCTACAATCGTAAAAACCGGGCTCCATTTTGAGCGCTTGTTCAAAATGCATTTGAGCGTATTCAAGGTTATTGCGCTGCAATGCGAGTTTGCCTTTTTCATAAATCTCGCGAACTCGTCTTGGCACCTGTGTAATAGTTTTTTCTTGCATATTTACTTTGACGATTCAGTTCAACTTAAATTGAGAAATTAAATTCAATTTTTAAAACCTATGATAAATCTTATGATTTTTACCAAAGTTATTCAAGTTAAGAAAACGACTATTCCATTTCAGCCCTTATTGTAATAAGACCCCACGCAGGCACATTAATTGAATCCCCGAGTTTTTTCAGCGGTTTTTCACCCGTATCGCTCAACCAGAGTGTCTTTGGCATCGGATTATTCCAATATAATTTAACCTTTGCAGGCTTTCCCGATGCCCCGAACAAACGAAGAATAAGCCCTTTGCCATCAATTGATGGTTTTAAAGTCGTTGCAATCACATCTTCCGAATCAATAAGGACTCGCGGGGTTTGGACGACGGCGCCTCTGGCTGGTATTGCGATAAGTGACATAGATGATTCTATACCGAATTGCGCCGCAGAAATTGGGCTATAGCCTGTGTTTGGTCTTAAGAAATATTTGAACGTAACGGTATCATCTTGTTCTACGCGGTAATTGGTATGCCAGTGGTTGTTCATTACCCAGGAGTAAATAATTGATGATGGCGGCAGATTTTTTATCCAGACATCCGGATTTGTTTGTGAACCAATGAGATTTGCTGTTATATCGCCGATTTCAATCAAAGGTGCATCCACAGGGGCAATGGTTATTCCAGATTTTTTATTTGAAATATCAACCCATCGCTGAACACTGAACCAGTTCTTGCACGATGCCGGAATCTGGTCAATGTTTGGTCTAACCACCGCAAGCCCGACATCCATTCTCACCGTCCCATCAGGTATGTTAAATCCAAACCCAAAATGAACACCTTCTTTTTCTCTGATAGGCAATTTTTCAATCGTGTTTGCAAGCAATATCTTATTCAATCCATTGACGACAGATATTTCGCGTGTGAGTTTTTTGCAGCCGAGCGCCTCTGATTCAATCACAATTGAACCCAAAAGCGGACCACTTTCTTTTACCTTAAATATAGTCCTTCCATTTTTTTGCGCCTTTTTTACGTCAGAACCGAGAAGGTAAAAATAGTCGTTTATTGCGGTTTTTGCGGTTGCATCTACAAGTTCTTCGTCATTGGCTTTGTTTATAAGCGAAACGATTGCGCCTGTATTTTCATCGATGCCAATTATAAAAAATGGATGGTCAATTTTTGTTGGCTTTATAGAAAGTCCTTTTGTTTGGATAGGAGTCCCTGAACTTAATTTATATCTTTTAGCTGCAAATGGCGGGACTAATTCTGCAACGAATGCAAGTTCACCAGAGGAAAGCCGTTGCGAAGGCAGTTGCTTACCGGAAAGGTCATACACGCAATTGAATGATTTAGAAAGTTCTGCCGGTAATATAACGAGGTCTGTTCTTGGAAACGAAGCCGTGTTATAGACATCAATGCAGTCAGGGATTACTGACTCCGAATCAATGGCTTGTTCAAACAAATTTCTTGATAATTTATCTGCTTCGGTGGCAAATCCACGTTTTATTTTCCACTGGTCTTTTACAAACTGTTTGTCAGGTTCGCTTATGCTGTTGTAGGCGCCCCATGTGTGTTCGCTATAAAGCAATACATTCCGAAATGCTTGATAAAAGGTCTCGTAATTATATTTTCTCGGATTTCTTATTGCCATCAAGGTTTCAGCCTGAACAAGACGGTCGGCTGACGCCCTATTCATTGCGGTTTCAAACGCCGATGACCCAGCGCCGTCTTCCCAGTATGGAGTATAGTCGCCACGATATTGAGGCAATAATTTCCCGTATCTTGTTTCAAACTTTTTGAAGGCATCAGCCGTTGTAGTAATGATTAAACGAGGGATTGAATAATGTTCGTTCCAATCCTTGACAACATCGGATAGTTTTTCATCAGGCGAACCGTTATCCCCATGAACATTCCAACGGATGTAGGTTATTTCATAAGGGTAATCTTTTTCCTTTAATTCCCGGAGATACTGTGGAATGAACCTTGCAAGGGCATCACCGTCGCCGATTAAATGTCCAAGCGCATATCCACGAGTTGGACACCAACTCAATACTTTGTTTTGTCCGTCTGCACTGACCCAGTAAAATGGTTTATCCTGCCAGGTAACCATTGTCCCGCCCATACGGTCAAAATAATTTGGTGCAAAAGAAAAATATTTTATATCGGCGTGAGCCATTGCCGTTACTGTGCTCCAGGTATAACCGGGGACATCGCTAATCATTGCAGATTCAACTTTTACACCGAACATTTCAGAGAGACGGATAGCGTAATCCATCATCCGAACGAGTTCTTCCGGTCTACATAAGCCGGTTAAAATATTGCCATAAAAGCCGTCAAGACCTATTCTCCCTTCTTTGATGGCGTTTATGAATTCCTTCTTTTTTTCGGGTGTAGCATCGCGTAAATAATTTTCTACAGGCCACATCACTTCTACATTCCATACAAACTTTGAACTATCAGGGTAGTTTGCGGTGCGTTTTATAAGACCGAGCGCTATATCAATATTCTCATTTTGTTTTTTCTCAACATCTGTTTGAAGCGCGGTATAACCAATATCAACGTGAGAATGCGGTAGTATATAGATTTCTTTAATTTTTGGTTCTTCAACCTTTACATCTTGTTTTGCTATTTCGTGCCCTTCACTTTCAAGGATTAATTTTACTGTTCTGAATTTTACTGATGGTATTTCAATTTCAACTGTTGAATTGCCGGGTTTAAGTTCAACTATCTTGTTTCGCCATGTGTCAACAGTGGCAACCTTCAAATAACCTGGCGCAGAACGGGTGTAGGGATGATTAATATCAATTTTGATGACTCGTATATCCACACCCTCTTTTTTTTCTACCATTTGTGTAACATCTGTCTTTATAGTAGTTCCAAATGGTGCTTCTTCCTTAACCGTTGGTTCATAAAATTCAATCTCTGCGCCACCAACAGTGCCATGGTTTTGGGGGCCTAATTTCGTTACCTGCCATCGTACATAGCGGGCTTTTACAGTGGACGGTAAGACATTAAATATAACGCCGCCTCGTTTATTGACGTGAATAATCGGATAAGTAGCAACAATTTGATTTTTATCGTCTTTAAACACTAATTCACTTTGCGCAATTGTGGCGGGGTCATTCCTATCAATATGTTTGAATGCGGAAACGGCAAAGGCTGTTCCAAAGTCAAATTCAATAAACGTATTCGTTCCATCACCGCGAGAAGAATATTCGGTTCGCACATCGCCATCTATAATTCGTTCAACATTGTATTTTCCCGGGTAAGCAATTGAATTTGTTAAGATTTTTACAGACTGAATTTTTGCAAGCCGTTCAAACGATTTTGTTACAACCTGTTCGCCACCAATAAGCCGGTTGCATAGCACCGCGCTAAGTAAGAGCACCAAGATACCACATTTGCGGGTCGTATTCATATACTTATATTAAAATACTGATTTTAAAATTTATCCAGATAAAATTAAAGGTAGTTGCTTCGAGGACTAATAAAACAGGGCAAAAACAAGTAAATATTCCCTACCCTCGCTTTTAACTTTATATTTAAAAAGGTTATTTGTAACCAATTCCCTTAAAATCGGTATTTCATATTAGAGAATTAAACGAGCAATGAAACACTTTAATCAAATTTTAGGGCGGCTGGTACTGGTTTCGGTTATTGGCGCGGTAATGACTATCGGTCAAACTATTCTTCCAGCAGCGGATCAGGATAAAGAACCGTTAAAACTAAAGCTTCCAATGCCTACTTTAAAGGGCACACCGGATGATTTGCCATCTGGACCAAATATTGAACCATTACCAACAAAACCACGTCCCCCGTTTTTTATTCCTAAGGGTTGCGAAAATGTTGCCAAAGGTAAAAAAGTAACCGCAAGTGATAAAAATCCTATCAGTGGCGAAATAAGTATGGTTACTGATGGACAAAAAGAGGCTTTTGACGACCAGGTTATCGAAATGCGAAAAGGCACACAGTGGGTTCAAGTGGATTTAGAAAAAGAATATGAAATTCATGCAATAGTTATATGGCATGACCATAGGTGGATTCAAGTATTCCGTGATGTAGTCATCCAGATTTCAAATGACCCGGATTTCACAAGAGATGTCGTGACGGTTTACAACAATGATGTTGATAACTCCTCTGGACTTGGTATCGGCAAGGATAAAGAATACTTTGAAACTCACGAGGGTAGGATAATTGATTGCAAAGGCGTCCGCGGGCGTTATGTCCGCGCCTATACAAGAGGCAGCAATATGAGCGCATTAAATTGCATTCAAGAAATTGAAGTTTACGCCCTACCATCTAAGTAATTTTTAAATTTTAGTATTGCGTAAAACGCAGATGATTTGAAGAATAGACAATCGTCTGCGTTTTTGTTTTATGGGAAAGATTTATTATGCAATACTTGTGGCTGTTTTTATGCTGGCGCTACTGTGGAGAGCGCCAGAATTGGATTTGCGTCCGCTACATAATGATGAAGCCGTCAATGCCATAAAATTCGGAGACCTCTGGCTAAAAGGGAATTATAAATATGACCCGAATGAATACCACGGACCTACTTTGTACTATTTTACACTCCCATTTACATATTTTAGTTCGGCTAAAGATTTTACCCAGTTGTCCGAAAAAACATTACGGCTTACTCCACTATTTTTTTCGCTACTTGCGATTTTAATTCTCTTGTTATTGAAAGAGGAACTTGGAAAAAGCGGTGTCATATTTGCAAGCCTCTTTTTCGCAATTTCACCTATGGTTGTGTTTTACAGCAGATATTTTATCCACGAGACGTTGTTAATCTGTTTTACCACAATGTTAATTGTCGGCGGGTGGAGACACGCAAAAAGCGGTAAAGTCGGATGGGCTATTTTTTCCGGCGTCGGACTTGGCTTAATGTATGCCACCAAAGAGACCTTTGTTTTTTCAATTGCGGCATTAATATCAGCAATTGTTTTAGAATTGGGATACAGTTATAGGCAAAACAAAAAAACATTAGACCAGAATGGGCGTTTTACAATATTTATTAGACCATTTCTTGAAAAGATTCGTCTAAAACATATAACCTTGGCTCTTGTAACGGCGCTTGTTGTGTCCATTCCCCTTTACACCTCCTTTTTTACGAACTGGAACGGACCTTTGGATTCTATCAGGACTTATCTCCCATGGCTTGAAAGGGCAGGGGGTAAATCGCCGCATATTCACCCGTGGTATTTTTATTTTGAACGTCTCTTGTGGTTTAAACCGCAAAGAAGCCCACTTTGGAGCGAAGGCGCGCTGTTTATCTTTGCCCTGATAGGAATCCGGTGCGGTTTCAATAATCGGGTATGTTTTTTAAACAAAAGATTCATCAGGTTTATCACCTTTTACGGCCTTATACTTGCCGTGATTTATTCGCTGATTTCCTATAAAACACCGTGGTGCGCGCTCGGGTTCTGGAGCGGATTGCTCATATTGGCAGGGGCAGGCGCCGCTGAATTGATTGATTGTTGCAAAAACCGATGGACAAAGTATCTGGCAATTCTTTTGTTGGCTACTACTGTTGTTCATATATCGGTTATGAATTATCGGGCAAACTTTGTTTACTATGCCGATAGACGCAATCCTTATGTTTATTCTCAGACAGTTACGGATATTCTACGAATGGCAAAAACAATAGATGGAATCAGCAAGGTTCATCCCGACGGCAAAAAAATGGTGATTAAAGTCATTTCCCCCGACCACGATTATTGGCCTCTGCCATGGTATCTCCGTTCTTTTGAAAATATTGGTTGGTACGAAAATTTGCCAAAAGAACCGCTGCCTCCTATTGTAATTGCAAATGTGCGATTGAAAGTTGAACTTGATGATAAAACAAACAAAGATTGGCTGATGGTTGGTTTATTTGAGATGAGACCTCGTGTTTTCTTTGAACTATATGTTGAATTTAAATGGTGGGAAAAATATGTAATGAGCCTGCCAAAAAATAGAGACGATAGCAATTAAGATTGTGATGGATACATCCATCAGATGTGAACCAAAGACTGTAAAAATGTCACTAACCGTATTAACTTTATTCATTAATTACCCGTTTTATATTTCATAAAGAACATATTTAAGATTAACATTGGAATTGCCATCAAATTATTATAGATTGCGTGTGTTCTTTCAATGCCTGATAATATATGCCTGAGGTTAATGGACAGATTCGGCTTGTAGTTAGCGCCGACGATTTTGGAAAAAATCCGTCAACAAATGCCGCTGTATTGAAGGCTCACCGTGAAGGTATCCTGACTACGGCTGGGTTGATGGTCAATGAAGACGGCGCAAAAGAATCCGTAAAGATTGCTCAAGAAAATCCACGATTAGGCATTGGACTTCACCTTGTGCTGCTTTTTGATAAACCCGCGCTACCACCCAGTTCAATTCCAGACCTTATTGATACCGATGGTAAATTGAAAAAGAACGCAGTGGGTTCCGGGTTCAACTGCTATTTTAGAAAACGTTTAAAATCCCAATTAAAGGCTGAAATCAAAGCGCAGGTTGCAAAATTCAAGGAAACGGGTTTAAATTTGGACCATATAAACGGACATTTGCATTTCCATCTACACCCGGTTGTCTTTAAAATTATTTTAGAAAATGCGCAGGACTGGGGTGTAAAGGCTATCAGGCTGATGCATGAGCCATTGTTTCTAAACCTTAGAATTGCCAAAGGCAGATATTTTATGCGCATAACAGAAGCGATAACATTTAAGTTGCTATCAAGTTGGTGCAAAAACAAATTGAGACAGCGAGGTATAAAATATACCGATAGGGTCTTTGGCTTATTGCAGAACAAGAAGGTTGATTCTGAATATTTGAAAAAATTGTTAAAAGTATTGCCGAACGGTGTTTCAGAAATTTATTCTCATCCATCGGTTGATGAATTTCCAGATGAGTTAGACGCTCTTGTTAATCCTGAGGTTCGCAAGATTATTTGCGAAAGGCAGATAAAACTGATAAGGTATAAAGAAATTTAATTTATGGTCAGAATATTAATTATTTTGGTTGTCTCATTTATAATTGAGGCGCTCGGCGTAATAGAAATTAAAAAAGGTGTTGACGAAATAGTTGTCAAGTATCATCTGCGGCAGCAAGATACGCCACTTTTATTAAACATTGTCAAGATGGTCGGCAACGCGTGGACGAACAAGCATTTTTTGTTCGGTCTTCTGCTTGAAATGGCATTTTTTGTTGGCTTGTTATACCTGCTTGGTCAAAAAGATGTCAGTTTCGTCTGGCCTCTGACATCGTTAAGTTTTGTTATGACAACGTTAGCGGCTCGGTTTTTGTTAAAAGAAGATGTCAGCACTGTTCGATGGGCTGGGGTTGCATTAATAGTGTTTGGTGCAGCGTTAATTTCCTATAGCGAACATACAAAAGAAAAACCGTCAAATACTGTCCAGAGGACAGAAATGATAACTACTACAAAGGTGTAAACTTCATAGCAATTTATAGATTTATGAGCTTCCTCGACGTTTTTAGTGGGTAGCCAAGAGTGCTGGTAGACGGTTGAAAGCATTTGATTGGATTGAACGCATGAAACACCCGATACACTTGAACCAGAAAGAACTGATGTGGCAAAGCCTCACCAAGTCCCTTCTGGCTCGTGTTTATACCCATTTGAACCATATCGATATACTGTTCGCTCGTTAAGTTTCGTCGTTATTAGCAAATCATTGTTCGGTAAGATTAATTTCTAATTTCCTCCTCTTAATCTTTCGTAATCCATTTCTACCCACTAAAAACGTCGATGAACCCAAAAAATAAATCTGGTTAATCTGATTCTGGAGAAACAATTAATAAATATAGTTTTAAAATGGTGAAAATTCGAATTTATAAAAAATTATCACAGCCATCACATAACAAAAATAAAAAGTGCTGGCTTTATTTTTTATTTGAATCATTAGCACAGATATTGCATTAGCATACAATAAATATATATCCATAATTCTGACAATTAATATTGCGAAAAACATTTTGTCCGTAAAATATCAATCAGCCGAAGGCTGACATTATGAAACTCC
>JAKPVM010000347.1 GCA_029572555.1 Verrucomicrobiota bacterium | reverse complement strand
GGTCTTTGATATCGGGCGGTTTGCGGTGAATGGGCATCGTTTTTTCGGGGATAATTTCGCCCAAACCGTCAATCGGTTTGCACAGCACATTGAATAAACGCCCAAGCGTCTGTCTGCCAACGGGTACTTGAATGGACGTATCCAGGTCGATGACCGGCAAGCCGCGTCGCAAACCCGCCGTGCTGCCCATGGCGATGGCACGCACCACATTTGTGCCGACGTGTTCCTGGATTTCCAAAATCAAGGGCTCTTCATGCTCCCGCTGCACCATTAAGGCATTGTGAATAGAGGGCAGCTTTCCGGCATCAAATTCAACGTCAACCACAACGCCAACCAGACGGACGATAACACCTATGTTTTTATGTTCAGTTAACTTTTTTTCCACGATAATTCCTAATTTAGGATAAAGACTATGCCAAAGGCAGTAGCTTTTTGAAATTATACCGAAAAAAACCTCTCTATCAATAAATTCGTACAGAATGATCCCATTTTAATCCCAGTAAAATGGCTTAAGCTGACTTAAATTGATAGAACACCGAAATTTATAAAGACATACCTACAAATAAAAAACGTACGGCGCAGAGTTCCATCACATCACATACAGAAAACACCTTAAGCCACACGCATTAATCATTTCTTTTAGCCGGTTTGCCCCTAATTTCTCTCCATCAGGCAATTCCCAGCCAAACAAAAAGGCTTTTATTTGTTTTTAACAGCATTGAATTTTTCCCTTATCCAGGCAACCCATTCTGCGGTATAGTCCTCTATAGGAATGTCACCATAATATGCATCCAGCAAGTCCTTTACAGAATAACCCTTTTGGTTGATGAGGTAATTATGATAAGAAGCGCCAGCATAATAGGCAAGTGGAGAAGATTCTGAACTGCGCGCCAAATCTTTTCTAAACATATCTTCAACAGCTTCCCCTGTCTTATTGCAGTGAATCAACCAGACATATGCAAGACTATCAATATAAAGCGCGTAATCAAATTGACTTTCCCCTTTATCTAATGAA
>JAKPVM010000090.1 GCA_029572555.1 Verrucomicrobiota bacterium | reverse complement strand
CGTCCTTCCTTTTCCCCTCCACAGGCAAGGATAGACCCATTTCAAAACCCGCAAAAGCGGGTGACATTATTATAGCAAAACGGAATACAAAAACATCAAAAACCGCTGAAAGAGGTGTCAAAGCCATTGAATTTTGATGATTAATTATCGTTCTATCACCACTGGCGTGGTTTTACCTTATGTTAATTCCAATGCTATAATCCTGCCACTCTTGGCGTAGTTTCATAATGTCAGCCTTCGGCTGATTGATATTTTACGGACAAAATGTTTTTCGCAATATTAATTGTCAAAATCTGGGGTATAAATTTTGGTTATTGTGTATTAATCCGATATCTGTGCTAATGATTCAAATAAAAAATAAAACCAGCACTTTTTATTATGGGATGGCTGTGAAATTGTCTTCTTTGTTCGTCTATAAATGGAAGATCAATTTTTATTTCAAGGTCGCTGTTGCGACGCCAAATTTTTCGCTGGCTTTTACTGAAGAAAAAATCATTCAGATTAATTCTCAATGGTACAACTCGGAAAAGATTGTCATTTTCTCTGTAAATTGAGTATCTAAAAAACCAGATCCCAAAATGTCGCCATCCTTCCTTCCAGAGTGCATCAAGATCTTCTGGTCTTGCCAAAATTAGATAAAATTGTTCTCCAATTTCTGGATACATTAAGCAATTATATAGGAGTAGGTAAGAATATGGAATTCAATTATTCTCTTCTCGGCGTTCGAACTCTGTAGTATTTATTTTCACTGTTTTCAGAGGAATCAATTATTGTTTCAATTTTATTGGTAGCCTTAGCGCATAAATCAAAAAGTTTAATCCAGTTATCACCAATGTTTGTAGTGAATTCAACCGTATAAGTTCTATTGCTAACTGAATTAAATTTAATCGTTGTGCTATTTGTATTTATTTCAATTGATGTGATTGTAAAAAAGTTTTCAGGGTCTGTTGGATTTGTCCCTGCGATATATTCTTCAATGTTTGACATTCCATCTCCATCTGCGTCGCTATCTCTATCGGAAGGATCATCTTGTTTAAAACCGTATGTTGTTTCCCATATATCCGGTATCCCGTCAGAATCAGTATCAGCAATAGCGGCAACCCTAATTAGCCCCGATGCGACACCTCCTGAGGATGCGGTGTTTTTAACAACGCACCGATAGTTATTCGTTGATGGTGTTAGCGGTGCCTGGAAACTAAAGAAGGTGTTACTTTCGTATTGGACATTAGCGACAAGAATAGTTGAAACACGCCGCCATTCGGTTGTAAACGGAGGAGGCCAGCCAAAGAATTCCGCGCTTAATGTTGCTGTGCCCCCGACGCAAACAGTCAATGGGATTGGATTTTGTGTAAAGCTCGGTCTAACCAGTGGATATAACCACGCAGGCTGGCTTATGGCAGACCCAGTATCATCAGATATAATAACAGTAAATTCGCCCCAATCCGACATTTGGACATTTGTTATAGTAATTGAATTATTGGTTGCCCCGATTATATTTGCTCCATTAAAACGCCACTGATAGGTTAGAGAACCATTCCCAATTGCAGAGACCGAAAATGTGGCGTTTGTAGATGATAATGCAGAAGGATCTGGACGAACTCTTATTAACACAGATTCAGGCTGTTCTATGATTATTGGAGGAAGAGTAACTAATAAATTAATTGGTGCACTGATTACAGCACCGACCTCGTTTTCAGCTAATATAATGTATTCTCCGGTATTTTCAGGTTGAACGTTTGGAATAACAAGTATTGAATTGGTTTCTCCGGTGAGTTCAACCTCATTTCGTAGCCACTTGTATCTGATGGGTGTGGTGCCACTAGCAACCGCAGTGAGCATTATTGTTTGACCTGCACTGACGACACGGCTTTCACTTTGAGAGATAATAGATGGCGGTGTTCCTGCTGTTGCGAAAGGCATTCCCGGATTTGGCAACGCAGCGACCCATGATGATGGATCATTGCCGAATGCATTTGGAGAGATTCGATTTAATGAAAAACCAAATCCATCGGCTGCTTTTTGCCACGGTGCATCATCAAAATAATCAACTTTATCTACTTGAACATAGAGAATATTTGTAGAGTAAAGCGTTGGTTTTTCGAGTTCTACATCATCGTTTGCGTTGTTAAGTTTTCCTTGATATGGTCCGACTATTATTGTTCCATCAGGTATAATATATTTTGACGCAAAATTATTTAACAATACTGTGTTTGTTGGGTCAAAATTAACGAATAACATATATTGATTAGGTTGTAGAGTAATGTTTGTGGGTAAAACCATATCTACTCCTCCTCTCAATTGCCAGGTATTGGTTGGCAATGTTGGTTCAAACAACAGTACTGGGTCAGAACTGATATTCATTATTTCAATATATTCATCAAGTGAATTATCATTTGTTCCAATATCTGGCGGGTGGTACATAATTTCTGTTATCACTATTGGACCTACAAGGCATCCTACATTGTTGGTTCCCGGAGTGATCTCTTTTTGTGATACAAGAAGTTTTCTGTTGTCGGTAGTAAATTGTGTTCCAAGAGACCGGTTTTGTTCACTTGGTCCAAAGTTATAACCATCAACATAGCCTGTAAGTGTGCCATCGGTCTTAGCTGAAAACAAATATACATCATCTCCATCAGATGAAAGCGCAAAACTTGGTAGAATACCCGGAGTTGGATTAAAGTTATTTTCGTCAAATAATACATAGCCTCCCGGTGGTATAATCGTGCCATCAGGGATTCGGAATTTGAATGGGATATTGAAATCGTCTGTTAAAAACCACCCGCTAATATCTGCTGGATTCGTTGATGTATTATAAAGCTCAATAAAATCGGTTAAAGGTGAGATGGAATGCGCAAGAATTTCATTTATAATGACAGGTGGAATATCCAGAAAGTTCGTGTCAATGCCTCCCGGTGTTCCATTAATAACGCTGCTCACCCGCCAGTTAGATTTATCCCTCCACAAGTCCGAATCAGCGTTTTCATTCGCTATTACAATAGAAAAACCAAGCCCGTCTGTGATTTCGTGCCAATTATCATTATAATCAAAGTCAAGAATTTCTTCTCCTGTTGCATCAACGAGTTGAATCCTTTCACCCGCGTTATCAAGTCGGCCAGAATATTCACCAGCAATATTCAGCCCGCTTCCATAACGTTCTTCGAATGCAGTGCGATTTTTTACAACGAGAACAACTTGACCTGGTTCTAAATTTGTTATCTGGCTTCCAGTGAAATCAAAGTCAATACCATTTATGAATCTGACGCCATTTAAGTCAATATTCACATTTCCTATATTCTTCAATTCTATATACTCAAATTCCTGAGTATCATTTGTGGAGCCCGGCAACGGCGATGGATTATACATTATTTCCGTAATCCTTAAAAATTGCTGCGCAAGTGATGGAGTTCCCTGATACTGGTACTCATTAATTAAGTAACCCTTATCAGTAAATAATCTGATTTTTTCTCCCCGAGCTGAAAGCTGTCCCTGATATGGTCCGACCACGTATAAACACATCCTTCCCGTGGGGGCAATAGCGCGAGAACGGAAGGCTTTGACATTAGGGCTAACATATAGAACATTGTTTGAAACAATCACAGTGCCCGGTTTAAATGTAAATTGAACAGCACCATCTATACGCCAACCAGAAATGTCGATTTCCATTGGCATTGGGTTTGTTATACAAATAAATTCTTCCTGCTGGTTGCATGAAGATGGATTGTAATCAACGGTTAAAAACCGCAATGGAACATAAGATGGCTGGCTTGGAGGAATTTTATCGCCTTCAACATTTGGACTGGTGCTTGTAAATAGCCATTGACGTCTTCCCGGTAAGTGAATGGTGATTATCCTATTTGCGTCGTCGCGCATAGTAAAGTTTGTGCCCCAGTATCCCCATTTTATATAATCAAGATATGCGTCTGAATTTGTTATTCCAGGTGGATCCATTAAATCCATAAGTTCTCGTATTTTAGCTTCAATAATAAGTTGTTCAGACGGCGTATTTGGCGGTTGAAGGAGGTTATCCATAATTGTGCGAAGTCGTCTTAGATACATCCTTCTAAATTCAGGATGTTTAAAAAATAGATTATAAAATCTATTGGTGTTCCCTTTGCTTGGTTGAACTGCCAGGTTGTAAAAGTTTAAAATATTATCTTGGTAAAGTGTATCGGTTAAATAGCCCTGTGCATCTGTCCAATTTCTGCCCCACGTTAAGTCAACATCCCACGGCAAAATCGTCCATTCACCTGTTTCGTCGCTATTTCGATATAAATAATAATTTTTGTGCCCATGGTCTTGATGGCTTGCGAGGGCGCAAGCGGTAAAATAGCTTATAGATTGTGGAATTTCAATATTATCGTAAGCATATTTGACCCTATTTGATAAAGGAATTGTCTCGTCGATATTGTTTATTAAAGTTTGTAAATCTTCATATCCTTCCCACTTTCTTGTTTTCTTTTCTACACCACCGGTGTTGCTGAGATTGTTATACATCTTATAAAAAGCGCCGTCCGGATTCCGTCCAAGCCTTTCTAACATCAAGTCATCAGAATCTTCCATTAAATCAAGGATTGCGTGGAATTGGGAGTTTCTCTGAACTCTGATAGGAAATGCGAAATGCCCATCGCATCCGGCTTTTGCTGCCATTTCATAGAACAAAGTATTTCGCACCCGGGATTTATCCCCCCAGTTGCTCATTATTTTTATATCTTTAACACGACGGTTATCATTGCCGTATTTGAACCTGTGGTCTCTGTTAAAGTCTATGTTGAATCCTTTTTTAGCCCAGCCAGCCGAAGATTGTCCTCGTAAACGTATTACAACATTGTCATAAAACTCGCCAAGATAGAAAAGCGAACCTCTTGTGCCTGCTCGGGTTTCAGATGCGCCTACGTTTTCAACAAATAAATGCATTACCGACAATTGAGAAATGATTGAAGTATCTTCAATAATAGTTCCAATGTATTCTTCGGAATCAGTTGAAACTGTAAATAATGGCCAGCGAGACTGATTATCGTTTGCATCCTTTGCTGTTATAAACCATCTGACCATCTGGCCGGGAAACTGAACTGCTGGAATTTCTGCCCCGTAAATTCCATCGTTTGCATTTCCATCATGACTCATCCCATCGTCTTTCATATCTATGGAGTTTGTTGCTCCAAACATAATTCTGTAGTTCAGTTTTACTTCGCTAACAAGCGCAAACGTAGGATTTATTTTTGCTGTAACAACTATTACATCTGTGGTTGATGGAATCGATGGAGAATGAGTAACGTCGCTTATTAATGGACCGGGGACAGTGGAACCAAGTCCATTAAGAGCACCCGGCGTTGGCACCGTAAAATAAACCGGCTGGTCTACGGCTTGCTGCACGCCATACCAATCTAATGCGCCTTCAATAAGGAAGTCTGTATTTGTGTTAGCGATGTTCAAGCCCTGAATTGCAAGTACGTTTTCGCCCGGTTGTAAAAAACCGAGCGCGTAAGTAATATTGAATTCCTCAAATTGGATTGCTTGAGAATCTGGATGGCGATTGGTTGCTGTTGAATTCCAATAATTTGTTTCAAATGCATTTATTGTCAAAATTTCACTACCGTTTAAATATGCAACAAACCCATCATCATATTTCATCTTAAGAACGAGATGTTCAATTAATGCTGGATCTGGAACCGTGAAAGTGTATCTGAGGTAAATCGAGCTGTTGACACCATACATTTTATTATACACATCACTCTTAATATATTGTGTAAATGGAATAGAACCGCCAAAACTGTTTTGATAAAGTTGGAGGACTTCTGCATCAGAGAGCGCCCGGTACCAGACTGCAACCTCGTCAATATCTCCCACAAATTGATTGCCGCTTGTGTCAAAAATACCTCCACCACCAATATTAAAGGCATAACTTGAACTCCCATAATTTGCGGTGGCTGACCCACCGGTGACTTGAAGAACACCATCATAAAATATTTTTAGACTTCCCCCATCACCAACAGCAACTACGTGATGCCATTCGTTAATTGGAAAAGAATAGCTTGCGGCAGCACTTCCGCCATTGGGCGTCCATATTTGGATTTGTGATCCGGTGATAAATCCAAATTCAATACAATCGTTTTGTCCCCATAATCCAGTTCTGTCAGTTTGTGTTGCTGTAGGCTTAATCCACCCGGAAAATGTAAATGCATTTTTGTTGTTCATCAAACCGGAAGCAGAGCTTATATATCTGGTTCCGGATCCAACCCTAATTGCTGTGTTATTTTGCTCAAATCCGGTGTATTGTGGCGGGCGTGGTCCTTCAACTCCAAGTGTTGCGCCATTGACGATACCATTAGCGCTTGCTCCTAACGAACCAGAATTTGCAATTGTCGCGCCTGCGGATTCAGAAAATCGCCAGTAGCAAACTGGACTTGTCCCTAACAGAAGCGATGCATACCCCGCCTCGTTTGGGTCCTCAAGCCCGGTTTCATATCCAACACCATTTACGGCAATTGTCCACGTAGAATCAGAAAATTCCTTTTTAAACCACATGTTCTCTTCATTTGCACTTGTTGGGACAAGGATCTTAACGCTGTTATTGCTTTCTATAAGTGGTGTTTTAAAAACAATGTTTGGGTATCCATAAGAAACGTTAGGTACTTGTAATGGGTATTTTGGAGTAAATTCAGTTGCAATCGTTTTGCCATCGGGCTCAACAAGCGCAAGGTATTCGCCATCCGCAGCATCAAGTTTGAAATTTGTATGTAATGGACGCCCCGGCGTGTCTCTGTCTTTTCCTGAAGCAAATACTACAATATATCCATTCGCCACGATGTTTGTAGATGGTAAGCGCCATTTTCTCAGATTGTTCGTATTGTCGGTTAAAAACCAGCCATCAAGATTTACAGCATTTGCGCTTATGTTTCTGATTTCAATCCAATCTGAAGAATCTCCATCTTCATCAACGATAATGTTAGTATTGCTCATACTCGCCATAAATTCACTTATTACAAGAGAACTAGCAGTGGATTTCTGAATAGTAATCACGAGCGTAAATATAATTGCGAATGCAATGTTTTTGGTTGTTTTCATAAAATATCTTAGTTTTAAAGTACTCTACAAAGTCAATTTTATAGTGTGCTAAATAGTCATTAAATCATATTTAATTAAAAATCAATCTTAAAATTTTACCCTGTTTAACAGAAATTAAAATCTTTTTATTGTAAATATTGGCTAATAATTCAGCGTAATATTAAAATTAAATTTTTTTTGTTGACACTGTTTTTAAAAGAAATACATAATTGAAAAAAATCCGGATGAGATATAGCAGCAGATTTATTCTTGCTTGTATAAATACAGTGCAAGATAGTTCAAACTTTTCAGAAGAAAAAGATTTCAC
>JAKPVM010000198.1 GCA_029572555.1 Verrucomicrobiota bacterium | reverse complement strand
TCCAATTGAAGCGTGGATTGTGCAGCCTCATATTCATATATTGCAGCAAGAATGTCAGGTCTGTTCTTTAATGAGAACTCAATTAAATTGGTCGATAAAAAATGCGTGAATATGTTTGTATCTTTAATTAAAGCAATATGTAGATTGATTTTCTTCAACGCGCCCAATGGAACACCGATTGCTGCGGCAAGTTGTGGGTATGCTTCATCCAATTGTCGGCTTATATTTCCGAGTTCAATTTGTGTATTTGCAATAAGAATCCGAGTTGGTGTTAAATCTGAGGCCTTTATTTCGCCCAGATTCAGTTGTTTTTCCTGCGATTCTCTTACTTTTTCTTGAAGTTGAATTTGTTTAAATAAAATATTGCTACGGTTGTATGCTGATAAAAGTTCTATGTATGCTGAACGTATGTTTGACCTAACTTGCCATGAGGTAAGAATTAAGTTCATTTTTTCAACTTCAACCTTGTTGCTCGCAATTGCGATTCTGTATCCCCGTTTATTTGCTGTCTCAATTGGAATACTTAAATTAACAGCAGGTATCCACGGATTTATGTCACTTTGATCAAGTACGCTACTATTTATCCCGACCTCAGGAGAAATTGTGGGATTAGGTCTTGCTTTGGCTGTAATTATGGCGCTATCTGCAACTTTGCTTGAAGCCCGAGCCGATTCAATCGCCGGATTATAATACAACCCGGCGAGGGAAAGTAATGGAACATCCCAGTTTTGCGGAGGCCAGTTGATATTTGTTTTCCCCGTTTTTTCTTCAATAAACCGTTTTAGCGAAGGAGATTCCAAATTTCTTGAAGTGAATTCGTTGTATGACTGAGATGGATTTAACGAAGCTCTCTGAAACTCTACGCAACCGGTTAAAAGTATAACCGACAAAATTATCAGCTTAATTCCTAAGGCATTCTTCTCACTCATAAAATGATATTATTTTAACACCCAAATCGCAACCAATCTACTCTCTGAATATTATCGTAAAATTATGAAAAGATTAGTTTCGTATGGAATGTTTTATTATCTGTTATACTAATAAAATTATAAGAATGCCAAAAAAATCAATCAATTATATTTAATCACGACATAGATATGGCTGATTAAATGAGTCAAATTTTAGTCGCCAGGGATTACCCTATCGGCAATTGTTATTTCCAATCAAAAGTTTTTTAATATCTGTAACCCTATCAATCAATTAACCTTTTTGATGGTTTCTTTATGAGGGAGTTTAACTTCTATGTGCAAATCTCTTAATTGTTTGGCGTCAACGTTTCCGGGCGAACCTGTCATCAAACAGGTGCCTTTTGCGGTTTTAGGAAAGGCAATAACATCGCGAATGCTCGGCGTACCGCATAGCATTGCCACAAGCCTATCAAATCCAAGCGCAATGCCGCCGTGTGGTGGTGCGCCATATTTAAAGGCTTCTAACATATAACCAAATCGGGCTTTGACAATGTCAGACGGGATTTTTAATACCTCTTCAAAAACGGTTTTTTGGACATCAGGTTGATGGATACGAATTGAGCCGCCGCCTAATTCAACGCCGTTCACAACGATATCATAATGTTGACCACGAACCTTTTTGGGGTCACTTAACAACAATGGGATATCCTCTGGAAGTGGCGCGGTAAATGGATGATGGCTTGAATACCAGCGGTTGTTCTCTTTGTCCCAGCTTAACAGCGGAAAATCAACAACCCACAAAAAGTTAAATTTATTAGATGGGATGTTTAATTTCCCTTGAGCCTTTAACAAATCTGCGCAATATAACCTTACGCGACCTAAAATCTCACAAGCCTGAAGCCACGGACCGGCAGAAAACAATATCAAATCTCCGTCTTCAATATTAAGTTTCTTTTGAAGCTGCGATTTCTCATTTTCGCTGAAAAATTTAACAAGTGGCGAGTTCCAGACGCCATTTTCAACTTTAATCCATGCAACGCCCTTTGCGCCAAAGTTTTTACCAATTTCATTTATTGCGTCCATCTGTCCTTGAGTTGCGCAAGCCAGGCCTTTTGCATTCATCGCCTTGACGACGCCGCCCTCAGAAACAATATTGGCAAAAAGTTTAAACCCGCTGTCTTTGAAAATGTCAGTGAAATCAATTAATTCTAAATCAAAACGGGTATCAGGTTTATCAATGCCGAATCTGTTCATTACCTCGTTGAATGAAATTCTTGGGAATGGCGTTTCAATATCAATGCCAATAGCCACTTTCCATAGCCGTTTTAAAAGCCCTTCTATGAGATTGTAAATATCTTTCCGCTCAATGAACGACATCTCAATATCAATTTGAGTAAATTCTGGTTGACGGTCTGCCCTCAAATCTTCATCGCGGTAACATCGGGCAAGTTGAAAATATTTCTCTATGCCAGCCACCATCAAGATTTGTTTAAATTGCTGTGGGGATTGCGGTAGCGCATAAAATAATCCCGGATTTAGTCTGCAAGGGACAATGAACTCGCGGGCGCCTTCCGGTGTGGACTTGAACAATGTTGGTGTTTCGACTTCTATAAAACCTTGTTCATCTAAATACATCCTTGTTGCTGTTGCGACATTGTGACGAATCCGCAGATTTCGCGCCATTTCAGGGCGTCGTAAATCAATATAACGATATTGCAGTCTCAAATCTTCGCTTACCTGAGCAGCGATTTGAGGGTCATCAACGGGAAACGGCAACACTTCGGCGCGGTTTAAAATATCAAGTGAATTTGCAACCACTTCAACTTCGCCAGTGGCAATCTTTGGATTTGTTGTTCCTTCCGGTCTCGTTCTGACCTTTCCTTTGACCATAATGACGCATTCACTTCTCAATGAAGCGGCTGATTCAAAGACTTCGTTTGGCAAAAGTGATGGGTCGAATACAACTTGAGTTCTGCCTTCGCGGTCGCGAATGTCTATAAATAGCACGCCACCGAGATCACGCCGGGAATGCACCCAGCCGCACAGAGTTACTTCCTGCCCGGTATGCTCAATTCTTAATTCGTTACAATGATGTGTTCTTTTCATCGCAAACAAGGAAACATATTGAACATTGTTTTACAATATTTGAAGTAAAATTTAAAAAAATCTAATAACCGTTCTTTAATTGCCTTAATACCGTTGTAGTAGATTTTCCCGGTACACCTGCAATGACCATCACCTTTCCGCCATACTGTTCAACATAACGTCTTTCAGGCTGGTTAATCGTATCGATATTGTAATCACCGCCTTTTACGTAAATATCCGGACGCACAATGGACAAAAATCTAAGGGCATCATTTTCGTAAAAAATGCAAACTGCATCCACGCTTTCAAGCGCAGCAACAACATAAGCCCTGTCAAGTTCGCTATTGATTGGTCTGCCCTTGCCTTTTATTGCTCGCACTGATTGGTCGCTATTTATACCGACAACAAGTAAATCGCCCTGTGCCTTTGCCGCTTCAAGATAGGTTATGTGGCCAAGATGCAATATATCAAAACAGCCATTTGTGGCGACAATTCGTTTTCCAGTTTTGCGCTGGTTTTTTAGCCATTCAATTAACTGTTGTTCGTTTAGTAATTTTTCTCTAAATCCCATATCTTGCGATAGTGTAATCAACAAAAGCAGGCATAATAATAGCAAACTATTTTATATTTTGAATCAAAAACATTGCCTCTTTGTAATCGGGATTAATCTGGAGCGCCCTTGACGCCGCATTTCTTGCTTCTTCAAGCCTTCCCAATTTGAAAAGGATTGTGGCGCGAGCATAAGGGATTCTGGCTGAATAAGGGTTCAACACCTCAGCCCTGTTTAGCACAGCCAGAGCTTTTTCAGTATCGCCATTTGCGTCGTAAGCAAGTCCAAGATTATAAAATGCCTGGTCAAATTCGGGGTCAAGTTTTACTGCTTCTTCAAACATTGCGATTGCCTTTTGTAGTTGGTCGGTTTCGTTATAAGCAAGGGCGAGTTTGAATTTGTATTCGGCTTCTTTCGGGGCAAGATGGCAAGCAGTTTCCAATTCTTTAACAGCGCCTTGCGCATAACCAATGGCGCTATAACATATCGCAAGCGCATAATGTAGCGGCGCGGAATTAGTTTCCCACGAAATTGCCTTTTTCAGCACCTCAATTGATTTATCTGCCTCGCCTCTATCAAAATAAAAGACACCAATCTGCAACAGTCCTGCTGGCTGGTCGCTGTTATATTTCATATATTCAATAAGTTCTTTGCCTGCTGTGGAATTAGTATCAAGGGAGGACCTTAAAGACCAGGCTGATTGAACGCGAACGGATCGAGAATTATCGTTCAATAACCTCGATAACGCTGCATTTGCAAGGTTTTCCTTATCGCCTGCTAACGGTTCAAGCGAGCGGGCTGACATTCCTCTAACAATTGGCGCAGTGTCTTCACTTGCGGCAAGGATTGCCTTTTGCACCTCTGGACGGAAATACCACCGTTTTAAAAGATTTACCGCAGCCGCTCGCCATAACGGAATTTGTTCCTCACGCATTATCTTTAAAAGCCCGGACAAAGCCTCGCTCTTGCCATCTTTTGCAAGCGCTATTGAAATTGTCCGTTCCCTTGACCATCGTTTCATCTTTTCTCCATACCATTTTTCCACATATTCAAGAGACCATTGGTCGGTCTGATTTGTGTGGCATCTGTTGCAAGCATTGGGAATATCGAATCGGATTGTCAACAACGGGTCAGGAATTCCAAAACCGTGGTCGCGTCTTAAATGCCTTTGCATATAAGGAGTTTGAGGTAAATGACAATCCTTGCAGTAAAAACCCGATGTGTTTGGTTTATGAAATGAATGCGTCTGCTGGTCTATTTTTGGCGCTGGCAGAATAGGCGCTTCGTGACAGCGGAGACAGAGTGCGTTGTCTTGTAGAATGTTTTTATAAGTATGCGAGTCGTGACAATCCCGACAACTGACGCGGGAATAGTTCATACGGCTGGATAAAAATGCCGCAAGTTCAAAGTCTTCATCACGAACTTGACCATCGGGATAATAAGTATCGGTTTCGTCCGGTATGCTTAAAATATAGTGGTCAAAAAAGTCTGAACCCGGTTCAAAATTGCCGTTCAAATCATTTCGCCTTGAATGACAGGAACCGCAAATTGAAATCCATTGATTTGTGGTGAACTTAACAACGGTCGGGTCGCCTTTACGGTTTGGATTATTCTTTTGCCATTTGTTATGAGCCTTCATACCGCTATGGCAGGCTTCGCAACCGACGCCCATTTCAGCCATTTTGCTATCATAAACGTCTTTTTCAGCGTCATAATTTTTAATGAACCGTGTGTTATGGCAGATGGCGCACATAGAATTCCACGTCATACCGCGTCCGGTCCAGTGTCCCCATTCGCCGGCTTTTCTATCTTCATTGCCATACACATCGAACCATTCGCCTGTGTTGGAATCTGCTGCTACCTCCGTCACCTGAAATCTTCCTGCTTGATATTTAATCACAAATTGTCGTAGTGGTGAAACGCCAAAAACACGTTCAACCGGGAATGGCTTAATCTTTCCATCTTTTCCCATTGTAACGATTTCGTATTTGCCTTGATTGATGCGCGCTTCTGAGAACTGAGAACCATGTTTAAATTTGCGCGGCGGGTCAAACACAGCCCTGTCAACGGCTGGTATAAGTTTCCGTTCAGCCAGAGCATGATGTGAATAACGCCATTTTTCAAAAGCCTGCGGATGGCAATCAGCGCAAGTATGCGAACCAGCATATTTATTAAGAATAGTATCGGTAGATATATCTTTATTTTTTGACTCATTTTGTTTTTGCTTTTTAGAAACGGCAATTAACAGGCAGATATTTAAAACCACTATTATAAAAACAAGTAGTTTAAAAAATGTTTTATATCGTTTGGATACTTCAGTCTGATTAGATGACATTGGAAATCACTCTACTTTTTCTAAAAAATTTTTTAAATCCAAATATTGCAGCCAGAGTTTTTGATTTATTGAACTTAACACACCGAGTTCGCCTCGCGAACGAACTCTTCGCATATAAGTCTTAAATAGCGATTCGATAGGCGCTTTATTAAAAGACTGTCGGGCTTCATCAAATTGTTGTTTCCATTGTTGTTTGTCAATTTTGTTTTTTAACCAATTATCGTGAAGTCTCAATGTTGGCTCAATTGACCTGCTTGTTTCATCAAGTAGCAAAGTAAATTCAAAGTTTGCAATCAACCAATCTATATTTGTTTTATAAATAGGATTAGCAGTTTTTTCCATAAATTGTTTTAGTTGAGCGATATCTTTTTGTATTCGTTCGCGCAACTCAGGTTTAATTAATCCCCATATAACATCATAGGGGTAATATTCCGGCGAGTAAGTCGCAGGTTCTCTATTAAGGTCATACCAGACAAGTTTTTCTGCGATTTTCTTTGAATTATCTTTCCCAAACTCGCGTTCACAATATTTGTTATAAAATTCTTCTACCGTTTGCGCATTACTTGGGTTTGCGGCATAACTTGCGAACGCTTCAAGATTAGCGCGGGTTTCCTCTGTCCTCCAATGTATAGCAACAACACCATCAAGTTTTTGTTTGTAAGCAAGTGTAACCTGTTCCCGCATCAAATTCACACGCGGTTGCAAATGCCACAAACGGACATCGCCTTCAAGCCATGGAATTGCCCAGACAAGCCGTCGTTTAGCAATATCCTCAACAATAGATGGCTGTGCCTCCCAACCCTGGTCGGGATTGAGACACGAGAACACAATGTCCAACGGCAATGCCCTATCCAATCCTGTCAACACAGCAGGCAGTTGGTTTTTATTGCCCCAGCCGCTTATCACTAAACGAACTTTTGGAGCCTTTTTATGCACATAATCATAAGCAAGACGAATATAACTCAGCGCCCACACGCCGGTGAAAATAGCGTCTTCTGACGGAGCGTCTTGAAAATATTGCCAGTCTCTACGATATACATCTCTAAATTCTGCTGACGCATACGGGCGTATTACATCCATCGAAAATTCGTGGAGCCATAGCCATATCCAGTCAACATCAGGATAGGTTTCTAAAATGTTATCTATTGTCTTTCTTAAGATTTCAACGGAGGCAGGGTGCGTTGGATCAGGCAACATTACACCGCGAATCCAGGAAGATGGCGGAACTACGGAGGCAAACTCTGGCGGGTGTATGCCAAATTCAAATCCAATTCCGACCTGAATCCCCTTGCTATGGGCATAGCCAATGACCTTCCGCATTAAACCCTGAGCCCTTGCATAACGTTCTTCTTTATCTTTTGCGAACAGTGCGCAGTCAGCGCCAAAGCCATCAATTCCTGGTGCATTTGGAAAAATCTTTCCGGAACCAAAGGCGAATTTACTTACTGGCAATGGACGATACCCCCATCTCGCTGTCAAGGAAGTATCAAGAAAACATTCAGGCACAACGTTTCTATATTCAATCTTTATTAGCGGTTCAACATAAGTGGTATATCGTTCCGACCCACCTGTATAACAATGAAAGGCAACCATATTCAAACCTAACTCTTTCATTTTATCTAAATATTTTATGTAATCCTCTTCATTCCATGCGCTTGGTCCGCTTAAAAAATTGTGCCACGGCAATGTCCCTCTAATTTTAAATGGGTCGGCGGCATTGAGCCCTAAAAAAGAAGGCATTAAAAAAATCAAAACCAGTGAACAATACAAAAAAGAACAATTATGATTTGATGTTCTTTTAATAATTTTGCTGAATATGGTTCTTATCATTATCTTGTCAGATTTTTTAAAAAAATTCGCTTCATTTCAAATCAGGGAAAAATATATCTTCTTCGGAGATATCGGGGATGCCAACTACGAGCACTTGCATCGAGCCAACTGCGCTATGAACAATGTTAGGTGGAATATGCATAATAGAGCCTTTTGAAATTTGATGTTTCTTTCCATCAAGGATTATTTCTCCATCGCCTTCCAGAACATAATAAATTTCCGCCGTTCGTTTGTGATAATGAGGTTTTGAATCCTGAATATCAACAATGTGAACATACGCGGCGACGTCTTTATCTTCTTTACTTATAAGCCTGTATCTATAGCCGCAAGTAGAACGTTCTTTTTTTGCCTGTTCTTTTGTTCGTACAATTATAGCGCCTGTCTTTGTTTTGCAGCATTCCATAAAGATTGTGCTATTTTAGGCTTTCGCCTTTAGAAAAAGCCTGACATAAGTAGTCTCCCACGCCGTAATAAGCATAAGTGTCGGGTGTAAATATTAGTGGGTTTATCTTCTTAATATCGAGCGCACCTTCGTTATCTACTAATGATTCGTCTGCCCTGACATTTATAACTTTACCGACAAATTGCGTATGTAAGCCAAGTTCAATGGTATGATAAAGTTCGCACTCAATCACGACAGGGAATTCTTCTACATACGGGGCATCAACATATTCGCTTTTTACAGGGGTCAACTTCGTCTTTGCAAATTTATCCACATTCTTACCCGAAACCATTCCGATATAATCTGTCTGTGTAATATATTTTTCCGAAGGGATGCTTATCGTAAAGGTTTTTTTGAGCATAATATTTTTGTATGTGTAAGTTGCCTTCCTCATAGATATTGCGATGCAAGGTGGGTCTGAACAACAAATCCCTGCCCAAGAAACCGGTGCAATATTCGGTTTCCCTTTTTCATCATAAGTCCCAATTACAAGAACGGGTGCCGGATATAAATATGTTTTTGCGCCAAGTGACTTTTTCATAAGCCAATTATTAATCAATAGCAGATTTTTAAAAGCAAAAAATTAAAGATCTAACGGCTCTAATTTAAATTAAAACCCACAATTATAATACAAAATTTTCAACAATGATAACCGCAATCCCCATCAATGCGCCGCCGGCAATTATACCAGCGCAAATAGGTTCCATATTTTGAACAAATACTTTCTCTGCCCATGTTTTTGTATCCTGCCACTTTTTCTGTGCGAGCCAAAAAAATAGAGAACCCAAAAACATCGCAAGACAGGTGTTAAATGGGATGACGGTTGCAAGACCAATTCCAACGCCCGAAAGCCAGAACCTCCCTTTCGTAACAATTTGCAAGGCTTCAAGAACAATGCCGAGTATACCCCCAATTAGCACAGCCCACTGCGCTGAAACTGCAAGATTACTTAACCCCATTGTCAACACTTCTGCCACAGCCTTCCATATTGTTGCAGCAGGCATAGGATATTGCTCGGTTATCAAATTTTCAGGTCCCTTATGAAGAAAGACTAAATAGAATATTGGGACAGAAACAATCGCACCTGCTATTATACCAAGAACATGTCCAATAGCCTGTTGTCTCGGTTTACCGCCTAACATATAACCGGGTTTTATATCCATTAACAGGTTAGCGGCATTGCCAGCGACTTCAGCAGTTATCCCTGCCGTAGCAAGGTTTGTTGTTATATTGCCGGGCGCTAAAACGCCAAAGACAAGTTGCGTCAGTTTTCCCATAGCGCCAATCGGTGTGATAGAGGTCAAGGCAGTTGAATTAACGGCTATAAGAGTAAATATAAAAATAAGCGGCAGCGCTATTAAACCTAACAGTATTGATACACCAAAAAACTTATGCGCAAGATAAACAACAATCCCGCCGACCAATGGTATACCAATCACAAATACAGACATCGGCAGTTCGATATCTTTTAATACATCGGAGTCATTCTTATCGGATTTGATAAAAAGTCCTTTAAAGGCGCTTACGAAAATTTTGGGTTTAGAGAAAAAGGCAAAAAGCGAAGCCGTTGTCATCATCGCAACACCGCCCCATAGCGACCACATTGTAATACTTTTAAATCCATATTGAACAGTCCCATCGGCAAGAGTTTTTCCAACAATATCTCCGTTGTGTATAAATATCGGGGCAATAATGCAATAATTTAAAACGGCGCCAATAATTAATGAAACGCCGGTTCGAATCCCCATCAATCCTCCAGCAGCCATCATAACAACATCAGAGTCAAGGCGAACCGTAAGTTGTCTCAAATCAATACCGCCAATTTTTAGGACGCCAATTTTGTAGACCCACTCATCAAGATATTCGGGTACAGTGAGAAATCCTAACTTGATTTTTTCCATAATTGGTTGACTGCTAAAAACTTTTATCAAGGCAGAAAGACTTCCGGTTATAATCAATATTTTAGCTTTTAGTAGACCATCTTCGGCGTTGCCCGAGTGCAATGCATCCATCACAACGCCAGCAGCGCGTCCTTCAGGAAAAGGATGTTGTTCATCATTTATGAACCGACGTTTTAGCGGAAAGGCAAACAACACCCCAAGTATTGCGATTGCTGTTATCCATATCATCGTTGTGAGCATTGGCAAGGGTTTGTTTGTAACAAGCATATATGCGGCAAGAGATGATATCATTGGCGAAGTCATATAACCGGCTGCAGTGGCTATGGATTGCATACAATTATTTTCAAGCATGGTGAATTCGCTCCCAAGCCCAATTTTTGAAAGGAATTTAAACATTGCGAAGGCGAGGATAACAGAGGTTATACCGACGCCCAGAGTCCACCCTGTCTTTGCACCAACATATAGGTTTGTTAATGATAGCACTCCACCGAGCAACATACCTGTAAGAGCAGAGCGCAATGTAAGTTGGGGCATACTCCCTTTCCATACATTTTCATACCACCAGCGGTCTTTTTGTTCAAGCGACCACTCCCGTATTTGTTGCTTGTTTAGTGATTTTATCGCCATTAATTCAATTGTATTTGCTTAAAACATATTTCACTAAAACATAGTTAATTATTAAAGTTTATTTTTAGATTTAAAGAAGAATATTTATTTTTTTTAACTCTTTTATCTTCATAAATTTGAAATTCTCTGATGTTGTGATATTTTAAATATGGAATTATGAATAACTCATTAAATAACTCAGAAAAAATGACTAAACAAACTGAAAGAATACAAAATAACGATTTGGTGAATATCGAAGTTCCTTGTCCTACTCACGAGGAAATTGCAACTTTGGCTTATAACATCTGGCAGAGTGAAGGCTGCCCTGATGGTTGCGCAGAACGTCATTGGTACGAAGCCGAAGCGCAAATCATTAGAACACGTCAGGCTGAGGCGCTTGAAAAAATTAAAGAACAACAGAAAGCCAAATCGTGCAGTACTGCTAATGTTAGCGCTACCACCCCTGCTACTACCAGCGCTACTACTGCCCGTTCGGAGACAAAATGTCAGCAGCCACAAAAAGAAGCTCCAAAAGGAACAGAAAAGAAAGCTGTGGTATCAGGAAAACGTTCAGGCAGAAATAAGAATCGCGGGCAGGCTTCTCAATCCTGGTAAAAAAGGGAATTAGCCCTTATCGTTTTCTAATGCGCAATTATAGAAAAATTGCTGCCAAACATAATTTAAAATACGCACCAAAAAGCCAGTAAAATTCTCGCTTTTTGGTGTATTGGCTTTTCTCAATAATCAAATATATATTTTAACAAGATACCTAAAATTCGGGGCTTTAAGAAAGTTTTAAAAAGTTTCGCAAAAGCGTTTTGCCGTCTTGTGTAAGGATACTTTCTGGGTGAAATTGAACACCCCAAACCGGGTATTCTTTATGTCTGACGGCCATAATTTCGTCTTCATCTGTCTGCGCAGTTATTTCGAGACAAGACGGAAGTTTTTCAGGATTTATCACTAATGAATGATACCGCGTCGCAATAAATGGATTTGGCATTCCTTCGAATAGTTCCTTGCCATTATGATATATTGAAGATGTCTTACCGTGCATTATTCTATAATTCACGATAATTTCACCGCCAAAGGTGTACCCAATGCATTGATGTCCAAGACAAACACCGAGCAATGGCGTGGTTTTGCAAAAAGCCTTTATTATATCATTTGATAACCCAGCTTCGCGTGGAGAACAGGGACCGGGAGAAATCAAAATTCGTTCAGGATTTAGTTCGCGAATTTGTTCAATAGTTATCTGGTCGTTTCTGACGACTTTCATTTCAACACCCATCTCCCCCAGATATTGGACGAGGTTGTAAGTAAAAGAATCGTAATTATCCACTACAAGCATCATATTAATTCATCAATTTCGGGTTAAATTTAACATTATTATCCAGCATTTCCGTTTGTATCATTTCCAGTATTACTATTTTTAGTAGGACCAATGGATTTAACTGTTCTATGGCGACGACCAAACAACATCATCTGCGGTTCTTTAAAAAAGTCATAAGCCTTCAAAATCCTGATTACCTGCAACACATCGGATTTGGAGTAATTTCGGTTTACCTGTACATAATTGACTAAATCCCAGAGGATAGTGCGAAACTGGAGCACCGCGTCTATGCCTGCATTGTAGAGCAATTCCAATGTCTTAAGTCGTTGTTCTTTATTCGTTGTTATTGATGGCATGACAACAATTTTTAACGGAGTAGCGCTCAGATTCGCGCAATATTTCCGATAATCTTTTTTAACAAATTGCTCTAAATCAGATGTTATTTTCTTAACTATGGAAGGGCTTACAATATCGGTATGCCAGCCTTTTACAGAAACAATAGCGCAGGAGACAGACTTTAATTTCTCTGAATCAAGTATGACGGGTAATTTTTCAATTGTCCCTGTCGGTTCGGGGTTATATACGATGAAATCAACCTCTTCGTCTTCCTTTTCTGTTCGCCGTATATGCTTGCGCTGTTGGCGAACTAAAAAGTTATGGATTTCAAAATATTCTCTTACAATTATTTCGCTTATTGCGGACATTATGATATATCGTTAATGACTTTTTCAATAATTTCAACTGGTACCTTTTGTCCGAATTTTACAGTTCCAATTTTCGTTGGAAGGACAAATTTGGCTTCTCCACCACTTGCCTTTTTATCAAGCCTCATTGCCTCAATCAATTTCTTCTGCGAGGCTTCATCCAATTTATAACACATCGGCAAACCTGTTCTCTTGATTAACTGTTTAATTCTTTGAACATCTGTCTCATTGAAATTGCAAACCATTGCGCCAATCATAGCCGCTGCTACCTGTCCTATCGCGACTGCTTCGCCGTGCAGCAGTTTTTTATAATTAGTGATTGCCTCTAATGCGTGGCCAATTGTATGACCAAAATTCAAGATTGCCCTTAAACCGGATTCTTTTTCATCAGCGGCTACTACTTCTGCCTTAATTTGACAGCACCGGGCAATCACAGATGCAACCGTTTTAGGTTCGTTATTGAGCAGTTTTTCAATATCTTTTTCTAACCGATTAAACATTGCGCTGTCGTAAATGACGGCGTATTTGATTACTTCGGAAAGCCCTGCTCGCAGTTCTCTCTCTGGTAGGGTATTAAGTGTATCAATATCACATAGAACAAGGTTAGGTTGATAGAACGAACCGACTAAATTCTTCCCATATTTTAAATTAATCCCAACCTTTCCGCCGACTGAACTATCCACTTGCGCAAGTAATGTTGTAGGCACCTGAACAAAACCAATCCCGCGCATATAAGTAGCAGCCACAAAACCAGCCAAATCGCCAATTACACCGCCGCCAAGCGCAACAACAAAAGAGCGTCGTTCAATCCGTTTCTGAGCTATATGATTATAACAATACTCAACATTGCGCAGACTTTTAGTCGATTCGCCAGCAGGAAGCGTGATTAAAAATGGCGAAAAACCGGCTGCTGAAAGGTTTTCAATCGCCTGTTTGCCATACAGCCTTCCAACATTTGAATCGGTGATGACAACGCAATTTTGCGGTTCAAAAATTTTTGCGCACTTATCACCGAGCAAACCGAGCAAGCCGCCACCAATATAAATCGGGTAACTACGTTCGCCTAATTCAACTTTTATAACCCGCATAGATTAACAATAAGACTATATAATTTATTGGGCAAGATAAACTGTTAGTAGTTGCAACTTTTGCCTGCCGTTGAACGTGCGTTAACAATTTATCCGTTGATAAAAGCAATTAGCAATAAAGTATGAACCGAAAAATTACCGCGGATTACCCGTATAATATTGCAAAAATAGATTGAAAAATACCCAATCGAGTTGCGTTTTCAATAAATCACAATTCTATTTTCCTGCTGTTGATGCAGTCTCCTCTTGTGTCTTTTTAATTTTTTCAGGTTTAAAGAAGATAAACAAACCGATCGTTGCAATTAACGCAATAGCGGTAGGGATATAAAAAAGTTTGTTAAACGCAGGCAAATTACCATCTTTTACATCAAATTGTTGCCCTAACCATCCCCAGAGAGGATTTGCCGTAAGAGGTCCAATTCCAAGAATTACAAAATTGAATAAACTCTGCGCGCTCGTCCTTGCGTCTTTTGGGAAAAATTCGTCCACAAAGATATAAACTGAGGCAAAGAAAAAGGCATAACATACCCCGTGTATTACATTGCAAAGAATTACAAGCCATACAAGGTCTTGATTGCTGATTGAATAAATCGCAAATCGCAAAATCTGAGCGGCAATACCGAATGTCATAACAAAACGCCACCCTAATTTCTTCAACACATACCCAAGGATTGCCATAGTTAAGACCTCCGCCACCTGTCCAATGCTCATTATCGGCATTATCCAGTTCTCTTTTATTCCGAGCGTCTTTAAGAACGGCGCCGTCCAGAAAAAGTGACACCATAAAACAATGGTGTCAAAATAAGTAACAATAAACAGTATCAATATAGTCGGAACGGCAAGATATTTTATCGCCTCAAACGGGGCAAATTTTTGACTCGCCTGTTTTGTCGGCGGCGTATGCGGTAACGTTAGGCAAAACGCCGATAACAATAAGGATGTTATACCCGGAATAATAAAAATCCACGAAAGCGCCGACGCCATTTCCGCGCCAGTTTTTTCCTTCAAAATAAAAATAAAAGGCGCCCCAGCCGCTACCCAACCTAATGTCCCCCAAAGCCGCACAAGACCGAATTCGCCTTTTGGATCTTTAAGGTTCGCAAAGCAGATTGAATTTGTAATAGACAATGTTGGCACATAAAAAATACAGTGAATCAACATTATTATAAAAAATGGCCAAAAATGTGTCTGCATTGGCAATAACAACATTGTTATACCGCCAACAAGATGACTGAACGCAAGAAACCGCTCTGCCGAAAATAACCTATCAGCAAGTTGTCCCCCAATGAACATTGCATATATTGAAGAAAGTGCAAAAGTATTCATTATCCAACCCGTCTGAACAGGCGTGAAATCCGTTCCACTTTTATAATGAATGGACTGTGTAAGATAAATTGTTATTAAAGGGAGCCACGAACCCCAGATGACGTATTGCAAAAACATCATCACCGAAAGTTTTGTTCTAATACCATTTTTCATAAGAAAGTCACAAGATTATTGGTTGAAGATTAAAAAAAACTTAAACACATTTCAACAATTTAAATGCTTTAATTGCAAAAAACCTATTGCCTCATAAGTTTTGACACCCAAGGAGAATTAAAAAGTGATTAAAAAAATTCGTTGCCTCGAAAATAATGACGCCGAGAATTGTAGGGAATGAAGATGAATCAAGATATGAAAAATGAACTACTGCTAAAGATACATCAATAGTATCGTAGCGCAAATGTTCCTGTCTGTGATAGAAATGGAACGTTGATTTACACAGATGAAACAGAGTTTTACTGGATTATTATGGGGGTAAATTAACAAGGATTCACAGGATTTACAGGATAAAATATTTTATCT
>JAKPVM010000193.1 GCA_029572555.1 Verrucomicrobiota bacterium | reverse complement strand
TTCAACCACAGAATCATCTTCAAGAATGTTTACTGTTGTTGAGGTTAAAACACCTAAATCTGCGCTGCCAGATGGATTAAATAATTCGACATTAAATGAACGCACAGGATCAACTTTCTGGTTATCAATTAAACCTATACTTATATACTTTATCACTTCGCCTTCAGAAAATTCAACTACACCAACAGCAGGTCTATAATCTACACCAGCCTTCGCCGTGCCATCAACAGTCCTGTAATTAATTGTTGCGTTGCTAACCGAACCAAAATTACGAACAACTGGTACCACAACTTCACTTGCACTCTCGTTTGCATCATAAGTTTGCCCTGCAAATTGGATTTCACCTGTCCCGCTATATTCGCCACCAAATATCCTTCCAACGCCATAAAGCGTCTGACCGTTAAATTCGCTAAATCCACCGCCGATTATAATCTCATCATTTGCTTCATCTAAAACAACCGCATTGATAAAGTTATTTGCGCCTTCTCCAAAACTAATTGCAGGGTCAAATGAACCACCAGGTTTTAATCTCACTATGCGGTTATTGAATTGCCCATTAAACATTGTAAAGGCGCCCGCAACAATGATTTTGTCATTTTTATCAATTGCAATTGCTGCAACGTAATCATTAACCCCGTTCCCAATGTTAAATGTTTTATCCAGGGACCCATCAGAATTTAATCTCGCTATTCCATAAACGTTATAGTTAGTAGACTCAGTTGCGCTAAATGAACCGCCTATCAATATCTTACCATCCCGCGCAACCGCAATCGCTCGCACAATTCCGTCAATATTTGTCGCCGCAAAGGAATCATCCAAAGAACCGTCGGAATTCACACGAACAACGCCATTCCTCGGAACGTTGTTATAAGTCGTGAATTGACCGCCTATTAGGACTTTCCCGTCGCTTTGCAATGCAATAGCAAAAACCGTCCCATTCAAGCCGGCGCCCGGATTGAATGACAGGTCAATTGTCCCATCAGGATTCAACCTTGCGATGCCATTC
>JAKPVM010000161.1 GCA_029572555.1 Verrucomicrobiota bacterium | reverse complement strand
AGATAAAAAAGATACAATTGTTTATCCTGTATATCCTGTATATCCCTGTTAAATAAAAAATCCCTGTAAATCTTATGTTTTTCTTTTGTTTCCATATAAAAAAATCCCTGTGATAAATACGCGTTTATCACTGTTTTAAATATTTGCGAGAAATTTTAATATTAACTGCTTTCGCAGCTTAACAAATCTGTTTATATTATTGTGTCAATTCAACAAATATTTACCCCTATATTCAATTGTAATTTGTTTGCTAAAGATTGATGGGAAAAGGGATAAAAATTTCTAAAAGTGAAAAATACGAAAAACCCCTGAAAAATCAGGGGGCTGGATTTGATTTTTACCCGTTATGGAATGATAGTGTTCGTAGTATTAATTTCTAATTCTGAATACTTCGTAAAAAAATTGCGGGGGTTTTATAGGGCGTCCACTGCGATTGGTAAAAATATGAATCGTATAGCCAGAAACAACAGGTTTTTGACTCTCGCGATGGCTGATGTCTACCTGCATTTTAATCCGCGCCCTACCCTCCATAAACATTGAGGTCTTCACCTCCAACAAATCGTCATATCTTGCCTTGTTAAGATATTTAACAAAAGCCTCAATTACCGGCAGGAAGAAACCATCTTCCTCAAGTTTTGCATAACAGACGCCTGCTGCTCGTAGCAATTCTGTCCTACCACATTCAAACCATTCCAGAGCGCGAGAATTATAAAACGTGCCCATCTGGTCTGTTTCGCAGTAACGGACACGTAGAGAAATAATATGGGAAAAAAATGGTTTTTGGGGTATTTCACTCATAAAAATCAAGCGATTAAAATCAAAAGATTTCTATAAATTTAATATCTTTGAACCGAATTTTTATCTTATCCTTTGTATGGACTTGGAGGGCTATATTACCATAAGTTCCGACACCTTGAGATTTATGAATTTCATCATCAAGAATTCCGGTTCCGTCAAATTCATTTACAACGACGCCGTTCAATGTAACCGTAACTTTTTTATCTTTTGCTACAATTCCCATATCATTCCAGCCTTCGCCTTCGTCGCTAAAGATGAATTTAAAACCCGGCTTAACCATAGTTTCATCTACCCATTTACCTGCGGGTAGGTTTGGAGAAATCCACCTTTGCACTCCTGTTGTTTCATCCCACATCATTCCTGTTCGCCAGGGTTGTGGTGGATGAATGTCAATTTGAGGTCCTTGCATTACGTAAGTTGTCTCGTCATACCTACTCCAGATTTGTATCCCACTATTTCCTGCGCAATCACGATTAACCTTAAATCTAAGTCGCAAAATAAAATTTGTATATTTGCGGTTGCTCACCAACCACACATAATCGTGGTCGTCATAATTGGTTGAATTTGCAACAATTTCGCTTTTTTCAACACGCCATATTTTTTTATCTTTGTCCTGTGGTTTGCATTTTACGCTCCATCCATTAAGGGTTTTCCCATCAAAGAGTGAATGCCACGCTGTTTCTTTGATCCAGTCTGTTGCTCCCCAACTTTGAGTCTGGAAAATAATTCCTACTGCGCAGACTAACAGCGCTTTAATTGCCGAGTAGAAACACCGATAAATATTATTGCATTGCATAGTTTGCAATTTTTACCAAATTTTATCCAATGTCAAAATCGTTTTTTATTTTATTCTACAGTAAGACCAAAAACTCGTTATGTTTAAATTCGCTATCAACACTTTTTATTTTCACCAAAATATTAATTTTAAGAGACGAACATTTATTTTTTTTGGGACTGTTCTTGACAAATAGGTATTAAATGACGACCATTTAGATTTCAAAAAGCAGCAACATTTATGTTATTATGACAGAAGATAAACAAAAATCGGAGAAAAGAAGTATTTTTGAAGGTGTCACTTTTTATCATTGGCTCGTTGTAATAATAGCCAGCTTCGGTTGGCTATTTGATTGTATGGACCAAAGGATGTTTATCCTTGCCCGTGAACCGGCTTTAAAAGAACTTGTATACAAGGAATATGTTGCTAAGCCGCCAACTATCCAACCTCAAACTACCGTTTCTGAAAAACAGGGAGAAACCGCAATAGTCAGCCCTGAAAAACACGCAGCCAATCTTGTAAAAAAATATGGCGGTTGGGCAACCACATTGATGATACTCGGCTGGGCAACCGGTGGAATTATTTTCGGAATTATGAGCGATAAATGGGGGCGAGTAAAAACAATGGTCGCAACCTTGTTAGTATATTCGAGTTTTACAGGGTTGTCCGGAATTGCTCAAAACATAGAACAATTTATTATCTTCAGATTTCTTGTGGGATTGGGTGTGGGCGGTATGTTCGGCGCAGCAACAACGCTTGTTGCCGAGAGTGTGCCCGGAAACTTTCGCTCCGTTGCGCTCGGTTCGCTTCAAGCCCTTTCCGCCACAGGCAATATTATGGGTTCACTTATCAGCCTATTGATTCCACCGGGTATGATAAACTTTTGGGGAAATTATGCCGGCTGGCGGGTGTTGTTTTTTGTCGGAATTTTTCCCGCTCTACTTTGTATTCCCATAGTTTTTATGCTCAAAGAACCTGATGCATGGAAACAAGCAAAACAGGCTGCCGCTGGTGGTGATGAAAATAAACGGATTGGTTCGCCTATTGAACTTTTTAAAGATAAAAGGTGGCGACGCAATTCAATAGTAGGTTTAATGTTAGGTCTTGCCGGAATGATTGGTCTGTGGGGGATTGCATTTTTCTCACCCGAACTAATATCAGAAGCGTTAAAAGGCGCCGACCAGAAGACCATCGACAATGTGCGTGGCTGGGGATTGGCTATGCAAGACGCCGGCTCATTTTTGGGGATGATAGCCTTTACCTGGGCTGCCTCAACATTAGGCAGAAAAACCGCATTCTTCATCTCTTTTCTGCTTTGCGCGGGGATTGTAATTTTTGTATTCAACTTCTTACAAAAACCGACTGACGCCTACTGGATGTTGCCAATGATGGGCTTTGCCACACTCTCCGTATTTGCAGGTTATTCAATCTATTTCCCTGAATTATTCCCGACAAGGCTCAGAGGAACAGGCGTTGGATTTTGCTACAACACGGTTCGGTTTTTAGCTGCGCCAGCGCCGGCGTTGTTCGGCTATTTGAGCACGTTAATACCGTTCAGGACTGTTGCTACAATTATGTCTGTAATATTTCTGCTCGGAGTCGTTGCTCTAATCTGGGCGCCAGAAACAAAAGGAAAGCCTTTGCCAGAAGATTAAAATAAAGTCACTATCGTCCCATCACTCGTTAAATTAGCGCACATTTCCCACGCCCTGCGATTGTCATGCCCAGCAGCAGTGTCTATTGCTACATAACCCGGCAAAAAAGTGTCCGGATTAAGTCTCTATGCAGTTTTGCCGTCTTGCGACGACGATGTTTAGCCCACTTAATACAGGAAACTGTTGATTCTATTACCGATGTGTCAAGAATGTAAATTGACTTCTTAAACCGATGTGCCGCCGGTAATACCAAGAAATAACAACACCACAGGTTATTATTTGTTCTTTTTAGACTTGCTTGTATTAACGTTGAGTGTTGTAGCAAACCAGCGACCGGATGACATTTCCCGCGCGTATCCACCAACATAAACACCTGTTGTGATATCTTTTAAACTGGTTGAAATTCCATCAATCTTAATTTTTGTTTCCGAATTAATATAAAACGTCTGCGCGCTTTTCCCCTGCAAAACAATATATCCATCTTTATAATCAACAGTTTTAATTGTGCCATTAAATGGACGCCCCTTTAGTTTAACGGTCGGACTGTTTTTATTTGTAGATTCTGCGGCATTTACAGTAAAACCGCCTGATAAAATTATAATAACAAACAATAACCAAATAAAAGGTTTTATTGGCTTCTTCATAGATTTTTACAACTTCACCCTGTACAGGGAATTACAGGTTATGATAAATAGTGTTTTTCCATTGTCTCCTATTGCGCAAGAGGTGGCTTGGGCATCTGTCAGGATTGAGCCGATGTGCTTACCTTCTTTTGAAATCACCAGTATCCCCGGCGGTGCTGCAACATATAAATTCCCTTGTTTGTCAACGGCAACGCCGCCGAGTTGTCCTTTTTTATCCTTAAGAATACTTGTCAGGTCGTAAAACATTTCTGGTTTTTCTAAAGTACCATCTTTTTTTATTGGGAACCGCACTATTTCATATTTTACTTCGCCTTGATTCAAAACATACAAATAATTTTCATCCGTAGAAAAAGCCAATCCCATTGGAGAATTCAATTTAGAAGTTAATAAATCAACAAATCCGTTCTTTGTTATTCTATAAACGCCGTTAAAAATTAACTCTTTTGACGGCACAGTGTCGCACTGTTTAATAGAATCAAAGGGCGGGTCAGTAAAATAGATGTCGCCGTTGGATTTCCTGACAATCCCATAAGGACCATTAAATCTACACCAGTTGAAATATTCAGCGATTGAAACAAAACTGCTTGAACTTTCTTTTCGTAAAATCCGTCGGTCGCCGTGATGACAAACAACCAACTTACCGGATTGGTCGACAATTAATCCCGCAGGACCATACAGCTGCTTTAGACCTGTTGAATAAACACGCAATCTTTGAAACGCGCCTAAACCTTTCTTTTCATTCCAGCAATAAATAATATTTGAACCAGTGTCCGAAACCAGAACCGAGTCCCTTGTCCATAAGCAAGATTGAGCGCAAATGAACCCTTCGGAGACTTTTTCAACTATCGCGGTTGGCTTGAAAATTTCTGCAAACTGGTCATCAATTTTTTCTATTTTGCCGTATTGTGGGAAAAGATGCGGTTCTTTTGTTTGTTTTTTAGTAGATGCCGGAGTTTGCAAGGTCGAAACAAAAATGAAAACCCACATTACTAAAATTGCCTGATTTATTTTTTTTACCGTATTCATTTGTCGCCAGAATATTTAATGTTTTTAATAATCGTCAAATAATAATTTGTAACTATTTTAATTCAACATCAGAAGGTTTAACACCTTTTTTATAGCCATTATAACCATAAAATGAAGGATTATATTCGCCAACAAAGTCCACATACGCCTTTTCTGAAATCTTATTTTCCAAACCGACAGCCCAATAAGCGGCATTTATTAACAGCCTTCTTAAACCTTCGTTCAGCAAATCCGTTGCAGCGCCCATAGTCGTCGTCAAAACCTTATTTGTTGTACCCCACTCATTTTTATAATATCTAATCCAAACTATCGGTTGCATTGGATTATTTTTTGAACCCTCAACAGGCGGGTCAGTGGGTTTCATACCGGATAACACCTGCCCGCGAACAAGTATCTCGGCATCAGGCGGAGGATTTGCCGTATAAACATCTGTGGTTCCAAAGATATCGGTCACACCGCGCAGAATTGGGTGATTGTTTTTTCCCGGCTCAATTATTCCTCGTGTTGCTTCTTTCTTATGATTTCCATGATGCGAAACCCAGGTCTCCCCCAGAACTTGTTTGCCAAATCCACCCGTCCACTCCTTACTTTGCCAATCATATTTTTTATATTTACTTTTTGAACCGGGACTATACGCAAATGCGTGTGTGCTCGTTCTAAGGGCAATAATTGGTTTGCCTGCTTTCAAATAATTCACAAAATGTTCCATCTGTTCATCAGGAAGTTCCCGAAATCTTAAAAGCATAATGCACAAGTCTGCGTTATCCAACGCCTCAATACCGGGGATATTCGTCTTAATATTTGGATTAATTGTCCCATTGGAAGAATCTATTGCGAATAAAACCGTGCATTTAAAACCGTGTCTTTGAGATAGTATTTTGGCAAGCATCGGCAAACCTTCTTCGGACCGATACTCCTCGTCTCCTGTTAAAAATACAATATGCTTACCTTTGCCGGGACCGTCTTTGCCCTCATAAACCACCCAGTCAGCTGAAAACAGGGAATTAGCAAGAATAATAATTGCAACTAAAAATATCATCTTTGATTTCATATCCGAGAGTTTAAAATATTTTAAAATAAACTTCAACACTTTCAATCTAATAAAATCAAATTAAGTCTGTTTCAATAATTGAAGGAGACTTGTAATATTCTTTGGTCACGGGATAAAAATTATTTGGGCGCTTTTTGACAATGCTAAAAATATTGTGTATAATTTTATTGAGATTTCTGAACAAAGTCGTTTGGAAATTGTCAATGATAATAGAGAGTCATTGGCAGAAATGAAGTCAATAATCAAAACGAAAAAGAGGATGGTGAAAGCCACGGTATCTAATTGTTTCCTCTTGCTTCATTTTGCTGATGGCATAACAAATCAAACCAATGGTGGCGTATGGCAAAATCAATAGACCTAATAAATGAGGCTATAAATAACCCGAAATTCCCATTCAGAAAAGCGGTTTCACGTCCAAAAAAGGTTCAGCGCAACCGTTACGTCAGAAGAAAAGTTAAAGAGTATCTACACCTTTCACCATATATACAAGGTGAAGAAATCTAAAAAAACAAATCCATCAATAAGAAGAAGCCATGCTATTTGCGTGGCTTTTTTTATAATGTTAAACAATAGTCAACCGCTTCTTAAGGTCTGCAAATCTGGCATCAATTGAAGCGAGTCTTTCAGCAAGCATTTTAGCGACTGCAAGTGTAACGGCATGATTTTCTGAGACTAATTTTTCAGCCTCAGGAATGATATAAAAAATAGACCTCGTCAACGCCCGAATTGTAGCATTATGAGGTGTTTTAAGAAGCGCGGAAATCTCACCAAATATAGAGCCCTTCTCATTAACAACCGCAATTTGAACCCCCTCTTTAATTACTTCAACCGAACCTTCTGCAAGAATATAAAGCTGGTCTTTTTTCTCCCCTTCTCGGAGGATTTCTTCACCGCTTTCGTAAACCTTTTCAATACGATTAATTCCTGCTTGTAAAAAAGTATTAATTACCAGTGGATTCATAAGTCTGATTTTCACATAACATAACCAGCACGTCAATAAAAAAAGATTTATAATCTGCAAAAAATGTATAAATAGATTTTATAGATAAAACAAAGGTTAAGATTTAATGGAAGAAAATAAGTACACTAATTTAGCAATATGTTCTAAACTCGAGATTGAAATCGAAGACATTGCATTTGGTGGTGAAGGTGTCGGAAGATATAATGATTTTGTTGTTTTTATTCCATTTACAATACCCGGCGAAAAAGTTTTGGTTGAAATTGCAGAAGTAAAAAAGAATTTTGCTCGCGCCTTATTGCTAAAAGTATTAGAGCCATCGCCACATAGGGTTGAACCGTTATGCAAATATTTTGGAGATTGCGGTGGCTGTCAATATCAACACATAGCCTATCCCTATCAATTACAAGTAAAACGGAAACAAATAGTTGACCTATTAGAAAGGATTGGCGGTTTTACCTCTCCTCAGGTTGATGAAGTATCCGCTTGTCCTCGTCCATATCAATACAGAAATAAAATAATGGTCAGAAGCCAATGGGATAAATTACAGAAAAAACTTGTAATCGGCTTTTTAAGATACGACAACAGGCTCGTATCTGATATTCAAGAATGCAAAATTGCAGAACCCAATATCAATGAACAACTAAAAAAGGTCAGAGAAAATCCACCACCGCGCGGTGGCTTGAAGGTAATGCTGCGCCTCCTGCCATCAGATTGGGAAGTGCCGTTTGATTCTTTTTTCCAAAATAATTTTTACGCCCTTCCTATCCTTGTTGAAAAAGCCGCAGATTGTATAAAAAACAGTAATGCGAAATATTTAATCGACGCATACTGCGGAATCGGATTTTTTGGCATATCATTGGCTAACTTTGTCGAAAGAGTCATCGGTTTTGACATTGATTTACAGGCAATTAAAGCGGCAAAAAAGAATGTTGAATTAAAAGGATTAAAAAATTGCGAATTTTATCCCGGCAAGACAGAAGATTTGTTGCCCAATTTATCTAAAAATTTAGAAAATACAGCCTTATTAATGGACCCACCACGCACAGGAGTGCCTGTTGAAAGTTTAAAAATATTGAGACAAAACAGACCTAAACAGATAATCTATGTCTCGTGTCACCCCGCAACTTTTGCAAGGGATTTGAAAATCCTTTGCGAAGGAGGTGCTTTTGAATTAAAACGCGTTTCCCCGGTTGATATGTTTCCTCAGACAAAGCATGTTGAATGTGTAGCCGATTTAAGGAGCGCTGTTCCCTAAATATTAGGGAATAAGTTTTATTATAGAGCCTGTTGCACAAATACTAAAAATTAACAAATATAGATAGGATAGGAAAATGAATTAACAGGGATAGACAGGGTATACAGGATAAAAAACAGGATTCTATACAATGTTTTTTTCCTAAATTTTGTCTATTGTGTCTATCCCTGTTAAATTAATCTTTTTTAATCACTGGATACATCTTGTGTAAATGTTTCTTAATGATTGTAGAAATGATATAAACACAATTCAAAACCCGCAAAAGCAAGTGGCAGGATTATAGCAGAGGAAATACAAAATATCATAAACCGCCCAAAGCGGTTACAGAGCCATTATTTAAATTATCACTCTCACACCACTGTCGTGGTTTTCCTCTATGTTAATTTCTATGCTATAATCCTGCCACTTCTGTCGAAGTTTTATAATGCCAGACTTCGACTGGTTGATATTTTATGGATAAAATGTTTTTCACCGTATTAATTGTCAAAATCTGGGGTATAAATTTTTGGTTATTGTGTATTAATCCGACATCTGTGCTAATAATTCAGGTTGTTTTTATAAACGTATAATTAACTTTGCATATATTCGAAAAGTTATGCTATAATTATGGGTTATTTTTGCGGATTGTTTTATATAATGTGAAAATAATATGCGAATTGGTTTTACATTGGAAAAAATAATTTTTCTTGCCGCAATAGCCCTGCTGACTGGTTGTGGCAAAGAAGATATTAAAGTTTATCAAATTCCGAAAGAACCCACGGTTGCAAAACCGCATCAGCAATCTCAGGAACAATGGAAGGTCATTGGCGATGTCCCTGAAAATTGGGAAGAAAAAGGTCCATCGGGTATGCGTGTTGCTCAATATGTGGTAAAGGGAAAAGATAATTCTCAGGGCGAAGTGGCTGTTATGCCAATGGTTGGATTAAGGGCAAATAAAAACGAAATACTTGCAATCTGGAAAGGGCAATTAGGACAAGATGTGGTTGAAAAATCGGAGAGGGTAAAAATCGGAGAAGACGAAGGCGAACTGTTTGACCTTTCAAGCCAGCAACCGACAAGCCCAGAATTATCACAGCGAATCCTCGTCGCAATGTTAATCAAAGACAATGTTAATTGGTTTTTCAGGATTTCTGGCACAAGTAATCTAATTGAACAATCTAAACCCGATTTTATAAAATACTTGAATTCAATAAAAATAATCAGCACAAGCCAACCTCAAAGGGAAGCAATAACCAAACCCAATACAAATGCAAATATTCCATCATCAAACTCCAAATCGGATTTCAAAGTTAATGAACAAATAAGAATGGTCGGCGTCATCGCGTCTGCTGGTTCTTACACTATGTTTTTTAAGATGACCGGTCAAAATAGCGCTGTTGATAGACACAAAGATGAATTAAACTTGTTGAATCATTCGGGTTTTAAAAATGTGGCTGGATAAACTGATAAATGCGTTGACGTCAATAAGGCTGACGGTTTTATGCCTCGCGCTGGCAATTGTGCTTGTATTTCTGGGAACATTAGCGCAGGTTGACAAAGGAATTTTTATAGTCCAAAAGGAATTTTTTCAAAGTATTATTGTCATTTCGGATTTGCGAATATTAAATCACAAAGTCCCTATAATTTTTCCTGGCGGCTATCTTATCGGGCTCATACTAATAATAAATCTGATTGCTGCGCACTTTAAAAGATTTGGATTTCATCTGCAAAAAATCGGTTTACTTTTAACTCACTTCGGCATACTCGTTTTGCTTGTTGGTCAGATATTAATTGACCACCTTCACATAGAATCAAGTATCCGTCTTGTTGAAGGCGAATCCAAAAACTATTCCGAAAGTTATACAAAATGCGAACTTGCTTTTGTAAAAATATCCGGTGCGGACTTTGACATTGTGGTTTCTATACCTGAATCCTATCTTTATAAGGGTAATGTGATTCGGCATCCGCAGATGCCTTATGAAATTCGGATAAACGAATATTATGAGAATTCACAAATTGAAAGATTGTCAGGGCAATCTAATGAACGTGGCGCCGCAACTCTTGGTATCGGTGCTTCATTGCGAGTAATACCGCTGCCGCCGATTACTACAACAGACCGTAGAAATGCGCCATCTGCAATTATTGAATTAATTGGAAACAACGTCCCAAAGGGCACCTGGCTGGTCTCTTTTTTCCTCGATGATGGACAAACATTTAACGTCGGAAATGAACAATGGCAGATGTTCTTGCGCCCAGAACGATATTATAAGCCTTACTATATTACACTGCTTGACTTCACTCATGAAAAATATCCCGGCACAGACATTCCTAAAAATTTTTCAAGCAGAGTGAAGTTGACAAATCCACAAACAAAAGAAGAACGGGAAGTTCTGATTTATATGAATAATCCATTAAGATATGGTGGTGAGACTTATTATCAGGGTAGTTTTGACCCAGGTGACGACCGTGTGAGCATTTTACAGGTGGTAAAAAATCCCGCATGGACGACGCCGTATATTGCTTGCGCCCTTGTTGGTTTTGGAATGGCTTTGCATTTCATTCTTAAACTCAGCGCATTTGTTAAAGAACAAAAGAAAAGATGAAAAAGTGGTTGTCATATTTAATCGTTTTGTTGCTTGGGCTGTGGGTGTTAGCTTCATTGAGACCGCCAGCGCCAAGAAACGGTTTTGATTATGCTAACTTTGGCAAACTACCCGCCCTCTTAAATGGAAGAATTCAACCGCTTGATTCGGTCAGCAGAAATTGTCTGTTGCAAATCAGGTCAAAACCATCAGTGCGGTTAAAGAACGGCGAAACACTCTTGCCCTCCGAATGGTTAGCAGAAGTATTGTTCAATCCCTCAAAGGCTGATGACAGAGAGATATTTGTTGTTGACCATCTTGAACTGCTCGGCTTGTTAAAACTTGGCGAAGGAAAACAATTGGTTTCGTTTGACCAATTAAAACCGCATTTTGCCGAAATAGAAAAACAGGCTCAACGAGCGCAACAGGTCGAACCTGCCCGACGCACAACTTTTGAAAAACAGGTGGTAAAACTTTACTCAGGACTTGTAGTGTTTCAGAAATTAAAAAACAGCCTTTATCCGGAAGAATATGGTTCCCTTCAAACTGCAATAACCGACTTAAAAGCAAATCTTGGATCGGGGCTTGAGGCTTTTCGCGCTAAAGAATCCAACAAAGAGTTTAATCAGGAAAATTTAAATAAACTTGTTCAGACATTGCAAAAATGGGAGATGGCAAGCCAGATGGCTTATCCGAGATTGATTTTGGTGAAAGAACTGAAACAAGGAAACAGCCAATGGCTTTCACACGGCGAAGTTGTCAATCAGATTATACACAACGAATCTCTAAATCTCCCTCGGGCTATTGATGCATATATTGCGATGAATGTAGCGTATCAAAAAAATGACCCGAATGGTTTTAATAAAGCCGTGTTGGATTATCAGCAATGGCTTGCAACCAATTTTCCAGAACAATTTTCGAAAAGCAAAAGCGAATCATTTTTTAACAACTTTGCGCCGTTTGCAAAAGCGCGGGAAATCTATCTACTTGCGTTTTTGTTTGCGTGCATTTCCTTATTTAATCTAACCGAGTGGCTCAGAAAAAGTTCGTTCAATATCCTTGCGCTTGCGTTTATCATTCATACCTTTGGTATAATTTACAGAATGACGTTAGAAGGCAGACCGCCAGTAACAAATCTTTATTCGTCTGCTGTGTTCGTTGGCTGGACAATAGCGCTTATAGGACTGATTGTTGAAAGGGCTTATCCTTATGGAATCAGTGTTCTTGTTGCAGCGGTAGGCGGTTTTACAACGCAAATCATTGCGCATTATCTTTCTTTGACTGGCGATACAATGGAGGTTCTTCGCGCTGTTCTGGACACAAACTTTTGGCTCGCAACTCACGTTGTAACAATCGCATTAGGTTATGGCGCCGTCTATGTTGCAGGATTGTTCGCCATAGTCTACATCCTTTTAGGCGTATTTACAAAGCGGCTTACAAAAGAAATAGCGTCATTACTGAACCGCGTTGTGTATGGCGTAATGTGTTTTGCAATCCTGTTTTCATTTTTAGGAACGGTATTGGGCGGTATTTGGGCAGACCAATCCTGGGGACGATTCTGGGGATGGGATCCCAAAGAAAACGGCGCCCTTATAATTGTCCTATGGACTGCAATTTTCCTCCATTGTAGATGGGGCAAACTTGTAAGCGAACGCGGTTTGATGAATCTGGCAATATTTGGGAATATTGTTACAAGTTGGTCATGGTTCGGAGTTAATATGCTTGGTGTTGGCTTGCACTCTTACGGATTTATGGACACTGCGGTGTTCTGGTTAATTGTGTTTATAGCAAGCCAACTTGCCATAATTGGACTTGGTTCTTTGCCGCTTCGTTTCTGGAAAAGTCATCCCGAACAAGCATATAGTCAGACTCCGAATAAATCTCCTCAAACCGAGTAATTTTTAATTGCGAAAAATGGCATACGTCTAATTTAAACACTAAATTTTCTTTTCATTTAGCCGACATTAACTAATCATAGGTTCATTATGATACAACGTTATTCAAGACCCGAAATGCGGGAAATCTGGTCAGAACAACGGAAGCTTGAAATATGGCTTCAAATTGAACTGCTGGCTACAGAGGCACTTGTAAAAGAGGGAATAGTACCTGAAAGCGATTATAAAATTATTAAATCTCGAGCTGGTTTTAATATTGAACGGTGTAAAGAATTGGAAAAGACGCTAAACCACGACGTTATAGCCTTTACGAGTTGTGTTTCAGAATTCATAAATCATCCAGCAAGCCGCTGGGTGCATTTCGGTTTAACAAGTAGCGATGTTTTAGACACTGCGCTTGCGGTACAAATGGTTCAATCCCTGGACATTTTGTTAAAAGATGTTGCTAAACTTCGCGAGGTCATTGCGCGTCGCGCCCGCGAATATATGATGACTCCTTGTATTGGCAGAAGTCACGGAATTCACGCTGAACCTATTACATTCGGATTTAAATTAGCGTTGATGTATGACGAATTTGGCAGGGCAATCAGACGGCTTGAATCGGCTAAATCCACAGTTGCCGTTGGAAAAGTCAGCGGCGCGGTTGGCACAAGCGCTCACCTTTCGCCAAAGGTTGAAGCATTTATCTGCAAAAAATTAGGATTAACCCCCGCAGTTATTGCAACGCAAGTTGTTCAACGCGATATCCACGCCGAATTTATGCAAGCGCTTGCGTTAGTTGGCGCTTCCATTGAACGATGGGCGACTGAGTTCAGACATTTACAACGAACCGAAGTCCTTGAAACTGAGGAGTATTTCGGCAAAGGACAGAAGGGTTCAAGCGCTATGCCTCATAAACGAAATCCAATTACATTCGAACGATTAACTGGACTCGCGCGAGTCCTGAGGTCAAATGCTCTGGCTGTGCTGGAAGATGTTGCCTTGTGGCATGAACGAGATATAAGTCATAGCAGCGTTGAGCGAATAATCTTCCCCGATTCCTGTACATTACTGGATTATATGTTGGCTACTTTAACAAAGATGATGGACGGCTTAAATGTCTATCCGGAGAATATGAAAAAGAACCTTGCGCTTTCTCTCGGTATGTGGAATTCACAAACCGTCTTGATTGCGTTAATTAAAAAAGGACTAACCCGAGAACAGGCTTACGAACTTGTTCAACGCAACGCAATGAAAACATGGGAAGCAAAACATCAAGGCAGAGACGATGCAGACTTTTTACAGCAACTCTTAAAAGACGAAGAGGTGGCTAAATATTTTAAACCGGGAGAACTCGAAAAACTTTGCTCGCTTGATTTTCATTTTAAACAAATAAAACCCAAATTCAAAAAACTTGGCTTGATAAAGTAAATTGCTGAATCTGTAACTTGTTCGGTTGATTTTCATTACAACCAAAAACAGTAATGACGATTGTTTCTTAATTCGAATAAAAAAGGACGGACAATGTTGTCCGTCCTTGTATAGTGAGGTTGGGAGGAACGTCAATTGGGTTTTTCTTCCTGTTCTTCCTTGGGTTTCTCTTCTTTAACTTCTTCTTTCGGTTCTTCTTTATTTTCAACATCGGCTTGTTCAAATGCCTTTTGCAATGCAACAAGATCTTCACCTGGCTTAAGTGAATCAAGCAGTTTCTGTTCTTCTTGCAATTGTTCAGGCGTATAATTTGCTGCCTTGATTGAAAGGCCTATTCGCCGTTCTTGTTTATCAATCTTGATAACCCGAGCGGTTACCTCCTGACCGACTTTTAAGACGTTCTTAATTTTGTCTATACGCTCTTCGCTAACCTGCGAGATATGAACAAGTCCATCAATATCGTGTTGCAAACCAACAAATGCCCCAAAGCTTGCAAGTTTAGTAACCTTGCCAGTAACAAGATCGCCAACCTTGTAATATTTATCAATATTCGCCCATGGATCTTCAGAAAGTTGTTTAATTCCAATTGCAATTCGTTGACCTTCTTTGTCCACTTCAAGCACAACACCTTCCACCTCTTCACCTTTCTTTAAGACTTCGCTTGGATGGTTAATCTTACGTGTCCATGAAATATCGCTGACGTGAATCATTCCATCTATGCCCTCTTCAAGCTCTATGAAAGCGCCATAACTGGTAAGATTGCGAATCTTGCCTTTGACATGTGTGCCTGGCGGATATTTTTCTGAAACTTTATCCCACGGATTAGCTTCAAGCTGGCGAATACCGAGCGAAATTTTCTGTTCTTCTCTGTTGATAGCCAGAACTACCGCCTCAACATCCTGGTCTTTCTTCAATACGTCGGAAGGCTTTGTAATCCTTTTAGTCCACGACAATTCTGTCACGTGAATAAGACCCTCAACACCCGGTTCAAGTTCAACAAATGCACCATAAGGAACAAGATTGACGACCTTGCCTTTGACGTGCTGTCCAACCTTGTATTTCTCATCAATATTTTCCCACGGATTCTGCGTCTTCTGTTTTAATCCGAGACTAACGCGTTCCTTTTCTCTGTCAATATCCAGTACCACGACGTCAAGTTCCTGACCAATCTGTAAGATTTCTGATGGGTGACTTATCCGACCCCAGCTCATATCCGTAATGTGAAGCAATCCGTCTAAACCATTCAAATCAATAAATGCCCCAAAATCTGTAATATTCTTCACAATGCCTTTTCGGATATCGCCGACCTGAATCTCAGCGAGCAACTTCGCTTTCCGTTCATTCCGTTCCTGTTCTATCAGTTCCCGACGCGAGAGCACAACATTTTGTCGTTCTTTGCTTACTTTAACTACTTTAAATTCAAATTCTTTTCCTACGAGTTCTTCGAGGTTTTTAGGCGGGACAATATCAATCTGGGACGCTGGCAAAAAAGCCTCAACACCTATGTCGACCATTAAACCGCCTTTTACGACGCTCTTTACTTTGCCTTTTACCTTTGAACCTTCGCTCGCTATTTGTAAGATTCGTTCCCAATTCTTTTTAAACTTTGCCTTCTCGTAAGAAAGTACGACCATACCATCTTTATTTTCAAGTCTTTCAACCAATACTTCAATCTCGCTTCCGACTTGAATTTGGCTTGGGTCATCAAACTCGGCAATAGGGATTACTCCCTCGCTTTTATAACCAATATCCACTAAAACTTCTTTTGGTCGGATTTCAATTGCTTTGCCTTTTACTATTTGCCCTGCAGCAATGCTAACACTGCTTTGCTCAAGGGCTTCTTTCATAGTCACCATAGATTATTTATTTCCTTTAATCACGAACGCAACGAGGATTTACGGATAAATTGTTATCCGTTGAGGTCCTTTTACCTCTGCCCGCCATATAATTGCAACAGAGGGTTGATAATTATTTTTAACTTTCTCATTCACTTCTAAACATCCGCACCCGCGGTGTTCAGGTAAGATATAAAATTATTATTTTTTTTGTTTTATGCAAGCAAAATTTTCAAAAAATAGTTGATTTGACATTTAATCTGTTAAATTATAATTGGGTTGGTAATGAATAATATTGTTCTCAAATTGAACAGGTTTTTCTATAATGGGTTAATTATTTATGGTAAAAGGGTTAAAAAGGCTGCCGTATGAAATAACGCTTGCTGGAAAGCTAAGGACATTTTGTAGAATTCTCATCGTTTTAGCACTTCTTGTTGATTTATACCTTGCTTATTCCGGTATCTCCGGCGATTCAGTCATCGGTTGCGGACCTGACTCCGATTGCGATAAAGTTCTTCAGAGCAAATGGTCAAAACTGTTCGGGATTCCAGTCAGCCTGTTTGCCTTGCCCCTATACATCGGGCTAATTTATTCTGTTGGACTTTTCCGAGAAAATATTGAACCGCGAAAACAACGACATGCATGGCGATTGACCCTTACCTGTTCATTATTAGTTCTTGGGGCGGCAATCTGGTTCACCTTTCTTCAAATCTTTGTAATAAAAAGCATCTGCCCATATTGTATGGCTGCGCATATTCTCGGCGGTGCTGCTTCACTCATCTTGATTTTAAAAGCCCCCATCTACAAACCTCAACATAGAGGAGAGCGAGAAAAAAGAATTTATATTTCACCTCATCGCGCAAAGAAACGTTTGATTTTCGCAGGTGTGCTTTTAGCCCTATTAATTGCAGGTCAAATCATTTATTCACCGAAAACTCATATAGTAAAATCGTTAAATCCAAACCCTGATGCATTACCACTGACAAATCAACCACAGCCAACCGTCCTTACAAATGCTGTCATATCAAATGCACCTACTGTAACACCAACTCCACCTACATTAACTACAAACCTTCAAACCGAATCCGGTTCAACATCAATAACACCAATCCTCCAAAACAGCGACGCATTCAAACTCTATGTTGGTGGTGGCACTTTTCAATTTAATCCTAATGAGGTTCCGGTACTCGGCAATACAAAAGCCTCCTGCAAAATCTTAAGCCTCTTTGATTATACCTGCCATTACTGTCGGGAGATGCATCACCACCTTTTAGAGTTAGTTGGTACTTACAGCAACCGCATTTGCATTATAAACCTGCCAATGCCTCTTGACGCAAATTGTAACCCGTTGATGCCACGAACTCCGCGTGCACATATTAACTCGTGTGAATACGCTAAAATTGGGCTTGCTGTCTGGCGCGCAAACCGCTCTGCTCATTCTGAATTTGAAAAATTCGTGTTTGAAGGTGAAAATCCGCCGCCGCTTGAAAAAGTCAGGGCTTATGCTGAAAACCTTGTCGGCAAAGATAACCTTGATAAATCTATTTTAGACCCGTGGGTCTCTTCAATAATTAAAACGACAACAAGCCTCTTTTCCACAAATGCGCTTTATCTATCTCAAGGGCAAATGCCTCAAGTAATAATCGGCACAAATTTGATTAGTGGGCAAATCCAAGACAAAGCCGTTCTTGTTGAACAACTTGAAAAACAATTTCACCTTTCCAAATAATATCAAAGCGGTTTTACTCTCCAAATAGGTCGCGATATATCTGGTCGCAACGAACGAACCATTAGCAATTCTTCGACATTCTCCGCGGTTATCAAACCAACAAACTTACCGTCAAAATCTACAACAGGCAGAGCAGTGCAACCGCACTCTTGCATCTTTTTAAATGCCTCATCAAGCGGGTCATAAGGCATAACATACGGCACATCGCTACGCATAACCTCTATCACAGGCGCATTGGATTTATTTCGTTTTAATGCCGCTATCATATTATCCCTCGTCAACACACCAAGAACTCGTCCATATTCATCAACCACAGGGAACTCGTGTTGTGAAGTCCGCAAAAGCGCCTCAACTGCATCGTCCAGAGTGGCATCTTTTTGAAGTGTCATTAAATGAGTCATCATCGCCTCTGAGACAAGCAGATTGGTGGAGATATCTTTTGTATACGCCATAGATGCCTCCTGAGCAGCCCCTAAATAAACAAAGAGCGCAATAAAAATGAGCATTGGATTATAAAACAGACCTACAAGCGCAAACAAAAATGCAAGCCCCTGTCCTATTCCTGCTGCAATGTGAGTCGCTCGGGAATAATTCATCGTCATTGCAAGCAATGACCGCAACACACGTCCACCATCCATTGGAAAAGCCGGAATTAAATTAAAAACCGCCAACATAATATTTACTGTGGCAAGTTTGCCCATAACTGCGACACCCGGTTTGTCTAAGTCCTCTAAATACTCCAAACCAAACTGAGTTCCTGCAAAATAAATTAATACAGCCGCAAGAATAAAATTAACTGATGGTCCGGCAAGCGCCACGATAAATTCCTGATGCGGTTTATCCGGAATTTTCAACATCCGCGCCACACCACCAATTGGCAGTAAAGTTATATCCGGCGTTTGAATTCCGAATGATTTCGCCGCAATTGCATGACCAAATTCATGAAGCAACACACAGCCGAAGAGCGCTAACACAAAAAGCGTCCCATCAATAGCGGCATTGATTCCACCTATCATATAATAGGTAAAACCAATCCATGCCAAAAACAAAACAAAAGTAATATGAATCTTAACTTCAATTCCTGCTACTCGCACAATTTTAATTGACCATCGCATAATTTTGTTTAACCAATAAAATCCTAACCTTTCTCAAGAATAATTTCAATTTGTTCAGTAACTCAACAAGAAAAAGATTCCCACAATTCTTCTCATTCCTAAGCTCACACCCATATATAAAGAATCGCTACTGTGGTTATCACCAACAATAGCGATTCCACAAAGAACTTTAATGCCTACTTAACTTCCCTTTTTAGAAGCATCTATGACAATATAACGGCTTCCACCGCCGCTCCAGACGCGCAACAACACACGCGAGGATTTTATCTGACGGCTTACTTCAATCGCCTCATCTGCGTTTGTGACGGGTTTGCGGTTAATTTCCATAATCACACAACCCGGTTGTAGACCAGCCGCTGCAGCAGGAGAATCCGGATCAATATTCACTACAAGGGCGCCTTTCACATAATTCGGGATATTAAATTCTCGTCTGGCGCGAACATCAATATCGGCTACTTCAACACCATCTAACGGGTCTGACACATCGCCACGGCGCAACCCACCCGGTGTACCAGCCTTTGCAAGACCTTCTGATGGCAACTCATCAAGCGTAGCGGTTAAGGTCTTTTCCTTGCCATCGCGAATCACCTTTATTGTAACCTTTGTCCCCGGTGGTGTTTGTGCAACCATAAGTCGCAAATGCCTATTATCATCTACTTTCTTCCCATTATATTCCACAATCACATCTCCCTCTTTAAGGCCTGCGTTTTCAGCTGGCGATTTCGGCGTAACCTCGCCTACAAGCGCTCCGGTTTTTTCACCTAACTTAAATTCCTTTGCCAGTTCAGGCGTTACTGGTTGAATCAAAACCCCTAAATAACCACGTTTTACCTTGCCATCGGTTATAATTCGTTCCATCACATATCGCGCAAGATTTACTGGCACGGCAAATCCAATCCCTTGGTTCCCGCCTGAACGGCTCAAGATTGCAGTGTTAATTCCAACAAGTCTGCCTTCGATATCCACAAGAGCGCCACCTGAATTGCCCGGATTAATTGAAGCATCTGTCTGGATAAAATCCTCATAATCAACAATCCCCATTCCGCCTCTTCCCTTGGCACTAACAATTCCAAGCGTTACTGTCTGACCTACGCCAAACGGATTCCCTATCGCGAGAACTACATCGCCAACTTCTAATTTGTCGCTATCACCGATTGTAATTGCTGGGAGTTGTTTGGCATCTACCTTGATTACAGCAATATCGGTATGCGGATCTGTCCCGATTACCTTCGCATCAAGGATTGTCTTTTCATCAGCCAACGCCACCTTAATTTCATCGGCTCCATCTACTACATGGTTGTTAGTTAAAATATAACCGTCTTCGCTTACAATTACACCAGAACCAAGACTCTGCTCGCGTCGCTCCCGTGGAACTCTATCCATTCCTTCCGGTATCCCAAAAAACCGTCTAAAAAATGGATCCTCAAAAAACGGCATAAGCTGATTATCTATCCTAACCTTTTTAGTGCTATAAATATTGACAACGCTCGGGGCCGCCTTTTTAACTATTGGCGCATAAGTGTTCAAAGGCGGTGCATTTTTACCGATTGTTTGAGTATCAATATGCAGTTTTGGCATAGACGCCCCATACGCAATTACACCAAACCCACAATATAATGCCGCAACTGCAACCACTTTAATTATTTTCATAAATCTATTCATAAAGTTCCTCTGTTTCTTTATAGCCTACAATATTATTCTTTATAACCACTTACAAAATTTGACAATAAAAACGGAGAAACGTTGAATGATAAAAAATAATTTGGATGGGTTCTACAATCTCAATCAGGTGGTTGAATATGTTTGTGCAACAGACTCCTGTTTCTACTTTTTGTTATTTTAATATTTAGCCCTTACATACTGTTTAGGCCATTCAATATCTTCACGCAAAATCTTTGCAGCATTTAAAGCCCAGTAAGGATTGCGCAACATCTCCCTACCCAGCAAAACTATATCAGCCTGATTAGTTCTGATAATTGTTTCGGCTTGCTCTGGTGAAACAATAATGCCAACACCCCCGGTGAGTATTTCCGCTTCTCTCTTAATTTGTTCAGAGAAAGGAATTTGATACCCTACGCCTGCTGGAATTGTTGCATCGGGCGCGCTACCCCCAGATGAACAATCAATCAAATCCACGCCCACCGATTTTAATGACTTTGCTAAATAAACAGTATCTTCAATATCCCATGCATTCTCTACCCAATCAGTGCAAGACAACCTAACAAACAAAGGTATGTCGCGCGGAATGTTGTTTCGCACTTCTCTTGCAATCTCAATAGCAAAACGGGTCCTGTTTTCTAAACTCCCGCCATAATTATCAGTTCTCTCATTGGAAAGAGGAGAAAGAAATTGATGAACCAGATAACCGTGAGCCATGTGAAGTTCTATGGTTTGAAAACCTGCCTCAACGCTCCTTTGCGCAGACTTTACAAATTTCTCCCTCAACACCTTAATATCGTTCACAGTCATTTCAATCGGCGTTGGATAGCCTTTATCAAATGGTATAGGTGAAGGGGCAATAGTCTGCCATGCGCCGTCTTCTTTTTTCAACGCATCTTCGCCTTCCCACGGAATATATGTAGAACCTTTCCTGCCCGAATGAGCCAATTGTATCCCTGGAACAGCATTTTGAGACTTAATAAAATCCGTAATCCTTTTAAAAAAAGGGACAAGACTATCATCCCACATCCCTAAATCGCCTGGGGAAATCCTACCTTCCGTAGAGACTGCTGTGGCTTCCATTATCACACAAGCCACTCCGCCTACGGCTCGGCTGCCTAAATGAACCAAATGCCAATCCGTCGGTTTCCCGTTATCACTTGAATATTGGCACATCGGCGAGACAAAGATTCTATTTTTAAACTCAACGCCACGAATTTTTAGAGGAGAAAACAATTTGCTCATATTTTTCATACTGTTTATTACCTTTATATATATTAACGAATATATGCTAATATATCATTTTCTCCAAAAACCGCAAAATTCAGTTATAGGATAATCATATTCTCCCTTAAAAGATCACTTTCACTGATAAATTGACTCTCTAATTACCTTTATTGTTGGTCAACCAAAATTTTACCAAAATAAAATTGGCTCCAGAGACAGGGCTCGAACCTGTAACCCGCCGGTTAATCCCGACAGGTCGGGACT
>JAKPVM010000160.1 GCA_029572555.1 Verrucomicrobiota bacterium | reverse complement strand
TGTTACATTAATAGTAGCTACACATTGGCTTGAACTCGCTAAAAGAATGAACCGCGTATTTCTCCTTCGCGATGGAAATTTGACCAAACAAAATTAAATTTTATATGAACCAGATTTCCAAACTTATTTTAAATAATCTAAAATATTATCTGACATCGTATATTGGAATTTTTGCGGCTGTTGCAGTCGGGTCAACTGTCATAACAGGGGCATTACTTGTCGGCGATTCAGTTCAAATAAGCGTTAAACAAACCGCGCTTCAACGAGTAGGATGGACTACTTTTGCGCTTTCATCGGGAGATAAGACATTCAATTTTAGCCTTGAACAGCGATTTAAGAATGCCATACAGCAATTGAATTATGGTGAACCATTAAAAGTTTCATCCGCCATCAAACTTTCAGGAACAGTAGTAAAATCTGACAGTTCACTGCGGGCAAACAAAGTCAATGTTTTTGGCGTCAAATCAGATTTTTTCTCCGATGCTTCAAATACTTTTTCAAAAATTGAAAATGGTTCAGCCATAGTTAATAAGGCTTTAGCCAAACAATTAAATTTAAAAATCGGTGATGAAATTATTGCTCGTATAAAAAAATATTCTCTTTCATCACTTGAACTGCCTTTAACCTTACAGGAAAACATTACAGCGGGAATGCGATTGCGGATTCAAATGGTTGTTCCAAATGACCGGATGGGAAACTTTAGTATGCAAGTTAGCCAAATCCCACCGCTTAATCTGTTTATAAATTATGATGAACTTGCGAAAACATCCGATATGAAAAATCGTGCTAACCTGCTTGTTTGCAATTTTAATTCGGATAAATACAACCCGGATTTGCTTGATACGGCTTTAAACAAAAGTCTTACGCCTGATGATTGTCAGATTGAAGTCGGGATTCCAATAACCAATATCATTGAAATCAGGAGCAAAAATATCTTTCTTGAACCAGAACTCTGTAATGCTGCGCGAAACCTAACCCATTCTAATTACTGGCAACAGGTTGTGCAGACAAATACGATTGAAGTGCTGACTTATCTTGCAAATCTGTTGAAATATAAAGACCACACTACGCCTTATTCAATCATTACTGCCTCCACACCACCACTTGTAGATGAGAATGTTAAGGAAGATGAAATAATCATTACAGAATGGCTTGCGGAAGATCTCGGAGTGAAACCCGGTGATGTAATTCAAATGCAATATTATTTGCCAGAATCAGCATCAAAACTAATCGAGGCAACAAACCAATTCAAAGTTGTAAAGATTATCCCACATATACTCCCGTGGTTTGACAGGACTTTGCTTCCAGAAATTCCAGGCCTTGCAAAGGCTGAATCCACTCAGGATTGGAATTTAGGTTTTCCGTTAATTTATAAATTTCGGAAAAAAGATGACGATTACTGGAAAAACTATCGCGGCACACCAAAGGCTTTTCTCCCGTTGTCAGTAGGTAAAAAACTGTGGTCAAATAGGTTCGGCGAACTTACCTCGATAAGATTTCAACTCAAGATGAGTAACTATGACAAGACAATCATTGAAAACCTGGGTAATGACTTGATTCATAATTGTCCACCAAAAACTCTTGGTTTCGTTTTCGAACCGATAAAAGAAAATGCATTAAAAGCAGCGGTTCAATCTCAGGATTTTGGTGGGCTATTTATTGGATTCAGTTTTTTTCTTATCCTTGCGGTAATATTTTTAACAGCGTTGCTTTTCCATCTAAATTTAGAGAAACGTATGTCTGAAATTGCCACTTATTTTGCAATAGGCTGTCCGCTGCAATTGATAAGAAAAATTCTCCTGTTTGAAACCGTGTTTATAATAGTGCCTGCTGCAATTATTGGCGCTATAGGTGGCACTTTATATTCCAAATTAATGCTTATAGGTCTTTCAACTATATGGAATAAGGCGACAGGTTTTTCTTTGTGGACATTCAACTATGAACCATCAAGTTTTATCATCGGTATTATTGCCACTATTGTATCTTGCATCCTTGTTATAGTCCTAAATTTAAGACAATTAAAAAACCATTCAATAAGAGAAATATTTTCAGGCGCTGTTGCTACACTAATTCAGCCATCAAAAAAATCTAAAACATTTTTTTTAAATATCTCAATAGGTTCTATAATTGGCTGTTTATTAATCACAATTGGAATCTTAACTGCAATTTATCTTATAATAAGCAATCAAACATCTAATTCGGTTGGTTTCTTTACCGCAGGCTTTCTAATTCTAACCGGGGCTTTAACAATTTTACCTTCAATCTTCAAAAAATTATCCACACAAGAATCACAAGCAATAACGATTTTTGACATAACGTTGCGTTCTATGGCAAGAAATCCTAAAAGAAGTGTATTAACATCTGGAATACTTGCCAGCGGATTTTTTATCTTAATTTCCATTAGCATATTTAGACCCGATGAGAGACAAAATCTGAACACTCCAACCTCCGGAACGGGAGGTTTTTCATTAATCGGCGAATCCACGCTCCCTATTGTAAAAGACCTTAATACGACAAATGGGCTTGCATACTATGGAATTGATAGCGCAGAAATTGGTTCACCTAATTTTGTTCAGTTCAGGGTAAAAGAAGGCGACGAAGCAAGTTGTTTAAACCTAAACCGCGCACAAAAACCGAGAATTCTTGGCGTGGATTGGAGACAGTTGAGTGGACGATTTACATTTACTATGCTGCCTAAAAATTATAACGGCACAAACTTCTGGGAACTTTTGCAAGTTGATACTAATATTTTAGCAAACCCTGACAATGCACCCATAGAAATTCCAGCAATTGGCGATTCGGCTTCAATTCAATGGGCTATGGGAAAGAAAATTGGGGATACAATTGATTATGTAGATGAATTTGGACGCCAAATTAAATTAAAAATCGTTGCGGGGGTGGAAAATTCAATCTTGCAAGGAAACCTTATAATAAGCGAAGAGGCATTTAAAAAATTATTTCCTTCCTGCGATGGTTATCAATTCTTCCTCATTGATATAAATCCGAATAATACAACAATGGAAAAGTTATCTCTTACTTTTGCTGATTACGGACTTGAACTAACCCTATCATCAAAGAGGCTTGCGGAATTTAATGCTGTTCAAAATACTTACATTGGCGCATTTCAAGCCCTTGGTAGTATGGGAATGTTGTTAGGGATAATTGGCATAGCAATAATACTGGTTCGCAACGTCATTGAACGTCGCAATGAATTAGCCATCTTATTAGCAGTCGGTTTTTTAAAAACATCAGTAAAACAAATGATAGTTATTGAACACTTATTTTTAATATTAATCGGACTCTTAATCGGCGTCTTATCCGCACTCATTGCAGTATCACCGGCGCTTATGGGGATTTCTCGAACTTTACCGCTCGGTTTTTTAGGAATACTTATCTTGCTCGCAATAATTTCCGGCTATTTATGGACTGTCATCGCGTCCAAATATGCGCTAAAAGGCAAAATAATTGATTCATTGAGGACAGAATAACCGACTATTTTTCAAATAGCGAATCCACATCTGACAATTTTAACTGAGTAAAATTATCAACAACAATATGGGCTTTTTTGAGTGATTTAGCTGGATGCGTTGTTGCCAGTGCAACCACATTCATACCAGCATTTAATCCTGCTTCAACACCCACATGCGCATCTTCAAATACGACGCAATCTTGTGGTTTTCTATCCAATCGTTTTGCAGCGAGCAAAAACACCTCCGGGTCAGGCTTCCCGTGCTTTACATCTTCACCTGCTACAATCGCCTGAAAATATTGTCCAATCCCAAGAATCTCAATGGCGCAATCAATATTTTCTCGGATAGTAGAAGATGCAATAGCGCAGGCAATTGAACGTTCTTTCAACTGTTGTAACCATTCTTTAACACCGGGAAGTATTTTAATACCATCTCGTTTAATTAGTTCCCTATAAATTGCCTCTTTTTTAAGAGAAATCCGATGAATCTCATTCGGGTCATCAGTCCACTTTAGCAACTCAGGGATAACCTTTTCGTTCTTCATACCGAAACTTTTTGGGAAAAATCCCGGCGGACATACCCTACCCTCTCGTTTAGCAAGGATTTCCCATGCCTCTTCATGTGGTCTTGAACTATCAACAATAACCCCATCCCAATCAAATAATCCTGCCCAATTTTTCATCATTAACCTCATCAAATAAAAGAATTAAGATAAATCTAAAAATTGATTTGTTCAAGATTCTATTGACTACTAATATTAATGGTATTTATTAAATTGAAACTGATAATTGATGAGAAGATTTAAAAAAATATATTATTTGACGATTGCAATCTATATCGCAATTGGATATGTGCTCACTGGCGATACTCTGCAACCGTCAGAAGATTATATTTGGTTTATAAACGGCGACCGTCTACGCGGTGAAATTAAATCCATAGACCCAATTAAAGGTGTTGAAATTCGGAATAAATATATTCAAAACATTGCCGTATTTCCTCTGGAAACAATTGTAAAAATATCGTTTGGAGACAGACAAAATCCTTTGTTTTCACCAAAAAATGCTTGTAAGGTAAAATTAATTAATCTGGATGAAATTGAAGGCGATTTAATTTCATTGGATGAAAGAGAAATGATTTTAGAGACAGCTTTTTCAGGCAAAATTTCAATTCCTCGCAAACGGATAGATTCGTTCATTCCCATTGTTCCCAAACCAACAGTCGTCTTTGAAGGTCCAACCGGGATTGAAGGCTGGACTGTTAGCAACTCCCCTGCCCCGGGAGCGCAACCGTCAACATGGAAATATCGTAATGGCGCTCTCATCACTACTGAATCCGGCTCCATCGCAAGAGATTTGAAATTGCCTGATATCACAACAATTGAATTTGATATTGCATGGCAAAATTATCTCTCAATCGCAATAGCGTTATACGCAAATACACTTTTCCCAATTCAGTTAGCTCAAAAAGATGATGGACCGGATTTTGGTCCGTTTTATAGTCTCCAGATTAACTTTAACACGGTAAATTTAATGGCGATAAGAAAAGGTGCACCACTAAATTCAATGGGCATTGGATTTCTTCCTCTTATTGACCGCAAAACCTCCGCCCACGTTATGATTAGAGTAAATAAACCAGAAAAAACAATTTATTTGTTCGTAGATGGTTTATTAGTAAAGCAATGGCAGGATCCGGGGCAATTTTCAGGTTCTGGCACTTATGTGAGGTTCGTAAATCAGGTTGCTGCCCCGCTTAAAATAAGCAACATTGTAGTCTCTCATTGGGATGGAAGAACTGAAATATCAACAAACAAAGTTGATAACTCAAGAGGCGACTTCGTCAGACTCTTAAATAACGATACTGTGATTGGAACTGCAAAGGAGTTTAAAGATGGTAAGTTTATAGTGCAGACAGCCTTCGGGAACGTCGATGTTCCATTTACAAGAATTAATCAATTTTACTTTTCTATTATAGGTAGAGAACCTATTTTCAAAAAACCAGATAATATCACCGCTACTTTAATCAGAGGTGGAAAACTAACAATTAAAATTGAGAGATGGGAAAATGATAAACTCATCGCTACAAATCCCGTTTTTGGCACGGTAAAAATCCCGTTATGGGCTTTAAGAATGCTAATTTTTAAACCCGAAAACCAAATTACAAACTTTTAACAAATGCGATTCCTGACATTATTTTTTATAATAAGGCAAAGAAAAAACGGGTTTATCTTTCTAATCCTGTTGATGTTTGGCTATATGGTTTGTGGCTCTGCCATAGCTCAACCATTGAGAAGACTTCAAGATAAAGGCGCCTATGGCAAACCAAATATAATACTCTTCGTTGCCGACAACTTTACTTATGGTGACCTTGAACTTGTTCTTAATAATCGTTCTAATTTTCCAAACTTGAATAAACTAATAACAAACGGATTATTTTTCTCGCGGTTCTATTCAGTTGACACAGATTCCAAACAATCCCGAGCCTGCTTATTGACCGGCGTACATCCATTAAAAAAACCGCTTCTTTCATCAGGCAACTTAAATCCAGAATTTAAAACTTTACCGCAAATGTTAAAGGAATCCGGTTATAGAACTGGAATACTTGGGAAATGGGCTTTGGGTGGAAATCCAATCGGTTTTGATGAATGGTTCGGCTACCTTACCGATGAAGAAGCACAAAATCAATACCCACAATATTTATGGAGAAATGACAAAAAATGGGAATTTACAGCTAATCAATCCGGCAAAAAAATCGAATCTGCTCAAGGCTGGTTTATAAAAACCACTACAAACTTTTTAAGAATTTATCGCGAATATCCATTCTTTCTTTATCTGCCATCTAATTTACCGGGAAAATCAACTAACCAAACAGAAAATCTGTCCGGGTTAAATGACAACCAATTTAGAAAATTTGAAACAGAAAACAGGCGCAAGTTGTTGCAATCAATTGATGAATATATTGGAAAAATCTTCGAATATTTAGAGGCTTACAAAATTTTAGATACAAGCGTGATTTTGTTTACATCGATACCGTCAGAAAACATCCAGGCATCAGAAACTACTCAATTAAAAGAATTTATCCGCAAACAGCTCAATATTTCGACCATAGCCTATTGGCAAGGCAACCTTAAAGCCGAAACTAATAGTTCGCTTTTTTACTCCTGCGATATTGCTTCCACACTTTTAGAACTTGCTGATTCTAAATCTGGAACAAACTGCTTTTCTCAACCACTATTCTCAAAACAAAAAATCAATCCCCGCGATATCCTTTTATTAAGATTAGAACTGCCGGAGATTAATTACTTGATTTTATCGGAAACTGTGGCAGGGATCTCCTCGCCAAATCTGGCAGATTGTAAATTCTTTTCACTTGAACAAAATAATAAGAAAAACTTGTCCGACCAATTGTTAAAAGAATTGCGAAATAAAGCAAATGATGTATTGAAATGTTTGACAAATGTTAAAACAAGCCGTGATTAAGAAATTATTCTTCATCTAAACTTTTAAACGAGGCGGATTTATCCCGCTTATTACTACCTTGCCGTCAGCTGTTATCACAATTTCAGATTCCGGCACATTGTCAAAGTCCTTTAGGTTATAACGGTTGGTAAAGAAACGAATAGTTTTATTGGCAGAACCAAGTAGATGTCGTCCAATCTTTTGTTTAAAATCAAATCGTCCGGCAATAAGTATATCTATTGAATTTATTACCTTTCTTAACATATTTGGGGTTAACGTCGGTTTAGGATTTGTTTTTTCTTCAGAATAATTCAGAATATTTTCTAACTCATTCCATTCATATCCTGTAAAAACGATTATTGAAAAATTGGTTGTTTCTCTTATTTTTTGAACTAATTCTGCAAGCGCTTCCGGCTGTTCCAGAGGTTCACCTCCGCTTATTGTAATGCCCTCTATTGAATCTTTAAGTGAAACAATTTTATTATATAACTCGCTTACTGAAATTGTAAAACCTCCCTCCGGGTTATGTGTATCAGGATTATAGCAACCGGGACATTTTAGAGAACAACCTTGCACCCAGACAACGGCGCGTCTTCCCGGTCCGTTCGCATAACTTGACGGAAGAAAATTATGTATCTTTAAATCATTATTCACAAAATCTACTGTTCATCATTAATTCACTTTTCTGAACGATTACCTATCAATTATGATAACTTCGCAATAAATTCGTTTTACACAAAAATAAAAGTTTATAAAAGGCGTGAAACTAACGCAATTTTATTGAGTTTAATACATTCAAATTATTCTTTTAAAAATATTTTAATAAATTTCTTTCTTTTTCATCTATTTAAATAAGTAAGTTTTAACAGAAAAAATCGCCAATGATTAGCAATATTAAAAACCTCAATCATTAGCAAACTAATAACAATTGGATACGTGGGTGAATATTTTTGATTTAACACAATCATATCAACAAGTTCCTGAACTTTCAAAAGCAGGTGATAGATAATTTCTCGCAGATGTTCGTAAATATTCAAAAACGTTAATAAATGCAGATTTGGCATAAAAATTGCTGATATTTGCTTATGCTGAGTGAGTAGTTGGTTAGGTTGGTTTCCAACTAAGCACTGGCATAGTTGGTTTGGAAGTTGTGGGCTGGGCCACTGGTGCCGGATGAGTTTATGGGGGGAAGAGAGAAATGCGCCAGTGGCCGAAACTCTATCAAAATTTAAGTGTATATATATTGGTGGGACTAATTTTACCCCACCCAAAGGCGCGGGTCCGATAAACAAGCAGGCTGAATATGCAATTGCCACCAGCATTCTACCGCACCGAGGGTGGGGCTTATTTATACTCGATTTTCTCTATTTTCTAAATATTTTCAAGGAAAAAATTCAACTTTTTAACTTAATTTTTCCAAAAAAGAAACATTGAAACTTTAAAGGTTATTTTTCGTCTTATTATTATAATGGAATGGTTTAGATTCAAAATTAAGACTATTGCGGTTACCTTGATGTTAACCGTGATATCCATTTGTTTTTGCTATTCAGAAACCCCTGATACAACGGAAATAAAATCATTACGGGGACATGAAATTTTCGATAAAGATTTAGTTTTAAAAATAAAAATAAATGTACCGCCCGAATCAATAAAATCACTTGAAAAAGATGCACGAAAATATGTTCCCTGTGAGTTGGTTGAAGGAGGAATAAGTTATACAAATGTTGCCCTTCATCTTAAAGGGGCGGCTGGTAGTTTTCGCGGTATCAACGATAAACCTGCTTTGACTTTGAGTTTTAACAGGTTTTTACCCGGGCAAAGGTTTTATGGATTGAGGAAAATTCATCTTAATAATTCTGTTCAGGATCCCTCCTATATATCCGAAAAACTTTGCAGTGAATTATTCATAAAGGCTGGTGTGCCAACCCCCAGAGCAAACTTGGCATTAGTTGAATTAAATGGGAGAAAGTTAGGATTGTATGTGTTAAAAGAGGGATTCACAAAGGATTTTTTAAGTCTTTATTTCAATAATACAGATGGAAACCTTTACGATGGTGGTTTCGTAAAAGATATTACTGAACCATTAGAGCTTGATTCGGGTGATGATGTTAAAGATAGGTCAGATTTAAAAACCCTTGCAGACGCCGCCTTAGAAAAAGACCTTAATACACGCTGGAAAAAACTTAATGAAGTACTTGATGTAGAACGGTTTATCTCTTTTATGGTCATCGAAAATATGACGTGGGACTGGGATGGTTATGTTATGAACAGAAACAATTACCGTGTCTATCATAATCTTGATGATGGCAAAATGATATTTTTCCCGCACGGAATGGACCAAATGTTTTCGGTAACAGACGGACCCTATCATACCCCACCAAACGGTATTGTTGCACGCACGCTTATTCAAGTACAAGACGCAAAAATACTTTACCGCAAACGATATATTGAATTATTAGAAACTGTGTTTGTCCCTTATTATATTACAAATCGCATAGCGGAGATGATCAGCGCAATTGAACCGGTTCTTGAAAAAGAAGATAAAAACCTTTTAAATAGTTTTCGATGGGGTGTTAAACGGATCCAAGACTTAATATTAAAACGTATAGACTATCTTAACCGTCTATTAATAAAACCGCAGTCGGAGACAACACAATTTGACATTACAAAAACTGAAAATTGGAAAGAAATCCTCCACTCGGGGGCAAAATTGCTTAAAAACAAAACTGATGGAAAAGAAATGTTCTGTGTTGAGGCTAATAGCGAAAGCACTGCTGGTTTTTGCTACACAATGTCTTTAAACTCAGGATCTTACAGATTTGAAGCACTTGTGAAAACTGAAAATGTCTCTGCTGAAAACGACCAATACGGCGCTACAATAAGAACATCTATTAGCCCAAAGGGACAATCTAATAAAATTAATGGCACAACGGATTGGAAAAAAGTAAGTTGCGAATTTGAAGTATCATCACCGGGAAAAGAGGTTGATTTAATCTGCGAATTAAAATCAAAGACTGGCAAAGCTTATTTTAATTCAATCCAATTGATAAAAGTCAAATAAAACGCGCCAATAAAGCTAATTTTAAACTCACAAACACCCAATAATCAAAATGCTTATTTGCATTTTTAACTAAATCTTCTTTATTGATAATTTGAATTTGTGTAAATATTAAGATTTAAATTGCCTGTTGCAGGGTGTTCCTGCAGGGAATTGTAAGGATTTAAAATGGACTATAAAAATACATTAAATTTGCCAAGAACCGATTTCCCAATGAAGGCAGATTTGGTTGCCAGAGAACCCGAACGATTAAAAAAATGGGAAGCGGAAGGGTTATATAACAAGATTGAGAAATTGAGGGAACACGCATCAAAGTTTGTCCTTCATGACGGACCACCTTTTGCTAATGGCGATGTTCACATTGGCACTGCATTAAACAAAATCTTAAAAGATATAATCATTAAATACAAAACCTTGCACGGCTTTAATGCCCCATACATTCCTGGATGGGATTGCCATGGTCTGCCAATAGAGTTCAAGGTCGTGCAGGAACTTCGTAAGGCAGGAAAGACCGAGCCAGATGCCGCCACTATTAGAAAGGCTTGCGAGTCTTATGCTTTAAAATATGTGGATATTCAAAGAAAACAATTTAAAAGACTTGGCGTTTTTGGAGAATGGGATGCCCCTTACCTGACGCTTGACCCCCAATACGAAGCAAATGAACTTAGACTCTTTGCCGACTTGATTGAGAAGGGTTTTATTTATAGGGGCAAAAAACCTGTATATTGGAGTATCCCTTGTAAAACCGCGCTTGCCGAGGCTGAGGTTGAATATAAAGACCACGTTAGCCAGAGCATCTTTGTTAAATTCCCTATAATTGGCAAGCCCAATACTTATCTGTTAATTTGGACAACAACGCCCTGGACGCTCCCTGCTAATTTAGCAGTAGCATACAATTCCACATTTAGTTACTCAGTAGTGCGGGTCAACGGAACCGAAGACTACGTCTTATCAACATTTTTAATTAGCAAAGTTGCCGACCAGTGCAAATGGGAAGACTTTGTAATCATAAGAAGCCTAACATCTGAACACTTTACCGATATTGAATACCAACACCCATTCTGCAATCGCACAGGTAAACTATACGTCGGGGACGAATTTGTGGATAACGAAACAGGTACGGGGTTCGTTCACATTGCACCCGGTCATGGACTTGAGGACTATATGCTCGGTTGTAGAGTTGGTTTGCCGATTTATTCACCTGTTGATGATAACGGTTGTTTTATCCATACAGACGACCTCCCTGTTGAACACCAGATGCCGTCCTCAATGATTGGCAAATCAATCCTTGAAAAACATGGAAAAAGCGAAGCCAATGAGGTAGTTTTATATGACTTACGTTCTCGCAACCTACTTGTTTATGAGGAAAATTACCATCACAGTTATCCTCACTGCTGGCGAAGCAAAACACCGGTAATCTTTAGAGCAATGAACCAGTGGTTTATAAATGTTGACCACACCGTTGATGGGAAAAGTTTTAGGCAACACGCCCTTGATGCAATTGAAAAGGTAAATTGGGTACCGGAATGGGGAAAAAATAGGATTGAAGCCGCTGTAAAGGCAAGACCAGACTGGTGCATCAGCCGTCAACGTTCCTGGGGCGTTCCAATCCCGGCTTTTTATGCACCAAACGGCACACCAATTTTAGATGCGCGAATTGTAAGGGCTTTTGCAGATATCGTTGAAAAACAAGGGACAAATATCTGGTTCGAAAAATCAGCAAAAGAATTATGGCAGATGCTCAAACCATCAGATTGGAGTGCGCCAGAACCAACTGCAAAATCAAATGATACCCTTGATGTATGGATTGATTCAGGTTCTTCTTCCAGAACGGTATTAATGCAACGGAAAGAACTCCACCGCGAGAACGGACAATTTGGATGGCAGGCAGATATGTATTTGGAAGGTAGCGACCAACACCGCGGTTGGTTTCAATCCTCTCTTTTATTATCTCTTGCTGCAAATGGAGCGCCACCATTTAAAACCGTGCTTACCCACGGGTTTATGGTAGATGCCGATAGGGAAAAAATTTCAAAAAGCAAACAGGGTCAAGGTGGTTATGAAAAACCGCAAACCTCTGAGGCGTATGTTAAAAAATATGGGGTGGACGTCTTGCGTCTATGGGTTGCATCTCAAGATTTTAGAAACGACATCATCGTTAGCGATGAGCGAATTACAAAAGTTGCTGAAACTTATAGAATGTTGAGAAATACACTCAGGTACCAGCTTTCAAACCTGTATGATTTTAACCCTCAAAATAATTCTGTCCCTTATGATATGATGACGGGATTGGATAGATGGATATTAGAAAGTTTTTCGAAATTGGAATCTACCGTAATCAAGGCATACGAGAATTGCGAATTTCACACTGTTTATCAAATGGTCAGCCAATTTGCCGCTGTTGAACTTTCCGCTATCTATCACGATATAATTAAAGATAGACTTTACACTGATGAAGCGGATTTTATAGAACGACGTTCATCACAAACTGCCCTTTATACAATACTTGTTAACCTCTGCAAGATGCTTGCGCCAATAATTTCCTTTACTGCGGACGAGGCATGGGAATATATCCCGTTCAAGCCCAGTGAATCGGTATTTTTATCAATATGGCAGCCAACTCGATTTCGAAGGTCTGAAACCGAACAAATCAAATGGAATCACCTATTTGAATTACGTGAACTTGTCCTGCCAGAACTTGAAAAAGAACGCAAAAAAGGCAACATTGGAAAGGCACTTGAAGCAAAGGTAACTATTTCTGGCAAAAACCAGCTGGTTCTTGATGGGAAAACTTATTCGGAACAATTGAAGGAACTGCTCAATGTATCGCAATTAGAAATCAAAGATTCGGATAGCGACATAAACATTTCAGTGACTAAGGCTCCCGGCAAAAAATGTGGACGTTGTTGGCACTGGGAAGAGGATGTTGGAAGTTTTAGTGAACACCCCACTATTTGCAGTCGTTGTTTCAGTGTAATGTTTTTTTCTAGTAAATTACCAGGACGGTAAAATAATTACTTGGTTGGTTTTTACCCAGCCGATACGGTTTGAGGCATCAACAACCTGAAACCATTCTCCTTTTGTATCAAGGACATTGAATTCCAAACCATCATTAAGCGGAAACTTATTTGGTGATTCATCAAACGGTCCCTGGTGCGCATTGCCTTCTTGAACAATAACAACTGCCGTTCTGGTTTTGACCCTATTATAAGCGCTAAGACTAAGTCCAAATCCAAAAAATATTAACAAAATCAGACTGATTCTAATTGGGAACTGCAATTTATTCTTAAATCCAGTTTTCCACTGGCAGACGGCTAACATTATAAAGAAACACCAGAGCATAAGCGCCGTGCAGATTGTCCATTCATTTAAGGTAAATTTATTAAGGTAATCTATCCATTTTTTCTTTGTGACGACAACACCACCAGAAACGGTTTTGCGAGCAAACTCAAGATTTGCCTTTACATCGGGGTCGCGCGGAGCAATCCGTTCAGCCTGTAAATACGCATAGATGGCCTTGCCTATTTTTCCTGATTTGAACAATGAATTTCCCCAGTTGAAATAGATTGCAACAGATTGATGACCTGAATTTATTATGCCCTCATAAACAGACGCAGATTCATCATAACGTCCCATTTCATAAAGTTTGTTTGCCTGTTCAAATTGTTCAGCAACCGTTGCTGCATTTAATTTGATAGCGCTTAAAATAGTTAATAAAATAATATTGGAAAGCAATTTACGTTTAGAAAATGCAATTTTCATCCAATCAAAACAATCCTCAAAGCCAATATGTAATTTAAGTTTAATCATTTTTCAGCATTAAACTCCGACAACATTTGTATAGCCTGTTCTACCATCGGGATAAATTCATTTAGTTGGGTAACGTTTTTCTTTCCGCCATATCGCGCCTGATTGCATTCAAAAAATAATCTCTGCAAAATGTCAATTAAACCCTTTGATGCGCCTGCGGGAATTAATTTTTCTTCTATTACAGCTTCGGTAATTGAGGTTGCTGGAAGGTCAAGTCGTTCTCCGAGTTTTTCCTGCAACAGCCTAAAAACAACAGCGAAAAATTCATCTGTCTTTTGTTCCACTGCGAGTTTGGGCAGTTTTTGCATCTCCTGTCTGATGGTTTTTTCAGCCTCAATTTGTCGGCGAAGTTTCGGATTATGAGCCAGTTCATCAAGTCGTTTTCTTCTCATAAATGAAACGAACCAAAGCGCAGCGGGAATAGATTGAACCGCCAAAAACCAGGGTCTGGCAATCAATGGCGCAGATCTTGTGCTAATTGCGCCGGGTCTGGTTTTTATATGGACGATATCAGTTTGCATAGTCGTGGCAGAGGTGTTCGCATTTGAGGCAAAGATGAGATTTCCTGATGTGCTTGGACGAACAATTAATGGCACTCGCGGTCCTCTTAAAACCTGATAATCCTGTTTTTCAGTATCATAATACACAAAAATAAATGGCGGCAGTTCGCGTGTTTCTGTGCTTTTTGGAACTACAACTTGCTCAAATATTTTAGAACCGGAAAGACCGAACTCATCTCCGGGTTCAACTTTGCTTGTTGGCGGATACACCTTAAATTCAGACCACTGTGGCTGTTCAGGAAGGGTTATAGATTCAATTGGCCCACGACCGCTGATTGTTATTTTTACAGTAATGGGGTCCCCTACAGCCACATTAGTTGGGGCAACGTTCACAGTTAGATTGTAGACACCAATGACACCGTTAAATTCAGCAGGAACATTCATTGATGGTAAAGGTTCTACCTTGATTTTATAAGATGTCGTAGTTAGAACCACCGTCCGCCATGAGGCGACCACAGTATCGCCAAAAAAGTTTCTTTGAAGTCTTGCGGGGATAGTAACCTTGATTGACCCCGGCCCAAGGGTCAGTTCTCCGTGCCTTAATGCCGTTGCATAAGATTTAAAAGAAATCATTCTCCACGTTTTCCCATCTTCAATTGTATGGGATTCGGTCTGGACAAGCTTACCAATCGTAAAGCCATCAGCAGAAATCTGCGGTTGCCCACCCCCATTTAAAGCAAGAAACAACAATCGTAATTCAACTAAAAATGGTTCTCCTACCCTCACATAATTTTTCGATACTATGAGCCTTAATTTTGCAAATCCTTCAATTTCTTGATTGGCAACTTTTGTAACTATGAGTTTTATAGGGCTGCTTGAAACTCGTTGTCCGCCAACAGTCGCCGTAATTGAAGGGATTGTATATTCACCCTCTTTAGTCGCCGTAATAGAATACGATAGTATATATTGTGATGACATGCTGTTATTAACAATAATTTGCCGCGAACTCTTTCCATTAAATTGAATATCGAGATTGTTTATTGCGGGAATCTGAACATTGTTGTCAGGTGTACCACCTTCAAAAACAAGGCTTAAAACGGCAGACTCGCCAACATTGATTGTTTGCGGCTGTATTGAAACTGAAATCGAAGCCGCTTGTATACAACAACTTATTCCCAGCAATACAATCGTTATAATAATAAAATAAGACCTTTTAGCCTTTGCTATACTCATTGTTTATTAACCAATTTTAATTTCATATTTATTAGACTATTATATTGTTAATACTGTTCGCACAAATTGAACATATTTCTATACTTCCATTGATAATAATTCAATCTTAAGTTCTCTCTATAATTCATAATTTTCGAACTACAGATTAATCCACAACTTTTAATATGGATTGAAAAATGTTTAAAAATTAATGCAATGAACTTAACAAGATAAACTGGTTTGATTTTATCGGCTTTATAATTTTTTTCTGTTTCAATTACCTTTGGAATTGTATTAAAACTTTCAAGGGGGTAAAATCTTTTACAATTGTTTCGTTACTGTTTTGCATTAAACACTTTCCTTAAATATTGAATGCTTTTGGTGGCAATTTCTTCAGCGCCTTCATCAAATTTAAACACTTCAACTGAAACATATTTATCGTATCCAATTTCTTTTAATGCGGCAGCAATTGGATAAAAATCAACATCGCCGAATCCCGGTCCCTTCAAATTTTTATCATTCGCATGAAAATGCGCAAGATATTCAGCAGAGTCCTTTATTATTTGCGGTATTGGTTTTTGTTCCGAACACATAGCCTTTACATCAAGTATAAGCTTAAATGTCGGATTATTGAATTGGTTTAGAAATTGTATCGCTTCTTCAGCTTTGTTTATGAAATTGGTTTCTGCTGGAGAAAGTGGTTCAAGGCAAATAACAATACCACGTTCAAAGGCAAGTTCTACAGGCTTTCGAAATACCTCTGTAGCATATTCCCATGCTTGTTGATAAGAAACGGCTTCCATAACGTTTCGTTGTTTTGGAGAGCCAACAACAATAACCCTGCCGCTAATATCGGCGCAAAATTCAACAAGGTCACAAAAATAATCACTGGTCTTTTCTCTAACATTCTTATCCGGGTGAGTTAAATGCATTCCCTCAGCCTGAACAAGAATCCAATGAATTCCTACGATTTCAATACCAATCCGTTGCGCAGAATTCCTTATTCGCATTCTTTCATCTGAAGAAATATCCGTCACATATTTTGCTATTGTAAACGGGGCGAGTTCTATTCCGTCATAACCTATCTTTTTTGCAAAAGCCATTGCGTCTTCTAATTTCCAGCCCTGAAAGATTTCATTGCAGATTCCAAATTTCATACCTTTAAAATCCTTTAATTTTACCCATCAGGCAAGAAATAATATTTTTTATTTTCAGCCGTATAAATTAAATTTGCACGGTGGAATCAAAAGATCCATCGCTAACCATCGTTTTTATTGTCTGTCCATCCTTTACATCATTTACCGATTTTATTATCTTTTTACTCGCGCTATCAATTGTGATTGAATATCCCCTCTTTAAAATTTCTTCAGGGGATAACAGTTCAATCTTATTTTTTACATTTAAGAAATTGGACTTTTTTTTGTTAAAAAATTTGGAAAATACAGAACTTAACCGCCGTTTTAAATCGGACAAATTCTTTTCTTTATTTTTGACCTCATTAATGGAGCGCAATGCAATTAACCTGGCAATCAGATTGTTTAAATTTGTCCCATTATCTTTAAGACATATTTTAACAGGTCTATTTAATCTTGATTGTAAATCGTCAAGATATTGCCAATGTTCTTGAATATATTTTTTGGGATGTAATCGGAAAAATCGTGGTAACAACAATTGGAAATGTCGATTGCAACCTTCAATATAAGAACCGCACATTGTCGCCAACCAATTGTATAAATCAACAATCTGATCTTTAGCGGCAATATAATTTGCTGTCAATATTTCAGCCGCGGCGCTTGGCGTTGCCGCCCGCAAATCTGCCACAAAATCGCAAATTGTAAAATCAATCTCATGTCCAACTGCGGAAATTATTGGCACGGCAGAACTAAAAACTGCTCGAGCAACAATTTCTTCATTAAAAGCCCATAAATCCTCAATACTGCCTCCACCACGAGTAACAAGTATAACATCGATTTTTTTGCCATCGGGACAGATATTTGAATATTCGTTCAATAGATTTATTGCCGATGCAATTTCAACACCCGCCCCCTCTCCTTGAACTTTGCAAGGGGAAAGAATAATTTCAATTCCAGCATATCGTCTTCCTATAATGTGCAAAATATCCCGCAGAGCAGCCCCGGTTGGCGAAGTAACGATACCGATTCGTTTAGAAAACAATGGTATTTTCCGTTTCCTTTCTACCGCAAACAATCCTTCCGCTTGAAGTTTTTTCTTTAATTTTTCGAAAGCAATTTGAAATGCGCCAGCGCCAATCAATTCAATCTTTTTGACAACAATTTGATATATCCCACGATTTTCATAAACGGTAAGATCGCCTTGCACCAATACCTTTATTCCATCTTGCAATATTTCTCGTTCAACCTCTTCACCTCTAAACAGAACACATTGAACCTGAGAGAGTTCGTCTTTTAAAGTAAAATAAATATGACCTGAACTTTGGAGTTTTAATCCTGACATTTCACCGCTTACCCAAACTAAACCAATTCGTTCTTCAAGCAATCTCTTAACCTGTCGGGTTAATTCGCTAACAGAGAATATTTGCCGTCTGCCGTCATCAGGAAACAGATTGTTAAACTCCCATTGTGTTGTAGATTTTCGAGGCATTTTTAGGAATTATCTTTTATCGCTTCTGAAATGCGTTGAATGCTTAAAGCCTTACCAGTCTCTGCGCAAACTTCCATTAATACGCCCTGTAAGAGTACCTTCTCTTTTGCAATCTCGAAGCGTTGTGGTTGATTAGTTAAAAACCGTTTTATGATCGGTTCAATTTCTCGTCCTATAACACTCTCGTGTGCTCCTGTAAAACCGACGTCACAAATAAAAGCAGTGCCGCCGGGAAACATTTGTTCATCAGCAGTTTGGACGTGCGTGTGAGTTCCAATTACAGCGCTAACCTTTCCATCCAACATACGTCCCATTGCAATTTTTTCAGACGTCGCTTCTGCGTGAATATCAACAATAATAATTTTTGTATGTTCGCGAAGTTTTTCTACCTCGCGAAGGGCGCATAAAAATGGGTTTTCAAGTTCCTGCATAAATACCCTGCCTTGAACATTCAAAACGCCGACTTGAACCTTGTCTCTAACTTCAAATACATCGCTTCCTCTTCCTGGCACCCCATCAGGATAATTATGCGGTCTTAAGAATCTTTTTTCTGATTCAAGTAGTTTCACAACCTCCTTCTGATCCCAAAGATGGTCGCCGCAAGTAATTACATCCACACCGGAATTATAAAGTTCGTCTGCTGTTGCAACGGTAATCCCGCAGCCACCAGCGGCATTTTCCCCGTTAGCAATAACAAAATCAATTTGGTGTCTTAACCTTAATTGAGGCACAAGTTCCCTTATTGCCCGTCTACCCGGCTGTCCAACTATATCTCCGATAAACAATATCTTCACAATCAACAAAATAAACCAGTAAATATTCAAAGCAAGAAATGTTTAATTCAAAAATCTTTATTGACATTGTTTATATATGGAAATGACAACACCCCTTGCGTTTTAAATTTTTAACCATATATTTCGTTTGTTTAAATTTGATTGTAATAAGCGCTAAATAGAAGTAAAAGTAAACTTGATTATGAAATTAGAGACATTATGCTTGCACGGCGGACATAAACCCGACCCCCTAACATTATCAAGAGGGGTTCCTCTTTACCGCACTTCGTCTTATCAATTTAAGAGCGCAGAACACGCCGTAAATTTGTTTGCGTTAAAAGAGCTCGGTTATATTTACACCCGAATGACAAATCCAACTACCGAAGTTCTTGAAAAACGGGTCGCATTATTGGAAGGAGCACCTGAATTAGGCGGACTTGGGATTTCTTCCGGAACAAGCGCAATTTTTTATTCAGTAATTAATCTTGCCCAGGCAGGCGACAACATTGTCAGCGCACAAAATCTTTATGGTGGCACTTATACCCAATTTAACGATATCCTTCCAGCGCTTGGTATTACTGTGAAATTTGTGGATTCAAATAATCCGGATAATTTTGCAAAGGCTATTGATTCAAAAACCCGAGCGTTATTTTGTGAGACAGTTTCAAATCCAGCCCTTGAAATAGCAGACCTTGAAGCAATTTCAAAAATTGCGCACCAGAGTGGAATTCCACTTATAGTCGATTCAACATTCTGCACCCCATACCTGAACAGACCAATTGAATTTGGCGCAGATATTGTAGTGCATTCTTTAACAAAGTGGCTTAGTGGACACGGTGTTGGCATAGGCGGAATTGTGATAGACAGCGGCAAATTTAATTGGACGGGTGGAAAACACCCGCTTTACGATACCCCTGATAATTCATACCATGGGTTAAGGTGGGGATATGATTTGCCAGAACCATTAAAGCCACTTGCCTTTATTTTGAGAATGCGAACGGTTCCATTGAGGAATTTAGGCGCCTGTATTTCACCTGATAACTCCTGGATGTTCTTGCAAGGTATTGAAACCCTTCCATTAAGAATGGAACGACATTGCCAGAACGCCCTTGCCGTTGCAAAGTTCCTCCAATCTGACAAACGGGTAAGCTGGGTGAGATTTCCTGGACTTAAAACAGATCCTATGTATGAATTAAACAAAAAATATTTGTGCGGGAAAGGCGGTTCGATGGTGGTCTTTGGTATAAAAGGCGGAAAAGAGGAAGGAAGCAAATTTATAGATTCACTTCAGTTGTTCTCGCACCTTGCCAATGTAGGCGACGCTAAAAGCCTTGCGATACATCCTGCTACAACCACACATTCACAATTAAATGAAGAACAACAACGAGAAGCAGGAATAACGTCGGAATTAGTCCGATTAAGTATAGGAATAGAACATATTGACGATATTATAGAAGACCTTGACCAGGCGCTATCAAAGGCTAAAAAGTAGAACAATATTTTTAAATGAGCCTCACGCATGCCAGCAATACTGACACGCGTTTTCACAGCCATCCCATAATAAAAAGTGCTGGTTTTATTTTTTATTTGAATCATTAGCACAGATATTGCATTAGCATACAATAAATATATATCCATAATTCTGACAATTAATATTGCGAAAAACATTTTGTCCGTAAAATATCAATCAGCCGAAGGCTGACATTATGAAACTCC